>JAFAAW010000078.1 GCA_023426365.1 Pseudomonadota bacterium
CAGCGCGCCGATGAGCTGCCGCGATGGCTCCACCGATACAACTGGCACCGACCTCATGGTAGCCTCCAGGCACGACCACCCATCAGCCGACTCGGGCTAGCCGGTGACAACGTCATGCGACTCCACATCTAGGCGGCGCGGCGCACGGTCGGCATCGTCTGGATCTCCCCGTGCCGGGCGGGCGCATCCGCGCCTTTCCCGGCCGTCACGGCGGCCACCCGCTTGGCGCGGCGGATTTTAGCGAAGCGCATCGCGCGCCGCGTTTGACACGCGATGCCGCCGCGCAAGGCCCCTGCACCGGCACGCCCGGCCCCACCCCGGGTCGCAAGACGCGCTACCCGCTGCGCCGCCCGCCATGGGCGGTCAGCCGGTGCGGCGTGGCCGGGTCGGTCAGGGGATGGGGGGTGTCGTCGTCGCCGCCGCGCTCGTGGGCGGCATCGTCCATGGCCTGGTCGCCATCCAGCAGGCGGCGCAACCGCCGCCGCGCCCGCGACAATCGCGATTTCACCGTTCCCATGGGCACGCCCAGGGCGGCGGCCGCATCCTCGTACTGCATGCCGTCCAGCCCCACCATCAGCACCACCTGCTGTTCCTGTTCGGGCAGCAGGTCGAACGCGCGCGCCAGATCCTTCAGCGTCACGCTGTGCATCTGGCGCGCCGGGCACGACAGATGGGTGTGTTCGTCGAGCAGCGGCACCATGGTGTTGACCGAGCCGTGCCGCAGGTACTGGTTGATGTAGAGGTTGTGCAGGATGGTGAACAGCCAGGCGCGCAGGTTGGTGCCTTCGCGCCAAAGGTGCTCGCGTGAAATGGCCCGCTCGAGACAGTCCTGAACCAGATCCTCGGCATGGACCGCGTCCCTGACCAGGACACGGGCGTAGCGGCGAAGATTGGGGATATGGTCGGCGACCATCACTCCGAATTCCGGCATATGCATCACCTTGCCTGGACAGTAATGATAGGATTTGTCCAAAAAGAGAGGCTCACCTCCCTGGACGAACGAAGGGAGTTGTCCGCTTGGATAGTGGCAAGGTGTGCACGCCCCTGGAGGAAAGTAAGCCCGCCTGACGGGGTAACCCGGGGGAAGGGCGCACCCGCCCCCGCGCGGCCCGTCGGCCGGCGCGGAGGCGCCATGTGCGCCATGCGCGCGGAGGCGCCACATGCGCCATGCGGCGCCCCCGGCCCCGGCCGGGGTCAGGCCTGCGGCCCCTCGCGTTCCTTGGTGCGCAGGAAGCGTTCGGTCATCTGGTTCAGCTCGCCCTCGCCCAGCAACTGGCGGGCCTTGGGGAACACGCCGGTTTCCTCCTCTTCCACGTGGTCCTTGATCTTGGCGTGGATGGTTTCCAGCGTGTCGATCCAGTCATCCGAATCGGCGGGAATCGATGCGATCTTGCCGAACAGGCTTTCCACCTCGTGGTGCTCGTCCAGCCCGTGCTCGATCAGGTCGTGCGACGGCTTCTTGTCGCGCAGGGTGGGATAGAACACCTTTTCCTCGGCATGGGCATGCTTGATGAACGCCTCCTTCAGCGCGTGGAACAGCTCCTCGCGCCGCCCCTTGTCGGCGCTGGGGGTCCGCAGGATGTCGGAAAACAGCCGTTCGACCACCGCGTGGTCGTCGTGCAGCACGTCGAGAACATTCATCGGGCGGCTCCGTGATCTCGGGTTCATTTGATGGAACGCCCGCCCTTGGCCCCGGGTTCCGCGCCGCCCCCTCTCTCGTTGGCCCAGGTGGACGGCCCCAAAAGGCCAATGCCGGCTTTCCATGGCGGGTGCCGCCGCCCACATGGTGACGCCGGTGGAACGGAGAGATCGCCATGGCCCATCGCGCGGATGAAAGCCAGCCGGTCTGGATACCGGGCACGGACGCCCCGCCGCCGCTGGCGCCGCTGACCGCCGATCTGCGCACGGAAATCTGCGTGGTGGGGGCGGGCATGGCCGGGCTGTCGGTGGCGTGGCATCTGGCCCGCGCCGGCCAGCGGGTGCTGGTGGTCGAGGCCGGCCCCGCCGTGGGCATGGGCGAGACCGAGCGCTCCACCGCCCATCTGACCAGCGCGGTGGACGACCGCTTCGTCGATCTGGAACGCCTGTTCGGCGCCGCCGGCGCCCGGCTGGTGGCCGACAGCCACGCTGCCGCCATCGACATGATCGAGAAACAGGTGGCCGAGGAAGACATCGCCTGCGATTTCGGCCGCCTGGACGGCTGGCTGTTCAACCCGCCCGCCGGCGGGCTGGACCTGAGCGCCGAGGCCGCCGCCGCCATTCGCGCCGGGCTGAGCGCGCGGCTGGAGGCGTGCGCCCCGCTGGCCGGCTTCCGCACCGGGCTGGCCATCCGCTATGCCAATCAGGCCCGCATGAACCCGCGGGCCTTCATCCACGGGCTGGCTGCCGCCGTGGAACGGGCCGGCGGCCGGCTGGCGGGCAACGCCCCGGTGGTTTCGGTGGAGGGCGGCCACCCCGCCCGCGTGAGCACCGCCCAAGGGTGGCACGTGGTGGCCGACGCGGTGGTGGTCGCCACCAACAGCCCCATCAACGACCGCGTCGCCGTGCACGGCAAGCTGGTGCCCATGCGCACCTATGCCGTCGCCCTGGCGGCGGCGGAGGATGGCGGCGATGCCGACGCGCTTTATTGGGACACCCTGGACCCCTACCACTATGCCCGCTTCGGCCGCGCCGCCGATGGCCGCCGCATCCTGATCGTCGGCGGCGAGGACCACCGGGTCGGCCGCCCCGCCCAGGGCGGCGACCGCTGGGCGCGCCTGGAATTGTGGACCCGCGAACGCTTCGGCGGCGTGGGGGAAGTGCTGGCGCGCTGGTCGGGCCAGATCCTGGAGCCGGCCGACCGGCTGGCCTTCATCGGCCGCAATCCGGCCGATTCGGACAACGTGTTCATCGCCACCGGCGATTCGGGCAACGGCATCACCCACGGCGCCATCGCCGGCATGGTGATTGCCGACCTGGTGCTGGGGCGGTCGAACCGTTGGGCGCAATTGTACGATCCCGCCCGGGTGACGCTGCGGGCGGCCGGATCCTATGCCGACACCAACCTGCACGTGGCCGAGCATTACGCCCAATGGCTGACCGGCGGCGACGTGGACGACGTCGGCGCCATCGCCCCGGGCAGCGGCGCGATCGTGCGCAGCGGGCTTGCCAAGCTGGCGATCTATCGCGACGAGGGCGGCCAGGTGCATGCCCGCTCGGCCGCCTGCAGCCACCTCAAATGCGTGGTCGCCTGGAACGACGCGGAGCGCACCTGGGATTGCCCGTGCCACGGCTCGCGCTTCGACCGCTTCGGCCGGGTACTGAACGGCCCGGCGACGACGCCCCTGCCGTCGCCGGACGGATGATCTATGGGAAGGACCCGGCTGCTTGCGCCACCAGGGCGACGACGAAGGCCAGGGCCAGGACAGCTTCGGGCAGCCAGTCGGTCTTCATGGAAGCCTCCGCGGGCAGTCGTTGCACCTGATGACCATCATAGACAGAAAAAATCCGCACCCACATGACAATCAAAAGAAATAATGCCGGCACGATCCGCGGATTTTGCAGCGCAAAACCGGTTTTTATTTATACCGTTCTGACGACCACACCCATCGAAAACCATAAGACGACCAGATATGCGCACATATGCCTAACTCTTCTGAAACGCCCACTTCCCCTTTTGAGAACGGGGAAAACCGGCGGCGATGTGGTGGCATGGACACCCCTCTTCCCGGCCGGCGCGCCGCCGCACCGGCCCCAGCAAGGACCTTCGACCTTCAGGACTTCCGCCAAGGACAGTGACCATGGCCCTGCGCAGCCCGCCCACCCCGCCACCGCCGAGCGTATTGATGACCGTGGAGCCGCCCGGCACCGTGTGGCCGCACGCCGACACCCTGGTGCGCGAGCTGGCGGTGCTGGGGGTCGAGGTCACGGTGGCGGCGCTCACCCCCCTTCGCCCCGGCCAGCGCATCGAATATGCCGGACTGGGCGGGGTCGAGCTGGTGCAGTGCCCCTATCCGGCCAGTTGCCCGGCCGAGCATCTGGCCCAGCGCGGCCAGATGGCCGACTGGCTGCTGTCGCTCGAGGAAATGCTCAATCCCGACGTGGTGCACCTGACCGGCTATCTGCATGCCGGGCTGCCATGGTGCGGCCGTGTGCTGGTGGCGGGCCATCCCGGCTCGGGGGCGGCCTATGGCCGTCTGGATGCCGAACAGCGCCGCATCTGCCGTGCCGCCTTCCAGCATGGCCTGCGCGGCGCCGACCTGGTGGTCACCCCCACCGAGGCGATGATGGCCGCCCTGACCCGCCATTTCGGCGTCGCCGCCGGCCGGGTGATCCGCGACGGCCGCGACCCCGGCCGCTTCACGCCCGGACTGAAGGAGCCGGTGATCCTGTCGGTCGGCATGCTGCGCGAGGATCCCGCCTTGCGCTCGGCGCTGGAGGCGGCGGCCCCCCGCCTGCCCTGGCCGGTGGTGGTGGCCGGCGACCAGAGCGACGCCGACGGCCACCCGGTGCGGCTGGAGGGCGTATCCAGCCTGGGCAGGGTGCAGCCGGCGCAATTGGTGCCGTGGTTCAACCGCGCCGCCGTCTATGTGGCGCTGACCGCCGAAGGGCCGGGCACCTGGGCGATGGAAGCGGCGCTGGCCGGCGCCGCCCTGGTGCTGGGCGACACCGCTGCGCTCCGCGAGATGTGGAGCGGTGCCGCGCTGTTCGTGCCGCCCACCGATGCCGATGCGGTGGCCGCCGGCCTGCGCACCCTGCTGGCCGACCGCCGCCTGCGCGAGGCCATGGGGGTGGCGGCGCGCCGGCGCGCCATGCGCCATCCCGCCCGCTCCATGGCCGAGGCCTATCACGCCGCCTATTGCGATCTGGTGGCGGCGCGGGCGCCCAACCAGTTCGCCGCCGAACGCCAGGGATAGGGCGCGGATAGAGACGGGCAACCACAGGGGAGGCGCCGATGGAGACGGACGACCCCGCGCACCGCTATCGTCAGGTGCGGTCATACAGCGAGGCGCTGGTGGCCGACCTGACGCCCGAGGACATGGGCGGCCAGGCCTTTGCCGAGGCCAGCCCGGCCAAATGGCATCTGGCCCATACCACGTGGTTCTTCGAAACCTTCCTGCTGGCCGGCCAGCCGCCCTTCGACCCGGCGTTCCGCGACTTGTTCAATTCCTATTACGACACCGTGGGCGACCGCCCGCGCCAGGGGGATCGCGGCTGGCTGACCCGCCCGAGCGTGGCGCGGGTGGTGGAGTGGCGCCATCGGGTGGACGAGGCCATGGCCCGCCGGCTGGCGCAAGGCCCACCCCCCGAGGCCCTGGCCCTGGGGCTGGCGCACGAGGAGCAGCACCAGGAACTGATGCTGACCGACGGGCTGGCGCTGTTCGCCCGCAATCCGCTGGAACCCGCTTGGCGCGTCGATGCCCCGCCCCGCCCCATGCCGCCCGCCGCGCCCCTTGGCTGGCTGGCGTTCGATGGCGGCATGGCGGCGATCGGCCATGACGGGGCCGGTTTCGCCTTCGACAATGAAGGGCCGCGCCATCGTCGCCTGCTGGCCCCCTTCCGGCTGGCCGACCGCCTGGTCACCAACGGCGAATGGCTGGAATTCATGGCCGATGGCGGCTATGCCCGCCCGCTTCTGTGGCAGGCCGACGGCTGGGATCTGGTTCGCGGCGAAGGCTGGGCGGCGCCGCTTTACTGGCGGCGCGACGACCATGCAGGCTGGACCGCCATGGGCTTGTGGGGCCGGCGGCCGGTGGCCCCCCACGCCCCCGTCCTGCATGTCAGTTGGTACGAGGCCGACGCCTTCGCCCGCTGGGCCGGCGCCCGCCTGCCCGACGAGGCCGAGTGGGAGGTCGCCGCCCAAAGCCGCCGCCCGCCCGGCCAGATGACCGGGGCGGCATGGCAATGGACCGGCAGCGCCCACCGTCCCTATCCCGGCTATCGCCCGCCGTCGGGGCCGTTTGGCGAATACAACGGCAAGTTCATGAGCGGCCGCATGGTCCTGCGCGGCGGCAGCTTCGCCACGCCGCCCGGCAGCCTGGGGCTGACCACCCGCAATTTCTGGGTGCCGGCGACCCGCTGGCAATTCACCGGGCTGCGCCTGGCGGAGGATGCATGAAGGGCCAAAGTGAACACGATGACGGCTTCCGCGCCGCGGTGCTGGAGGGGCTTTCGCGCCGTCCGCGCACCGTTCCCTGCAAGTACCTGTACGACGCCGAAGGTTCGGCGCTGTTCGACCGCATCACCGAACTGGAAGAATACTACCCCACCCGCACCGAGATCGGCCTGTTGCAGGATTACGGCCACGACATTGCCCGCCGGGTCGGCCCCCATGCCCGGGTGGTGGAATTCGGCTGCGGTTCCATGCGCAAGACGCGGCTGCTGCTGGCGGCGCTGGACCGTCCGGCCGCCTATGTGGCCATCGACGTGGCGCGCGAGCCGCTGCTGCTGGAGGCGCGCCGGCTGGCCGCGCTGTATCCCGAGATGTCCGTGGTCCCGCTGGTGGCCGATTTCACCCGCCCGCTGGTCCTGCCGCCCGACGCGGCGACAGACGGGGCCGGCGACGGACGGGTGCTGGGGTTCTTTCCCGGCTCCACCATCGGCAACATGCGCCCGGCCGAGGCGCGCGCCTTCCTGCGCCGGGCCGGGCGCGTCCTGGGCGTGGGCGGGCGCATGTTGGTGGGCGTGGACCTGGTCAAGCCACAAGACCTGCTCGAGGCGGCCTATGACGACGCCCAGGGCGTCACCGCCGCCTTCACCCGCAACCTGCTGGTCCGTATCAACCGCGAACTGGACGCCGACTTCCAGGTGGACGGGTTCGACCACCGCGCCCGCTGGAACGCCCGCGAAGCCCGGGTCGAGATCGCCCTGGTGGCGTCCCGGCGCCAGACCGCCGCCATCGACGGCCACCGCTTCGCCTTTCGCCGCGGCGACCTGATCGCCGTCGAGGAGTGTTACAAGTACGGTGTCGAGCAGTTCCGCTGGCTGGCGCGCATGGGCGGTTTTGCCCCCGAGGCGGTCTGGCTGGACCGCGACCGCCTGTTCAGCCTGCACCTTCTGGTCAATACCGGCTGTTGATCACCCCCCGGTTGGCCTTATGTTGGTAAGTGCAGCCAACGGGGGGCACCATGCACGAATCCTGGCACGTCCTGAGCGTCGAAGAAACCTGCGCGCGCCTGGGCACCGACGCGCAACGGGGTCTGGCCCCCGACGAGGCCGCGCGCCGCCTGGAAAGCCACGGCCCCAACGCGCTGCCGGAAAAGCCGGGCCGCCCCGCCTGGCTGCTGTTCCTGGACCAGTTCAAGAGCCTGCTGACCCTGGTCCTGGTGGCGGCCGGCATCCTGGCCGGGCTGATCGGCGACACCACCGACATGGTGGTGATCCTGGTGGTGGTCCTGTTCAATTCCTGCCTGGGCTTTTACCAGGAATACCGGGCCGAGAAGATCCTCGACACGCTGAAATCCATGCTGGCCCAGCAATCGCGGGTGCGCCGCGACGCGGTGAAACAGGAGATCGGCGCCGAAACCCTGGTCCCCGGCGACCTGGTGCTGCTGGAGGCCGGCGACCGCGTGCCCGCCGACGGCCGGCTGGTGGTGGCGCACGGGCTTGAGATCGACGAATCCAGCCTGACCGGCGAATCGGTCGCCTCCGCCAAGGATACCGGCACCCTGGCCGAGGCCGACGCCGCGCTGGGCGACCGCACCAATCAGGCGTTCATGAACACGGTGGTGACGCGCGGCCGCGGCGAGATGGTGGTGACCGCCACCGGCCCCGCCACCGAGATGGGCCGCATCGTCGGCCTGCTCGAGACCGCGCAGGAAAGCAGCACGCCGTTGCAGCGGCGGCTGGACCAGTTGGGCCGCAAGCTGGCCATGGTGGCCGGGGTGGTGGTGGCGATCATCCTCGGCATGGGGGTGGCGCGCGGCGACCATCTGGCCGACACCGTGCTGACCGCCGTGGCGCTGGCGGTGGCCGCCATTCCCGAAGGGCTGCCGGCGGTGGTGACGGTGACGCTGGCCATCGGCATGGCCCGCATGGCGCGCAAGGGCGCCATCGTCAAGCGGCTGGCGGCGGTCGAAACGCTGGGGTCCACCACGGTGATCGCGTCGGACAAGACCGGCACGCTGACCCTGAACCAGATGACGGCGCGCGCCGGCTGGGCCGGCGGCCGCCGGTTCCGGGTCGAGGGCGAGGGCTATGCCGCCGCCGGCCGCGTCATGCCCGACGACCCCTTGGGCGAGCTGCCGCCGCTGGCGCCGTTCCTGCGCGCGGGTGCGCTGTGCAACGACGCCCGCCTGTGCGAGGGCGAGAGCGGACGCATCCTGGTGGGCGACCCCACCGAGGGCGCGCTGCGGGTGCTGGCCGAGAAGGCCGCCGCCGACGGGGAATGGCCGCGCGTGGCCGAATTGCCGTTCGATTCCGCGCGCAAGCTGATGCTGACCGTGCACCGCCACGACGGCCGGCTGGTGATGGCGGCCAAGGGCGCCCCCGACGTGGTGATCGACCATGTCACCGCCCTGCGCACGCCCGAGGGCGACCGCCCGCTGGAGGCCGCCGACCGCGACATGCTGCGCGCCGAGGTCGAGCGGCTGGGCGGACGTGCGCTGCGCGTCCTGGCCCTGGCCGAGGCCGAGGTGGACGAGACCGCCCTGGCCGATCCGCTGGCCGCCGCCGGCAAGGGGCTGGTGCTGACCGCGCTGGTGGGCCTGATGGACCCGCCGCGCCCGTCGGCCAAGCAGGCGGTGACCGCCTGCGCCCAGGCCGGCATCGCCGTCAAGATGATCACCGGCGACCACCGCATCACCGCCGCCGCCATCGGCCGCCAGTTGGGCCTGGACGGCGACGTGGTCACCGGCCCGGAACTGGAGCGCATGGACGAGGCCGAGCTGGCCCGCCGCATCGACCAGATCGCCGTGTTCGCCCGTGTGGCGCCCGAACACAAGGTGCGCATCGTCGCGGCCCTTCGCGCGCGCGGCCACGTGGTCGCCATGACCGGCGATGGCGTGAACGACGCCGCCGCCCTCAAGCAGGCCCATATCGGCATCGCAATGGGCCGCACCGGCAGCGACGTGACGCGCGAGGCGGCGACCATGGTGCTGACCGACGACGATTTCTCCACCGTCGTCCAGGCGGTTCAGGAAGGCCGCACCATCTACGACAACATCATCAAGTTCGTGCGCTTCCAGTTGTCCACCAATGTCGGCGCCCTGCTGGCGGTGTTCGTCGCGCCCCTGGCCGGCATGCCGGTGCCGTTCCATCCCATCCAGATCCTGTGGGTCAACATCATCATGGACGGCCCGCCCGCCCTGGCGCTGGCCTTTGATCCGCCGCGCGCCGGATTGATGCGCGAGCACCCGCGCGAGCGTGACGAGGCCATCCTGTCGCGCCCGCGCCTGCTGCGCCTGCTGGCCTACGGCGCCACCATGGCGGCCGGCACGCTGGGGGTGTTCTGGTGGGCGCTGAGCGAGGGTGCCGACACCGCCCATGCCCGCACCCTGGCCTTCACCACCTTCGTGCTGTTCCAGGTGTTCAACGTGTTCAATGCCCGCGTCGCCAACGAATCGGCGCTGAACCGCCGCATCTTCGCCAATGGCAAATTGTGGGCGGCGCTGGCGGCGGTGCTGACACTGCAGGCGGTGGCGGTCAATTGGGGGCCGGCCCAGGCGCTGTTCCACACCACCGCGCTGGAAGCCGGCGAATGGCTGTTGGCGGCCGGCATTGCCAGTTCCGTGCTGTTGCTGGACGAGGCCCGCAAGTTCCTGCGCCGGCACCTGAGCCGCCGGACCTGAACGCACTACTTTCAGGCAAAAGTGGTCTAACCACAGGATGCTTATTTGATAACGACTCTCACGCCGCAAACGAGAGACATATATTCATTTTCTGCATTTTCTGGGCTAATCATCTCCACTATTCACGGTCCGACGGTGGGGGAGGCTGAACGTGGGGACCAATTGTGTTGAACAATTGTCGGACAGCCGAAGTGGACACCATGGGTTCGGCTGAGTGCTCGAAGACTGAATCGGTCTGGGCGGTGCGGGGCATTTCGGACGATCTGCGCCGTGCCGTGGTCCGCCGGGCCAAGACCGAGGGCCGTACCGTGGGCGCATGGGTGAGCGACGCGCTGCGGCGCGCGCTGGGCGACGACGGCATCGAGAAGCAGGTGGCTGATTTGCGCCGGCGCGTCGAGCTGCTGGAGACCAGACGCCAGGACACGGACGACGACCCCTTGCCCCACGGGGCATGAGGCAAGCGCCCTGGCGCGCAACGCGGGCCGGGCCGACGTGATTTTCCTAGAGCTGTTTCCGCTCACACGGAACCATCTCCAGGCATGCCTCTGGCGCCCCCTGCGGGGGCCGCTCAGGCGCCGCGCGGGCTGGTCGCGTTTCCCGTCCTGACCTCGTCAGAGCGGAAAATTCTCTAGGCGCCCGCCGTTTCCGTTTCCGCTCCCCCCTCCAGGCATCCCAGCAGGCGGGCCAGAGCGTCGTCCAGCGCCGCCACCTCGGCCGGCGACAGGGCGGACAGGATGGCCCGTTCATTGTCCAGATGGGCCTCGACCGCCATGTCGATCAACGCCAGCCCGGCCGGGGTCAGGCGCACCAGCAGGCTGCGGGCATCCTCGGGGTTGGCTTCGCGGCAGATCCAGCCGCTGGCCTCCAGGCTTTTCAGGCGATGGGTCATGGTGCCCGAGGTCACCATCAAGGCCGAAAACAGCGCCGTAGGCGCCAGCATGTGGGGCGGGCCGGTTCGCCGCAGGGTCGCCAGCACGTCGAATTCCCAGCGCGTCAGGCCGAAAAGGGCGAAGGTTTCCTCCAGCCGCCGCTGCACCAGCGCCGCGCTCCGCCCCAGGCGGCCGATGACCCCCATGGGCGCCACGTCCAGGTCGGGCCGTTCGCGGCGCCATTGATCCACGATCAAATCCACCGCATCCGGCTTTCGTTCGGCGTTTTCGCCAACTTGTCTTGACATCAAGATAACTCCACCCCACGTTCAGGATACCTTGAACTCAAGGTAATCCCATGTACAGCCCCTCCCTCCGCCATTCCCTGCCGGATGTCCTGTTGACGGCGCTGGCCCCGGCCATCTGGGGGTCAACCTATCTGGTCACCACCCAATGGCTGCCGCCCGACCATCCCTATGCGGCCGCCGCCCTGCGCACATTGCCGGCCGGCATCGCCCTGGTCCTGCTGTGCCGCCGCTGGCCCGGACGTGGGCAATGGGGGCGGCTGGCGATCCTGGGGGCGTTGAACATCGGGGTATTCCAGGCGCTCGTGTTTCTGGCCGCCTATCGCCTGCCGGGCGGTCTGGCGGCGCTGCTTGCGTCCATCCAGCCCTTGCTGGTCATGGTGCTGGCCTGGGTGGTGGAGCGCGAGCGCCCGGCCCGCGCGGCGGCGCTGGGCGCTATGGTCGGGGTGGCGGGGATGGCGGCGCTGCTGTTGTCGCCCCAGACCGCATGGGACGGTGTGGGCATGGCCGCCGCCGCCGGCAGCGCCGTCAGCATGGCGTTCGGCACCTATCTGGCGCGGCGCTGGAAAAGCGAAATGCCCGTGTTGGCCTTCACCGGCTGGCAGTTGCTTCTGGGCGGGCTGCTGGTGGCCCCGCTGGCCTTGATCGCCGAGCCGCCGCTGCCGCCCCTGAGTCCCGGCAACCTGGCGGGCTACGCCTATCTGTGCCTGGCCGGCGCGCTGCTGTCCTATGCCCTGTGGTTCCGCGGGCTGGAACGGCTGTCGCCGGTGGCAGTGTCCTCGCTCGGGCTGCTCAGCCCGCTGACGGCGGTCATCCTGGGCTGGGTGCTGTTGGGCGAGGCCATGACCGGCACCGCCATGCTGGGTCTGGGGATGGTGCTGGCCGGTGTGCTGGCGGTGCAATGGGCCACCGCCCCGCGCCGGGCGGCGTCTTCCTGAGGCGAGGGGGTCAGATGGGAATGCCGGCCAGTTGTTCGCGCAGATCGTTACTCTTGCGTCGGATGTCGGCCAGATGGGGGTTGAGCGCCAGCGCGGCGTCGAAGGCCTGCAGTGCCGCCTCTTTTTCCTCAAGCTCCAGCAGGATGCGGCCCAGGCCGGCAAGCGCGCCGAAATGGCGCGGCTCCAGCGCCAGCACCCGCTCGATGTCCGCCACCGCCTCGCCGTATTCGTCGCGCAGGTAATGAACGGTGGCGCGCAGGTTCCAGCCTTCGACGAAGTCGGGGGCGGCGGCCACCACCTGGTCCAGCGCCGCCAGCGCCTCGTCGGTTTGGCCGGCATGGACGGCATCGGCCGCCTGCTTCATCAGTATGTCGACCGTGCGCCGCCCCGATTGCGCCCAGACGTGCCGGATCGTCACCTCGATCAGGTGCGCCTCCTCGTCGTCATCGGTGGTCTGCAAGCGATGGAACAGGGCGTCCAGGCTGGCCGAGCGGTCGGTGCGCACCACCGGATCGGTGGAGCACGACATGCTGGCCCCCAGCAACAGGACTAAGCTCAGGCAGAGCACTATGCGCTTCATACCCGGCATATGGGCACGGTGCCTGCGCGGGCCAAGCCGGGCGGCCTAGGACCAAGCGGGAAGGGGGGCGGCGCCTTGGGGGTGGACAAAAGAAAACCGCGCCCCCCGGGTGGGAGGGCGCGGCTTTCACCGAACGGCGTCTGCCGAAAGGCTCAGCCCTGGCGGGCCTTGAAGCGCGGGTTCGTCTTGTTGATGACGTACACGCGGCCCTTGCGACGAACGATACGGCAGTTCTTGTCGCGCAGCTTGGCCGACTTCAGCGAGTTGCGAATCTTCATGGTCCACTTCCTATTGCGCTGGTGCGGTGATTTTGGAGTTTGCGTCGCCCCCGCGAACTTCAAAATCACCGCACGATTTCACAACAAATCGGTCTCTTGCTGGTCCTGGCCGCCCTTTGTCCGGCGGTTTCGGGGCAAGATCCCGGGTCGCCTACGGCTTCCCGTAATGAACAATCCGGGGTGCGCGACCGGAGGCGGGGAAAATACGCAAACCATGGGGGTGAGTCAACACGCTGGTTGGCTTTTTTTGGGGTTTTTCCCCAATCCCTGGGGGCTGCACGGCATCCTGCCCCTTGGTATATTGTCATCATGCTGCATTTCATCCCTCTCGACCAGCCCGAACCCGCTCCCTTCGAAACCGTGGCCGGCCATGCCGGGGCCGACACGCTGCTGATCTGCGACCACGCGTCGCCGCTGATTCCGTCCCATCTGGCAGAGCTGGGGCTGGCCGCCGAGGATCGTTATGCCCACGTGGCGTGGGATATCGGCGCGGCCGAGGTGACGCGCGGCCTAGCGCAGCGGCTGGGCTGTCCGGCCGTGCTGGCCGGCATCAGCCGGCTGGTCATCGACTGCAACCGCCAGCCGGGCGACCCCAGTTCGATCCCGGTCAATTCCTGCGGGGTGCCGGTGCCGGGCAATGCCGGGCTGAGCGACGACGAGGCCGATGCCCGCGCCGAACGCTGGTTCTGGCCCTATCACCACGAGATCGGCACCCAACTGGCCCACCTGTTCCGGCGCGGCACCGTGCCGGCCATGGTGTCCATCCACAGCTTCACCCCCTGCATGGGCGCGGCGGCGCGGCCATGGCATGTGGGGGTGCTGTCCAACCGCGACTTGCGCATGGCGGCGCCCGTGCTGGCGGCCCTGCGCGGCCGGGCCGATCTGGTGGTGGGCGACAACCAGCCCTATTCGGCGCGCGAGATCAATTACACGCTGGACACCCATGCCGGCGCCGCCGGCCTGCCGCACGTCTCGTTCGAAATCCGCCAGGATCTGGTGGCGGACGCGGCCGGCTGCGCGCGCTGGGCCGATCTGCTGGCCGAGGTGCTGGCTCCCGTCCTGGCCGACCGCAGCCTGCGCGTGGCCGAGGTGTTCTGACCCGGGCCGCGAGGGCGCGTCCCGGTTTTCGAGCGGCTGAGCGGGCGAACTTGAATTAGTCCAATCACATACCTATTTTGACGCCCACGGGACGGCGTGGCGCGTTCGGCAGACCTGTTGGCGCCGTCCCGAGTGTCAACCACCGTTCGAGGGGTAGCATGAGCAGCAGGGCATTGGGCAGCGGCGGCTGGAAGGACGCCGCGTTCGGCGTCGCCTATCTGGCGGCCGTTGGAATCGTGTTTACCGGCGTGGTCGCCGGCGTTTCGGTCCTGGTGGCCGGTCACTGACCTTCGCCGCGGCAGGTCCGTGTCGCGCCCCACACGGACCTGCGGGCTGGTCGTGGCGAAAGCCGGCTACAGGGTAAGCTGGCGCTGGTGAAGCTGGATGTTGATGTCCAGCTCCTTGACCACCTGGTCCAGGGTGGTGATTCCCCGTTCCTCCAGCATCTCGATCTGACGCAGCAGCACGGCGGCGGTGACGATGGCGTCGCCCAGCGCGGTGTGGCGGTCGGTGATCTCGATGCCGAAGCGGTCGCAGATGTTGTCCAGCGAATGGCCGGCCTCGGCGCCGTCGAGGAAGTTGGACAGCATCATGGTGTCCAGCACCGGGTTGTCGAAACGCACCCCGTATTCCCGTTCCCGCATGCGCAGGAACTTGAGGTCGAAGGCCGCGTTGTGGGCCACCAGCACGGAATCCGAGGCATAGGCCTTGAATTGCGGCAGCACCACCGCCAGCGGCGGCTTGTCGCGGGCCATGTCGTCGGTGATGCCGTGGAAGCGGATGCTTTCCGGCGGGATCGGGCGGCCGGGGTTGACGATGCGGTTGAAGCTCTCGCCCGACAGGATGCGCCCGTTGACCACGCGCACGGCGCCGATCTGCACGATCTGGTCGCCCTGGCTGGGTTGCAGGCCGGTGGTCTCGGTGTCGAACACCACGAAGGTCAGCGACCGCAGCGGCTGTTTGCCGCGCTCGCCGATGTCGCGGGTGTTGTCCAAGAGGCCCAGGTCGTAGAACTCGGGGCGGGTCGGCAGGGTGGGGCGGCTTTGCAGACGCACCTCGACGCCCTTGCGCATGGGCAGTTGCAGCCACGAGCGGCCCGATCGGTGTTCCTGGCGGATGGCGTCGCCGGCATGGTGGACCAGCACGTCGCGCACGGTCATGCCGCCCAGCGACGGCAACGGCTTGGACAGCCAGCCCTCCAGCGCCGGCCGGGCGGCGGTGGCGCCGGCCCAGCCCACCTCAAGCCAGCATTCCTCGTCCACGGCGGTGGCGGCCAGATCGATCTCGGCCAGGCCGAAGCGTTCGGCGATCTGGCGGATCAGCGCCTCGACGGCAAGCGCCAGCGAATGGGAATCGGCGTGCAGCCACACCGGCAGGCCGGTGACCGATACCTTGACCTCGCCGTCCTCGAAGCGGCGCGCCAAGAGGCCGAAGAAGTCGCCGGAATGCAGGTCGGTCATGGGCCACCATTCGCCCAGCGCGCGCTGATAGCCGGCGGTGACGCGCTTGACGGCCCGCTCGATGGTTTCCGCCTCGCGCGCGACGATGGACGGATTGTCGGCGGCGATGCGCAGGCGCAGCAACGGCTGTTCCAGCTCCTCGGCCACCTCGCGCAGCAGCGCGTCGCGGCGGCCCAGCGCCGCCACCTGCGGCCCCGCATCCACCATGGTCACCACATAGCCCGTGGCCTCGCTCTCGGGGCCGCGGATCAGGGTCATGCGCGCCTGCAGCAGCATGCGGCCGTCGGCGGTGCCGGCCAGGAACGGGGTGCCGCGTCCGGCCATTTCCTCGCGGTGGGTCAGCATTTCCAGCATGTGCACCACCGGGTCGCGCGCCACCGTCTCGAACAGCGAGCGGCCCAGGCCCAATTGCCCGGCCTCGGCCAGCATGTCCATGGCGACCGAGTTGTACAGCACCACCTGATGGCGCAGGTTGCACACCACCACGCCTTCGTGCAGGTCGTTCAGGATGGCGGCCAGACGCGAGGAGTTTTCCTCGGCCTTGCGCGTCGCCCCGGCCAGCCCGTCGGCCAGTTCCTTGCGCAGCACGGCGATGCGGGCGGTCAGGGTGTTCACGGCGTCGGGCAGCGGCGACAAGATGGCGTAGCGCGCGGGGTCAAGCCCCTCGCGGCTGCTGCCATGGGCCATGGCGCGGGTTTCCGCGGCCATGCGCTTGGCCAGACGCACCACCTGGAAATCGACGATCTTCCAGGCCAGGGCGAACATCACCGTGGCGCCCGCCAGGGCGACCATGGCCAGCGCCCTCAATTTTTCCTGGTCGATTCCCCCTTGCGACAGGAAATAGGCGGCGGCGCCAATGACAACGACATTTGCGATGAAAGCGGCCAACAGCCAGGGGAATGGCCCCCGCCATATGTTCGGCACGGATCGTCTCCTCGGACCTGTTTATTATGTTTGTTATAGTTCTTATGGTTTTTCATTGTTTTAGCACGTCACGGACGGACGGCAACCGCAAGTTCGCGCCGCCGGCAACCGGGACGGCGAAAACCCGCACGCGCATCATGCATTAACGCCGCAGGGGCGCACAAGGGGCCGAGGAATGGCCGAAATCAGGCATCCAGTCCGTAATAGCTGGAAATCAGCTCGAGCGCGGCGGCAACCGAGGCCCCGCCGTAATAGCTGCTGAGCAGGAGGCGCGGCTCGACGCCCAGCGCCCGGCAGGAACGGCCGTGACGGTTCATCAGCCGTGCATCGATATCGGCGGCCCACAGGGTAAAGCCGGAATCGAACAGCGGGTACGACATCTTCTGATACTCCGGATTTCCCCGCGCGTGCGGCGGGATGGTCGCACGATGCGCCCGCATTTCGGCGCCAAGCGGGCGCGATTTTGGCGAAACGGCGGCATCGAAGCTGTTGGGATGCGCCGGAAGGTCACGCCCGGCGGTGCGGTGGCGCCTGTCGCGCGGCCAGGAGGCAAGTCTTTGACACTAATGTGAAAATGTCGGGCGCCGTCTGGAATGCGGGCGCCGCCTTCTGCTATGGGAATGGGCGCACAACCGCAGGCCCGGAGGGATGCCCATGCTCGCCGATTTCGAACACGGTGCCGATGCTGGCGTGGTCAGCCTGAGCGGCCGGCTGACATTCGCCGAGAACGGCGCCTTCCGCCGTGTGGTGGAGGGGCTGGAACACGCGCGCGGCGACGAGGTGGTGCTGGATCTGGCCGGGGTGGAATTCATCGATTCCGCCGGCATGGGCCTGTTGCTGGTCACCCGCGACGTGATGGCGGCGCGCGGCGGGCGGGTGCGGTTGCGCAACGCGGCCGGCCAGGTGGCGCGCATGCTGCGCCTGGCCAAGTTCGGCGACTTCTTTGTTCTGGATTTCGACTGCGCACAGGTTTAACCGAACCTTAAGGCCGCTGTCACATGGCTGTCATGGGGCGCTTCTATAGTCGGCGCGCGCTTGTTCAGCTACCGAAGGCCCCCAGGTGAGAGACGACGCCGCCACCCTTGACCAGGTGATGGGTTCCGCCCCCGCCGCGGTCGCCCCCATTGCCGCCTTCACCGCCCTGTCGCCGCTGCGGCACCGTCTGGCCGCGCTGTGGCGCGCGGGCGAGATACCGTTGCTCGCCGACATGCCCATCGGCCGCCGTTTCGGCGTGCTGGTGGCGTTGGCGCTGGTGGGGGCGGTCAGCTTCGGCGCCGCCTATCATCTGGCGGAACGGCGGATCGACGCCATGCTGGTCACCCAGGACGGCTATCGCCGCCTGAACGATCTGGCCGGCGATGTGCGCGCCAAGGCCGCCGCCCTGCAAAACCACGAGGAACAGTTCCTGCGCGAGCGCCAGCCCGAGCGCGCCCAGGCCTTCCGCCAGGATGCCGCCTTCGTCGCCCAAAGCCTTGCCGCCATGCGCGCCCTGCCCGAGGCGGCGGCGGTATCCTCCCAGATCGCGGCACTGAGCGCGGATTTCGACGCCGCCGCCATCCGGTTCGACGCGGTCGCCTCGCATCTGGAAACGCTGGGCCTGACCGAGGGCATGGGCTTGCGGGGGCGTCTTGCGGCGTCGGTCAAGGCGGTCGAGGACGAGCTGCGCATGTGGCCCAATGCCGGGCCGCTGCTGCCCGAAATGCTGAAGATGCGCCAGGCTGAAAAGAACTTCATGCTCTACGGCGGCGAAACCTATCTGAACCAGCATCGCCAGCACGCCAGCCAGTTCGATTTCGCGCTCGACGCCTCCAGCCTGCCGCCCTCGACGCGCGACGAGTTTCGCGCGCTGCTGTCCGTCTATGGTGCCGACATGCAGGCCTTTGCCGCCGGCACCATGGCGCTGGATGCCGAGGTGGCGGGGCTTCGCAGGCAATTCCAGGCCATGCAGCCGAGCCTGGCCCACGTGTTCGCCTTTGCCCGCGACGGCATGACCTCGGCCATCGCCCAGCAAGAGGCGGTGCGCGCCCGGACCTCGCGCCTGCTGGCCGCCTTTGGCGTGATGGCGGTGGCCTCGTTCTTCGCCGCCGTCCTGATCCTGGCCCGCTCGGTCACCCAGCCGGTACGCATGATCGAGAACGCCATGGAACGGCTGGCCGCCGGCGATCACGGCGTGGTGGTGCCCGGCATCGACCGCCGCGACGAGATCGGCGACATGGCCAAGGCGGTGGCGGTGTTCAAGGACAACGCCATCGCCATGGTGCGCCTGCAGCAGGAACAGGACGCCATCCGCGCCGAGGCGGAAACCGCCAGCCGACAGCGGGTGCTGGCCCTGGCCGATCATTTCGAGCGGGCGGTGAAATCGGTGGCCGACATGGTCGATGCCAACGCCCAGGCGATCATCGCCACCGCCGAGGGCATGGCCCGGCATGAGGGCAGCGGCGAGAACCGCTCGCTGTCGGTAGCCGAAGCGGCCGAGCAGGCCCGCGCCAACGTGGCCGCCGTGGCCGATGCCGCCGGCGAGCTGGCGGCCAGCGTGGGCGACATCACCCTGCTGGTGGCCGACACCTCGCGGGTCGTCCGCCAGGCGGTGGCGGAGCTGGACCGCACCAATGCCCGCGTGCGCGGCCTGTCGGAGGTGGCGGGCAACATCGACCGGGTGGTCAACCTGATCGGCGATATCGCCGCCCGCACCAACATGCTGTCGCTGAACGCCACCATCGAGGCGCAACGCGCCGGCGAGGCCGGCAAGGGCTTTGCCGTGGTGGCGGGCGAGGTCAAGCATCTGGCGCAGCAGACCGCCCAATCGACCCGCGAGATTGCCGAGCAGGTGGCCGCCATCCAGGCCGCCACCGCCGATACCGTGGCCGCCATCGCCGATGTGGGGGGCGCCGTGCGGCGGATGGACGACATCGCCGCCCAGGTGGCAGCCGCCGTGACCCGCCAGTCCGAGGTCACCGCCAAGATCAATCGCTGCGTCGAGCAGGTGGGCATCGATAGTGGCGGCGTCACCGATGGCGTGGTCGCCGTCACCCAGTCGGCCGCCCGCTATTGCGGCGCGGCGGTGCGGGTGATGTGGGCCGCCGACGATCTGGCCGGCCCCACCGCCGATCTGAAGGCCGAGGTGGACGGCTTCCTGCGCACCATCCGGGCATAGGGTGCGCGCCGAATTTGCGTCAGCGGGCGATGGCCGCTATATCCCTGCACCGATCGACAGAGGGGGGACGGGGTGATGGGTGAATACAGGATCGCGACGGAAATCCATATGGACGCGTCCCGCGAGCTCGTCTGGCAGGTGTTGACGGATTTCGCCCGCTATGGGGAGTGGAATCCCTTTATCCCCTGGGCCGAGGGCACGGCCCGGGAAGGGGAGAGGATCAGGATCAAGGTGCAGCCCGCCGGCAAGGGCGGGATGGTCTTTCGCCCCAGGGTGCTGCGATGCGCCGAGGCGCGCGAATTGCGGTGGCTGGGGCATCTGGGGGTTCCCGGGCTTTTCGACGGCGAGCACGGCTTCGAGCTGGAGGATGGGCCGGACGGGGGCTGCCGGCTGCGCCACACCGAGCTGTTTCGGGGGCTGCTGGTCCCGCTGTTCCGCAAGGGCCTGGAGGGGGAAACCACACAGGGATTCCACGCCATGAACGCGGCCCTCAAGATGCGGGCCGAGAACGGGCACGCATAGTGCGCCGGTCGCCGTCGCGCGGGGGCCTCGCCATGGTTGCATCGCTGAGGCGTCCCGGCCTAGGCTGCGGCATGAGAATTTTCGGCATCGCCGGCTGGAGCGGCAGCGGCAAGACCACATTGATGGTGCGTTTGGTCCCGGCCCTGGTTCGCCAGGGCGTCCTGGTGGCGACCATGAAGCACACCCACCACAATCCGGCGCTGGGCGACGATGAAAGCCGCGCCTTGTTTGGCGCCGGCGCCCATCAGGTGCTGTCGGCGTCGCCCGAGCGCTTTGCCCTCATGCGCGAGCTGCCGGCCGAGCAGGAACCGGACCTGGCCGCCATGGCGGCACAGGTGGGCGACGTGGACCTGCTGCTGGTGGAGGGCTTCAAGTTCGCTGCCCACCCGAAGCTGGAAGTCTGGGACCCGGCCCTGGGCAAACCCATGCTGGCGCCGGACCAGCCCTCGGTGGTGGCCATCGCCTCGGCGGTGCCGTGCGCCCCCCATGGCCGCCCGTTGTTCAGCCGCGACGATGTGGACGGCATCGCCGCCTTCATCCTGGATCATTGCCGCGCCCGGCCTTCCTTCTGAGGGGCCGGGGTATTCGGCGCGGCTTTCGAAAAATAGGGGCGGCGTGCTCTTGCGCGCCGCCCCGCACGTTTTCTACGCACGCTTGAAGTAGCGCGTATCGGCTAGCGTCGGAAGTGAAATTGTCAAGGTTTCGCGATCGTTTCCTTCCTTGATCAAGTTCGCATGCGTCGGCTCGGCCGGAAATTCAAATATTTTTGACACAATCCAGACCGTGCTCTGGTTGTTTCCGGTCTTTACAAATCTATCGCCAATTTGAATAGCGATCTTGCGGGCCATGGCGGGGTCCTCCAAGGAAGTTTTGATTTTTAATATTTGAAATGATGAAATAAATAGTTAGCGCCATGCCTGCGGTTCGTGAGGCCGTTCGCAATTTCCTATATTGCGAGCATTGGGCGAGTGTGATTTAAAGTTGGCTGGGGGCAGAGGGAGACCATTGGTCCGTTCAACGGGGGTGCTGGGAATGAAGGTCCTGCTCGCCGATGACCACGCCCTGTTTCGCGAGGGCGTTCGGCTTGTTCTTGAAAGTCTGGTCGAAGGCCCGCTGGAAGTGGTCGAGGCATCCGATTACATCCAGGCATTGGCCGCCATCCGCGCCGATGCCTCGGTGGATGTCGGCCTGGTCGATCTCAACATGCCCGGCATGGACGGGTTTTCCGGCATCGAGGCGCTGAAGCGCGCATCGCCCAATCTGCATCTGGTCGTGGTTTCCGCCTCGGAACAGCCCAGCGACGTGCGTCGCGCACTGGATTCGGGCGCGCACGGCTACATCACCAAATCCTCGCCCAGCGCCGCCATGCTCGAGGCCATTCGGCTGGTTCTGGGCGGCGAGACCTTCATCAGCCCCGGCCTGGACGTGCCCGACGGGCTTGGCGGCGGCGCGAACGACAGCGACGCCGAGGCGGTGCGCCAGTCGCTGACCCCGCGCCAGCGCGACGTGCTGGCCATGCTGCGCCAGGGCAAGAGCAACAAGGAAATCGCCCGCGACCTGGATCTGGCGGAAATCACCGTCAAGCTTCACGTCACGGCCATTCTGCGCGCGCTCGGGGTGGAGAACCGCACCCAGGCCGCCATCATGGCGTCGAAGATCGGCCTCTAAGGCGCCCCTAGGTCCGCCCGCGCGCCCAGCGGCGCGCATCCCGGCGCTGCGTTCGAGATCAAGCCCCGCATCGGTACGCCCGCTGCGGGGTTTTTCGTGCCTGCCGTCCAGGGTTCCTGGAGCGGCGAGCGGTAGACCGTGATGCCCAAAATGAGCATCACGGTCTAGGCTGTATCGACATTCAGCTTGCGCCGGTGGCGCTGCCGTGATTCACCGGGTCAGGACTTCTGGCTCGGTGGAACATGGCGAAGCGATACGAACTGACCTCAGCGCAATGGACGCGGATTGAG
>JAFAAW010000027.1 GCA_023426365.1 Pseudomonadota bacterium
CGAACAGGATGCCGTTGGGGTTGGTGATGATGACGGTGCCCTTGGCCGAGAGTTGGCCGAGGATGGTGCTGGCTCCGCTCCCAAGCACCCGGTTCAACGCCTGCATCAACTGGTCGGCCTGGACGAATACCACCTTCTCGCCGGCGGCGATGTTGAAGCTCTGCCAGTCGATCACCAGCTTGTCCGAGTTCTGGATGACCGCGATCTCGGTCGGGCTTTTGACCACGATCTGGCCGCTGCCCTCGGCGATGGTGCCGCCTTGCGGCAGGGCGCGGGCCGGCTGGGATGGAAGCGTCACCACCACGCTGAGCGCCGAGCAGGTCAGCAAGGCGGCTCGTAACGAGCGGAAGCGCGGCCCGATGTCCACGGGAGCGGGCGCGGTGCCCGTGGCATCGGTGCGGGTGGTGGCAGCGATTTTGGCGCTACGGCAGGTCTTGCGGCGCATGCGGATCATGATGTGAACCCCCTCGTGACGGTGCGGCTAGAAGCGCACCACCAAGCCCAGATATCCCCAAATGTCCTTGCCGCCCCGTTCGCCGGTTTGGCCAGTTCGGCGGTAAGAGCAAGCTGATCTGTCAGGTCGGGGCGCAGGCCTAGCCCTGCCGAGGCCAAGCCGCGGCGGCAGGTGCTCTCGCCGTGATTGATTTCGGCGGGGTCGGAGCCACGGCCGTAATGGCTGCCGCCCAGGCCGAACTGTTCCGCCGACAGCAGGGGCGAGCCCGCCCATTGTCGCGTCAGGCCGATCAGCAGGTTGAAAAAATCGTTCAGGCGCTGGGTGCGGGTGGCCTCCGGCGTGCTTTTGAAAAAGTCGGAATGCTCCCCGCTCACCGAAAGGGCGGGCGATCCGGTCCGGCGGGCGGTGATGGCTGCCGCGCGCTTGAAACCCTCGGCGGCGATTGAGAACGAACGTCGCCGCTTCTGCCCCCTCGGGCGCTTCTCCCCCCAGTCGTGGCGGAGGGACCACGTCCAGCCCTTCGGAACGCGGTCGCTCCGACGCCTCGTGTCGGCGCTCGATAGGCGCGCCGCGCTCGGCAATGTCGGCTGAGTAAATGTAGGTATTTTTGCAGTAGTTGTAATGTTTTTGATAAATAGTTGTTAATCACCTGCTGTCGCTGTCCCTTGATGGAATGTGCTTTAATGGATTATTGCGTTTGTTTCTGATATTATCATGCCAATGCGGCTGCGCCATCTTCAAGGCGCTTTTATAAATGCAGGTTTAGAAACGCAGCGCACCCTTTCCACGGCAGTTCGAATTTAATCAGCGCAACTCGCGTTAATCGTCTAGGGTCAGGACTCATAACCAGTAACTGACGATGGCCGCGCTGCAAACCGCCGCCAGGAAATTAACGGCGCGGCGGTCATATCGGGTCGCGATCCGGCGGAAGTCCTTGAGGCGGCAGAACATGCGCTCGATGGCGTTGCGGTCGCGGTAGAGGACTGGCGAGAAGCAGTTCTTCCAGCGCCGGTTGACCTTGGACGGAATGTTGGGCGCGGTGCCCATGCTTTCGATCTTGGCGCGCACGGGATTGCTGTTATAGCCCTTGTCGCCATGCAGGATGCTGGTCTTGGGCATGACGTCGAGCAAGGTGTCTGCGGCGGTGCAATCGGCGACCTGGCCGCCTGTCAGCAGGAAGGCGATGGGGCGGCAAAACGCATTGGTCGGGGCATGGATCTTCGTGGTGCGACCGCCACGCGAGCGACCAATCGCCTGCGCCCGTTCCCCCCTTTTCCACCTGCGGCGCAACGGTGCGCTTTCACCGCCGACGAGTCGATCAGCACCTGCGCCGGAGGCCCGTCTGCCGACGCCAGCGCATGAAAGATTTCTGCCAGATGCCTTTGTCCGCCCATCCGACGCAACGGAAGACACTCGGACAACAACGGCTTGCGGTTGATCTGTCAGGGCGTCCTTAATGGTTACGGTCATGCTACGCAGATCGTGACGCTTTGAAACCGGGTATCTTCGGCAGATTTGTATCAGGACGAGTGCGCGTCCTGGCGAATTCGTCTTGCCATCTCGCAGAATTCCGAGTCGGAGGCCGCTTCCTCTATCGCGGAACGGTATTTGGAGTATGAGCTCTTCGTGATCCCACAAACGTCGAGAGCCTCGTAAATTCCAGCGCCCGATTTGCGCAATCGTCTGTATTCGAGTATGGCGCTGAAGGGGTGGGTTTTCTCGAAGGCCGGCCGGCCGACAGACATGCCTCGTTCTCGGGCGTTTTGATGGGCAAGTTTTATGCGCTCAACCTGATATTCCTTATCTGTCTTCGAGCTGTAAGAAATGCTGGGTCGGACCCTGCTTGGCTTGTCGCGAGAGCTAAGTCCCCACGTATTGTATCCGGTCCTTATTACGTCTTTCCGCTCTTTGGCTCTGGTAGAGAGGGCGTTATTGACCGCCCGTGATGGCTCTTTAACGAACTTGAATCCTTGTGCTTCAAGGGTATACGCAATTCTCCATGTAGCCATTGGCTGGCCATGCTCTTCCAACATGTGAATTGCTGCGTCTGAGATGCTCATCCCCTGGAACGAGATCTGATCGCTATTCATCTTAGATTTGCTGGGGTCTGATCTGGGAGCCTGGTGCTCGACCATTGCTCTTGTTTCCGCCAGCTCACCCTGAAGCTGCGCGACCGTATTCTTTAGGTGCGCTATTGCCGCTAAGAGGCCCTCGTCGCTCTCCCTGGTCGCCTTGCTCTGATGGGGTAGGGTGGCCGTTGCTTCCGACCGATCCTTCGGTGCTTGTGACTTTCGGGCTGATGGTGGTCTCATTCTTTTCCACAAACCGCGTGCGTCCATTGCCCTCAGGTCACTGGCAATTGAATCGGTACCGCCGCATCCGAGAGCCTTCTTCACGTTCCGGTTCGTTGGCTTTGTACCGGAACGAATCAGTTCCAGTGCTGTCGCTTGGACTTTTTCCTTGGAAGCCGTTCGTTTGCGCGGCATTGGCCTGCTCCCGTTGGGGCGCGATCCCGAAGACGTACCGGTACAACATGGGAGGCGAAAGGCGGCGTTGCCACACAGTGTACCGGTACAAATGGGGGCTATTTGTACCGGTACGAGAGTTGTGATTGCCGAAGGCGGTTTCGACGCCGTTGCGGCCGCGCTAGTGGTTTCAGGCTATCGTGTTGAATTTAATGTATAAAGCCTGATTTATGAGGGCGCTGCGGAAAGCCCCTGTTCCCACAGGTCTGCTAAGGATGTATGGCCGCAAAGGGTAGGGCGGCGAAGAATATATAGAGCTTGCGCGGCCACTACGGAGTGGGCGCCGGCAGCGCCAAATGCGGGGCTATTGCCGTGTTTGGAGCGCCTTAATGTCCACGAACCCCCGGCAACTCGAATTGCCTCTCACCTACCGCACTTTGGAGACGCCCGGCGGGCGCTACACGCTCCATGTCATCGGGCCGCGCGGTGACCTGCATGTGACGCTGACCTTGGCGGCGGCTTACTTTCTCGAATGCTTCGCCGCAGCTACCGCTAGGAAATATCTCAGCATCTGCATGCGCTTTGTGGCTTGGTGCGCGGTCTCAGGGCTATGTTCCCTCAGTCCCGATTCGGCGCCGGGCCTTGCCGCCGAATTTCTCCGTTGCCAATACGGGGCCAAAGTAAGGCGAAGGGGCGGGCTGTATGTCGTCGTCCCAGTGGCCCACAGTGCCTCGACGCTGCGGGGCGCGGTTGCCGCGCTGATCGCCTACTGCGATTGCTTGATCGACCACGGATTTCTGGCATGCCCGCTCAATCCGCTGACGGGCATGCGGCCCTTCCGGCAAACGGCCCACAGGACACGCGCCGATGGCTCTTCGGGACTTTTCATGGTCAAGGGCGCGCCCTGGAAGCTGCGCCGGATCCCCGATCCCCTCTTGCGCGAGTTGATCACCCAAGCCGCGATCGATAACCGCTGGCCGGCCTGGGCCGGCGTCCTGGCTGAACTCCTCTTCGAAACCGGCAGCCGGCTCGGCGAAGCCTGCGCGCTGACGATCGGCGACTGGGCAAAGTTCGGCTTTCGCGGTGAAATCGACGCCCCGTCCAAGGGGAGTGGGGGAAGACGGGTCAAGACGCTAGTTCTTGGCCGCTCCGCCCTCGAGAGGCTGCGCCTCTATATGGACGGCCCACGCAGCCAGCTCAGCGGTCACACGTTGGCCGACCTCCAGGCGATGGCCGCGCGCGATCTGCGGCTGGTGGCCGACATGCCGCTGCTCCTCAACCTGGCCGGTTCCGCGCCGAACGCCACGGTGTTCCGTGACGATTATTGGACGCCGGCGGCGCGCTGCCTGGGGCTCTTGGATAGCCCCCACTACGCGCGCCATTGGTTCGTCACCAATGCGGTGGCCCAAATCGAAGCTGAATGTGGCGATGGCCCCCTGATGGACCGCGAGTTGGACTTGCTTTGCCATTACATGCACTGGCGAAACGGAGAGATGCTCTATGCATACGGCGGCGTTCGCGCCATCCTGGCGCGCCACAGAGCGGCCGAGGCCCGTCAATGGGTCTCCTTCGAGCTCTTCCAGAGGGCTGAACTCAGGATTCAGCGCCATCCCGATCTGCGGCGGCTGGTTGGCGAGCGAGTTCCCTGACCTCGTCGCGGCGCTTCCCGACAATTTTCACCTCCCGGTGCCGTCGGTCGCCAACGACGAACTGCCAACGGTGCGGCGGGTGCTGACCCGGCTGCTAAGAGAGAAGTCCCAGCCCTACTTCCCCTGGATGGTCGCCGGGGCTCTGGCCTCGCTGTCCTGCGTCGCCGCCCGAACCGTCGAAACGTCGGTGGGCATCGTCGCCCGCGGATTGGCTCGCCTTTTTGACAGATTGGCAATCGCCCAACTCAGCGACTACCAGCCGCAGGTCCATGTCGCCGCAGCGGCCGCCGGGCACATCCCCGGCCTCACGCCATCCATGGTGGTCGCCTTTATCGATGGGTGCCGGGCGCTGCAGCGGGCGTTGGACGACTGGCTCGCCCTCAATCCCGACTGCCGCCCGCTTTTGGCCGGATATCAGGTTCCGCCGCTGGCCGATGCCCGCCGGCTGCGGCGGCACCTGCAACGTTCGCACAGCCTGTCCCCGGGCCGGCAGGCGCTGGAGGAACGCCGCGACAGGTTGATGCAGATCTACGACGATCTGCCGCGCCTGGGGGCGCAGCGGGAGGACGGACTGACCTGTTCCCCTGATTGTGTCCGGTCAGAGGTGGAGTCCCGTCTCCCTGTGATGCCCGAAGTGGGCGGTGATGGCAATGTGGGCCGGGGCATGCCCCGGCCCACATTGCGTTGAAAATTCTCTAGCGGCCCCCGCCGGGGTATCGCCGCCGAGGGCGGTGTGGGGCCGTACGTGGTTATAGTCGTGCCGCCAGGCTGCCAGGACGGCCCGAGCGTGCGTCACCGAGGTGAACAGCGTCTCGTTGAGGCACTCGTCCCTGAGCTTGCCGTTGAAGCTCTCGACGAAAGCATTCTGGGTCGGCTTGCCTGGGGCGATGTAGTGCCATTGTATGCAATGATCCTGGCTCCAGCGCAGGATGGCGACACTGGTGAACTCGGTACCGTTGTCGGACACCACCATGCGTGGCCTGCCGCGCCGGACCATCAGGGCGTCCAGCTCGCGGGCGACACGGGCGCCCGACAGCGAGGTGTCGGCCACCAGCGCCAGGCATTCGCGGGTGAAGTCGTCTACCACGGCCAGGACGCGGAATCGCCGGCCATCGGTGAAGGCGTCGGAGACGAAATCCAGCGACCAACGTTGATCGGGGCCGAGCGGGAGCGCCATCGGCGCCCGCGTTCCCAGCGCCCGCTTGCGGCCGGTTCGGCGCCGCACCGCCAATTTTTCCTCGCGGTAAAGCCGCAACAGCTTCTTGCGGTTCATCGCCATGCCCTCGCGGGCGAGCAAGATGCCCAGCCGCCGGAAGCCGAACCGGCGGCGCTCGGCCGCCAGTTCGCGCAACCGCAACCGGATCGGCGCGTCGTCGGGACGGCGCGAGCGATAGCGCACCACCCGCCGTGACACCCCGACGATCAGACACGCCCGACGCTCGCTCAACCCGAACACTTCTCGGGCATGAGCGACGGCGCTTCGCCTGGCGGCGGGCGTCACCATTTTTTTGACGACAGCTCCTTCAAAACCGCGTTGTCGAGCATGGCCTCGGCCAGCAGCTTCTTGAGCCGCGCGTTCTCGTCCTCCAGCGCTTTCAACCGCTTGGCCTCCGACACCTCCAGGCCGCCGTACTTGGCCTTCCACTTGTAAAACGTGGCGCTCGAAATCCCGTGCCGGCGGCACACGTCCGCCGTCGCCGCACCGGCCTCCTGCTCCTTCAGGAGCCCGATGATTTGTTCCTCCGAAAACCTGCTCCGCTTCATCTCGTCCGTCTCCTCGCTGGGGACGGACTCTACCTCAAACTGGGTACATTCGCGGGGAACAGGTCAGGACCTTTGCTAAGTGCCCCCCCTATGTCGTCGTGCCCAGTTCATGGAGTCCGTGATTTGCGCCAACTGGACATCTGCGGCGCTCTCATCACGGCCCGAAGTGGCGTGGCCACGTCCCCGTTGCTACGGCTTGCCTGTCGGAAAACGAATCGTGCGCCGAAGAGGGGTTGAGCCACTAAAGGCTGTGAGGCTAGGATAAGGTTGTCTTTCGGCCAAGCGAGTTCAAGGACCTGGGTAATAGCCCAACCTTTTCCGCGCTTATTTCATTCGGCCACAATGGCCCTTTCCTTCGCCCCTTGACCGCGCGATAGGCCGGCCATGGGCGTATTGGACGACTTTGCTCGGCAAGTTGGATGGAACCTGTCGCAGACCAATGTGATTGTCGAGGGCACTTCCGACGTCAGATTGTTTTTGCGCGCGTCGGAGTTGCACAGACAAGCATTTGCTGTGCCTATCCTAGATGCACATTTCCAAGTCTGTGCGGCCGGACAGCGTGATGACGGAGGCGTTGAAGGTGTAAATCGCATGCTCGTCACCGCACAACAACTCGCTGTAGGCGACCGCCACCGGGACGGCGGTCAACGCTATCGTTTCATCGGCCTTCTTGACAATGACCCGGCAGGTCGGCGCGGCCTTAATCGGCTCACGGATTTCACCAGCCGCCTTCAAGCATTCAGGGACATCTTCTTACTTTTTCCAGACATGCCGATTTGCGACAATCGCGGGATGGCATATGTGCAAGAGAAATCGCGTCACCTAAAAAAACATTTCAACAATTCCCGTTTTGAAATTGAAGATCTTATTTCAGAGCGCCTGGTAACGCGCTTTGAAAAGCTATTTCCTGGCGCGATCGTCAACAAAGAGCACAGCGGGACGCGGCATCACTATCATTTCAGCCGAGCAGGTAAGGTGGAATTCCAGAAGTTCGCTCTGAGCGAGGGGAAGGCGGAAGACTTCGCGGATTTTTTTGCGGTCACTAAGGCGCTGCGCAGTTACCTCCAAGTGGACCACGCCCAAATCCGAACTCTCCCTTGGTAAGCGTGGTGTCCGCCCCTGGCAGTCGGCCATTGCCCTTGACGAAGGCGGTAAAGGCGTCGAGGTGGAGGCCCTCGCTCTCGACCATGGCGGCCACGAACTCGTGCACCGTCTGGAACCCGCAGCGCTGGTGGTTCTCGCCCATCACCTGGAACATGCCCCAGCTCGCCGCCTTGAGCGCGGCGGTCTCGTCAAGGCGCATGGCCTCCTCGAGGCGGGTGTATTCGGCGACGCCGCCCTTGTAGAGCGATCGCTCCCACTTGGGCCAGGACACCACCACCACGGCGTCGCCCACCGGGATCTTGAGCCCATCCCAGCGCCCATTGGTGAGGCGGCTGAAAACGTGCGCCTCGAACAGGATCTTGGGGCGGCCATCCTTGAAGAAGCCGCCACCGGAGGACTCGACCTCGATGACGGCGCGAATGCTGGCCTCGGCGCATTCAAGCGACTTGGCGGCGCGGGTGATGTCGCCGTCGGTGAGTTTGGCGGCGGAGCCTATGAACTTCATGGGCGTTACTCCTTGGCCCTGCCCAGCGCCGGGCACTGGGCGTTCATGCGGTCGGACAGGGTGACAACCTGCCGGGAGAGTTCTTCGGTGGTGTGGTCGAGCCGCTTGAGGTGGGCGTCGTGCACTTCGCGCGGGGTGTAGTTCTCGCGCACCTCGTCACGAAATTTGCCGACGACTTCGTAAAGGCGGCGGCGCCCATCCTCGGATTGCTTGCGGCTCTCTTCGATCTTCTCGGAAATCGCCTTGGTCTGCTCGGCGTTCGCCTTTTTGATGGCGTCCCACAGCTTGAGCACGGCGAGCACGATGGAGACGACGACGCCCATAGCGCCGCCGAACTGCTCCCAGGTGATGGGCGTGTCGGGCATCATCCCCCCTCATGAAAAACCCCGCTCTCGGCGGGGCTGGCGGTCGGTGGCTGGGTGTGAGGCGCGGTCAGGTGGTGACCACCAGGCCGAGGGCGAACCACAGCCACGCGCCGTTGTAGACCTCGCCCATTTCCATGCCCTGGTTGAGGTTGGGCAGGCGGGAGGGGGTGCGGTGGCCGAGTTCGTACAGCAGCCCCAGCGCGCAGCCGGCGGGGATAAACCACGGGCCATAGCCGAGCCACCACAGGGCAGCGCCGGCCGGCGCAGTCATCAGGAGGCCGCGGGCGGTCATGATGACCGCCTCGATGAGGCGGGGGCGGTCCCGGTCACGGCCGATGTCAGCCGACTTCAGCCAGCCCATCACCAAGCCCGCGAACATAAGCGGGGCAATGATGGCCAGCCGAGCACCCGCGCGGTCATCAATTCCCTGTTCTCATGGCGCCGCGCCGCGCCGGATGACGTTTTGCCCGACGGCGCCAGCCGCATGGGGTGGTGGGGCGACAATTACGCCAGCGCCACGGGGGACCGCTGGGGCTACCGCTTCACCTTCAGCGTCGTCAAGGACGATGGCGTCAGCTATCGCTCCATCGCCACCGGAGTCATGTGACCATGGCCGACGCCAAGCATGCGCTCGCGTCCTTCCGTGGCGCCGAGTTTCGGGTCGATACCGAGGATTACAAGGGCGGTCGGCGCGCGGTCGTGCACGTCTTGGCCGCGTTCCGCAGGCGCACCCGCACGGCGTCCAGCGCCTTCCCGATCTCCTTCTGGACGTGCCAGCGATCCACCACGATGAGGGCGTTGGGCAGCGTCTGCTGGACGGCATCCCGGTAGGGTGCCCACATGTCCATGGTGACGATGCGCACGCGGTCTCTCCCCGGCAACCACGACAGCCAGCGATGCACCGAGCGCACGTCTCGGCTCCAGTGGTCCATCAACAGCGCGTTGGTCATATCCCCCTCGGCAGATGCGCCGAGGAGGATGACACAGCCGGATTGCAGTGTGGAGTCGCGCGGCGAACATGCCGATGCCATTCAGTCCGGGCGCTTGCAGAACGGGCTGGCAGGACCGGCTCGCTCCGCCAGCCGGTCAACAGCAGCGGCATATTCCGGGTCAGGCCCGGCTGGTTGGTCGCGCCCGCGTCAATGCGCGTGCCGGGCGGGGTGTTCTCGAACCGCACCACCATCTCGCCCTTGAGCGGAACGGCGGAACCGGCGGCGGCGGCGCCGATGGTCTGGTTCACCGGCTGCGGGGTGTTGCTGTTGGCGGCGTTGGTGTTGGCCGCCACGGGCGGCGGGGCGGCGGCGGCAGCCACGGCGGCGGCAGGGGCGGCGGCGGCGGCAACCTGGGCAGCCTTCTTGGCTTTGTCGGCCTCGATGATGCCGAAGCTGATGTTGGGGGCCTTCAGCTCGGTCTGGCCGTCGCCAGAGAAGATGCCCTTGATGTCGTTCCACACCTTGAGGGCACCATCCAACAGGCCGTTGAGCTTCTCTCCCACCCAATCGACGGCTTTGCCGAAGGCCCCCACCAGCGCGTCGGCAGCGCCGGCCACCGCTGCCTTGAACTGCTCCCAATGGGTCACCGCCCAGGCAACGCCCGCAGCGAGGGCGATGACGGCGGCAATGGCAGCCACCACGCCCAGCACGATCCAAGTGAGCGGGTTGGCGAGCAGGGCCACCGTCCACGCCCAGGTGGCAGCGATGACGGGTGCCATGGCGGCGGCGAAGGACATGAACATAGGGACGGCGGCCATGACCGCGCGAACGGCGGTGGCGCCCAAGGTGAACCCAAGGCGCGCGACAGCGCCAATCATCTCCATCACCGCCACGATGGTCTGAGCGTTCAAAATGACGGCAAGGACGAGGAGCGCATTGCCCCAGCCGCCCACGGCGGTCACTGCGGTTTGAACCCCACCCCAGAACGCCTTGACGTCGGCGACAACTTCTTTCCAGTTCACCGCCTGTAGGTTCTCGCGGAGGCCCTTGATGGCCCCCACCAGGGCACCGGAAATCTCCTCCGCGACCGCCTTGATGCTGCCGTCCTCGCTCCACTGGTTGAGGAGGTCGAGCACGCCCTGCATCTCGCCCTTGAGGGCGTCGAAGAAGCCCGCATCACCGACGGCGACGAGGAAGCGCGAGGCGGTGTCCTTGATGTTGGACCACATGCCCTCCATGGTCTTGGAGAGCTTGTCCATGGCGCCCTGGTAACGCCGATTCCAGATGCCGGTAACGACCGCCTGGATTTGGGCCTTGCTGGTCTTGTTGGCGACCGCGGCCATGGTCTTGCCGTTCTCGACCCACTTGTAGACGATCTGGTTGCCGGTGGTGTCGGCGGTGATGCCGAACTCCTTGAGGCGTTCGTTCTCGCCCGTCATGGCGTCGGCCAGGGCCTCGACCGCCTGCTCGAGCGGCTTGCCCATGGCGGCGGCGGCATCGCCGGCCGCCTTCAGCGCGCCCGATTGCGGGTCGATGCCGTAGGCCTTCAGCTTGACGAAGGAGTCGGTAACCTCGGCCAGCTCGTAAGGGGTTTTTGCGGCGAAATCCGAGACCCACCCCATGGAGGCTTTTGCCTTCTCGGCGCTGCCCTCCACCGTCTCGAGGATGGTCTGGAACTTCTCGAATTGGGCGTTGGTGCTGACGAGCCCGGTGAGGCCGAGCCCGAAGGCGCCAGCGGCGACGCCGCCGGCCACCATCAGCGGCGCGGCCACCTTGCCAGCGGCGTTGGCCGTGGCCGAGGCCACGTCGGCGAAGGCCTTGCGATTGGCGCCGAGCGACTGGTTGATGCGCTTGAGCGGGCCGGAAACCTTGTCGACGGCAGAGATGACCGCACGCAGGCTGAAGCTCTTAGCCATCCGTCAACCTCGACTCGTCAACCCTCGCGTGCCACCATCCGCCTTTCGCTCTCAACGAAGGGGACAGTCATGCGCTTGGGTGCTGTGGTGGTGGCGTTTCTGGTGGCCGCGACGGCGGCGCACGCGGATCCGGTGGTGGTCGACGTCCCCGCCATCCTCGCCAAGGGGAAGGCGGAGGTAACGAAGACGCTGGGCAAGCCCCAGGCTTGCGCCAAGGTGAAGCAGGGCGAGAAGTGCCAGTGGCGCGACGGAGCGCTCGAGGTGGTGTTCATCGGCGGCGCTGCCGACTGGCTCACCATCACCGCCGACATCCCCTATGGGGCCGATGGCCTGCCGGCGCTGGGCTTTAAGCCGGCGAAGCCCACCTTCTCCAACCAGTTTGTCGCACGCTGGTCGAACGGCCTGGAACCGCTTGCCCAGGATGGCAAGGGCGCGACCATGGTGGTGTTCCTGCAAACCATGGAAATGCAGCCCGGGGCGCCGGGGAGGGCGGCGATGACCTTGGTGAAGGGTACGACGCCCTAACCCCGCTCCTGGGCTCTGCGGATTTCTTCGCCGATCCTGGCTGCCTCGGCCTCCCAGAATGAAACCTCATGGAGAGGCGTCTTCAAGGTTTGCTCGCGGGACCAGCGGAAGAAATAGCCGACATCGACAAGGCGCTGAAGGATGCCCTCGTCTACGTATTCGACGGGGGCGTCTTCGTCTCCGCCTCCTCGCCGAAAAAACCCAGGACGATGCTCATGCCCTGGTTCCACTCGTCGGCATTGAGGGTTTTGACGATGTGCGGCGGCACGCCGCCCAACCGGCTGATGTACTTGGCGATGGGGCCAGACAGGGGCTCGACGCCCGTGTTTCCGTTGTCGCCGTTGATGATCCGCATGGGGTAGCCGGCCGCCATGATGTCTTCGCCCTCCGGGGGGCGGAGGGTGGCCGGCCTGGTCGTCTCCACCAAGACGTTGGGCGAATTCGCCGATGTCCAGTGGATGAAGAAGCCCAAGGACGTTCCCGGCGCCGACTCGTTGCTCGATGGCCTCGCCAATACCCAGGCGATGGCGGCGGCTGGCTCGGACATCGCCAAGACGGTGCTCGACCTCGTCATCGACGGTGTCGGCGGCTGGCACATCCCGGCGCTCGACCAGATGACCGTGCTTCGGCCCACCCTGTTTCCACGGGCGGGAATCGTTCCGGCGCAGACCATCGCCGAGGCGTTCAAGGATGGTGGGCCGGAAGCCTTCGAAACCGAGTGCTATTGGACCAGCACTCAGTATTCCGCCGGCTTCGCCTGGCTCCAGGGCTTCGGCTACGGCTACCAGTACACCAGCGACAAGGACTGGCGTTGCCGTGTCCGGGCCGTCCGCAAATTCACCCTTTAACCTTTAACCCCTTTCCCGGCCGCTTCGGCGGCCGGGCGCCGGCCTGAGGAAATTTTGCATGGCGCTCGCCACTGATCTTCCGATTTATCGCGTGGCCTATGAATTGCTCCAGCTTCTCGCGAAGCTGACGCAGAACTACCCGCGCAGCTATCGGCAGGGACTGGCGCGCGAGGTCTTCGCTGAAGCTCAGGCGGTGGTGGTCGGGATCATCCGGGCCAACACCACCAGGGACAAGGCGCCGGGGCTGGAGCAACTGCGCGAGCGTCTCGAAACGCTCAAGGTGCTGCTTCGGCTGTCCAAGGACCTTCACCTGATTTCCCCAGGCCAATTCGGGGCCACGGTCGAACTCACCGCCGCCATAGGCAAACAGGTGGCGGGATGGCTTAACTATGCGAGGAGTCGCGCCTGATGCCCGTAGGTCATGGCCTGCGCGCCCGAGCGCATGATTTGGTCGGGGTAGCGGCGGCGTCGATGCAAGTGGCCGTCGCTCCAGGCGCCATGGCGGATACGGCGGGCCTGCTCCCCCGCGCGTCCCGGCGCAGCCCGGCCGGTGTCGATGCCGTCAGGCAATCGCCGGCCCGGCCTGTAAACCCCCGTCTGCCCGGCTACGCCTGGCTCCAGAACTTCAACAACGGCAACCAGAACAACAACGACAAGGACTGGCGTTGCCGTGTCCGGGCCGTCCGCAAATGATCAACCGCACGCCATCAGAGATCACCGTGGCCCAACTTTTCGAGGCCTATTACGAGTGCCGCCGCAACAAGCGCACATCGCGCTCGGCGCTGGCCTTTGAGGTGGACCTCGAGGCCAACCTCATCACCCTGTTGGACGAACTGCGCGCGGGCACATGGATGCCAGCGCCAGCCACCGTGTTCGCCATCACCCGCCCCAAGCCCCGCGAGGTTTGGGCCGCGCAGTTCCGTGACCGCATCGTCCACCACCTGTTGTACCGCGCCATCGCGCCGCTTTTCGAGCCATCCTTCATCGCCGATTCCTGCGCCTGCATTCCGGGGCGGGGCACGCTCTACGGTGCCGAACGCCTCGCCCGCCATCTGCGCTCGGCCACCGAGAATTGGACCAAACCGGCCTTTGTGCTGAAGGCGGACATCCGCAATTTCTTCGGCTCGATCCGCCACGCTGACCTGTTCGCCATGCTCGCCCGCCGGGTCAAGGACCCGACCATGCTGGAGCTCTGCCGCAAGCTGGTATTTCAGGACGTGCGGCGCGACGCCCTGATCCGCGGCAAGGCCTATCACATGGCGATGGTGCCGCCCCATAAGAGCCTGTTCCACGCCGCGCCAGGGGTTGGCCTGCCCATCGGAAATTTGTCCAGCCAGTTTTTCGCGAACGTCTATCTCGATGGCCTTGATCAGATGGTCAAGCGCCGCCTCGGCATGCGGCATTACGTCCGCTACGTGGACGACATGGTGCTTGTTCACCACGACCCGAAGGTGCTGCTAGCCGCCGCTGACGCGGTCCGCGCCCACTTGGCCGGGATCGGACTCGAACTGGCCGAGAGCAAGACCATGGTCCTCCCCTCCGCCCGGGGCGTCGATTTTGTCGGACAAGTCATCCGTCCGCACCGGGTCATAGGCCGCGCCAAGACACACCGCACCGCGATGCGCCGCCTGTCCAATACCCCCGACCATGACTTTTACGCCACCTGCAACTCGTATCTCGGCCTGTACCGCCATGCGGGAAGCCGGGGGCAGGTGGTAGCCCTGGCCCGCATAGCGCGCCAGCGGGGCCGGAAGCTGGATCGTGGCCTTACCAAGATCACCGCCAAGCGGTGGGAGCCGCGCAAGCAATCGAGGACACCATGATGGAGATTTCCCTGCGTCGATGGGCGGAGGCCCGCTATGGCGATGATGCCCCGTGCGATAACACCTTGCGCACCTGGGCACGCAACGGGTTTATTTTTCCTGTGCCTCGCAAACAGGGGCGGGCGTATTATGTCCGTGAGGATGCCGTCTACCTTCGCCCTGGTGAAACCCCACCGCCCCACCTGTTGCCGGCGGTCGTGCCGCAACCAAGGGGCCGCCTTGTCGGGAAGCTGATGAATGAGCAGCAGCGGGCGCGGAAGGTCGCGTAGCCCACGCAAGCGGAACCTCCCGCCGAACCTCTATGAGCGGCGGGACGGTTACTATGCGTGGCGTGACCCGAGCACGGGCAAAGAACATGGGCTTGGTCGTGACCGCGCCAAGGCCGTCGCCGAGGCGGTGGAGGCGAACCTCTACATTACCGGGCTGCACAACCGTCGGCGCCTCATCGACCGCCTCAAGGGCGTCGATGGCGACACGGTTGCGGACTGGTGCCCGAAGTATCAGGCCAAGCTAGACGAGCGTGAGCTGGCCAAATCCACCCGCGATGCCTTCCGCCAGCGATTGCGTATGGTCGAGGAAGGGCCGCTTGGGCCGCTCAAGATTGACATGGTGACCACCAGGGACGTTGCCGACTTTATCGGACAGTGGGAGACCAGCGGTAAGAAGCGCATGGCGCAAGCCGTGCGCTCGTTCCTGCAGGATATGTTCCGCGAAGCCATTGCCGCCGGGTGGTGCTCGACCAACCCTGTGGATCCCACCCGCGCCCCGCGCGTGAAGGTTACCCGCGCCCGCCTCACGCTCAAGCAGTTCAAGGTCATCCATGCCGCTGCTGTAGAGCACTGCCACCCCTGGGTGGCCCGCTCCATGGAACTCGCCCTGGTCACCGGCCAGCGCCGAGAAGACATCCGCTCCATGGGCCACCGCGATGTGCGGGACGGCAAGTTGTGGGTGGTTCAGCAGAAGACCGGCGCTCACGTCTGCATTCCGCTAGATTTGCGACTTCAGGCGGTCAACTGGTCAGTCGCGGAGGTCATCGCCCGGTGCAAGGACGCGGTGATTTCCTCCCACTTCATCCACCACAGCGCCCGCGCTGGGCAGGCCAAGCCAGGCCACCCCGTGCGGCGGCAGACGATCACCGGGGAATTTGCCCGCGCACGTGACCTCGCCAAGCTATCGTTCCCGGCCGGCAGCACACCGCCGACCTTTCACGAAATCCGCTCCCTGGCAGCCCGCCTCTACACCGAACAGGGCACCGATGCCCAGGCCCTGCTCGGACACAAGAGCCCCGACATGACCGCGATTTACCGCGACGTGAGAGGCGCCGAGTGGATCGAAGTCAGATAATCAGCGGGCACCAGACCCACGGCCAATGATCTTTTCCCTGGCTGCGCCGGCAAGAAAAGCCGAGCGCGTCACCCCGAGCGTGACCGCCTCGCTGTCGATGGCTTCCAAGAGCCCGGCATCGAGGCTGATGTTGGCCCTGACGACACGACCGGCGTCGAGAATGACGGGGATCATGACGGCCGACTCACCGGCAGAAGCGTCGACGCCCTCCTCATCGCAAATCCGCTTCAGGGACCGCGCGACCGGAGCGCCGCCGCCCTTGGATTGACGACGCTCGATCCATTCCAGTGCCGCGCTGGTGGCATCGGCGATTGCGGCCTCGACCGTCTCCCCGCCGCCGTGGCATCCCGGCATGTCCGGGATGCGAACCCCCCAGGCCCCGTCATTTCCATCAAGAATGCCGACGTAGTACATCCTACCCTCCGCCTCAAATCCACCCGGCCAGCTTGGCAATCGAACGCGCCACGCCCGGTGATTGCTCCCGATGCCGTGGGACGATGATGAGCACGTCCGGGTGCGCCACATGCTCGAACTTGTCGTGCTTGCCGCCACCGATGTTGACCCAGCCATCCCGCTCCAAGCGGGAAATGATCTTGCGGGTGTTGGTCTCAAGCATCGGTTCGGCCCCTGTGTATGTCCATCATTTTGCGCAAAAGCGCGGGGCGGTTCAAGAGGTTTTTGCGCATATAAATGGACATGGCGTCAGTGGGGTTGCGAACGCCTCCTGAACGATTTTTGGACGGATTTTGGACAGATTTTGGACGCGAGGAAAAATAACTAATTGAATCAATGCGTTATGTTTAATGCACCGTGCACGCCATGCAGGGGTCGAAGCTGCGGACCACGTGCTGGACTGCCAGTGGTGTGGGGTCGCCGGGGGGAACCGGGGTGCCGGCCAGGGCTTGTTCCAGGGGGCCTGGGGTGCCGGCGGTGTCGCGGGGGCTGAAGTTCCAGGTGGTGGGGGCGATGATCTGGTAGGAGCGGATGGTGCCGCCTTCCACTTCCAGCCAGTGGCCGAGGGCGCCGCGCGCGGCGTCGGGCAGGCCGCTGCCCCGCCCCTGCGTGGGCATGGGGGCAGCGGTGCACATGGGGGCGCCGGGCGTCAGCGCGCGCGCCCAGCCATCCATGGCGATGACCAGCCGGGCCAGCTCTATCATGCGCATCACCACGCGGTCGCGCACCGTGCCGCCCGACGCGGCCACCAATCCATGGGCCAGCGGGTCGCCGGCCACCATCTGGCGGGCCAGGGCGCCCACTTCGGCCACCTGTCCTGCCAACCGGGGCGCCTTGCACCACGAATAGGCGTCGGCCTTGTCGGCGTCGGGGCGGGTGGGGGTGTCCATCCAGGCGTGGGCGAGGTCCTCTGCGACCAGGGCGGGGTCGAAGGGGCGGATTTCGCCGCCCCGCGCCACGCCGGCCGGCCACAGCCCGAAGCTGCCATGCGACAGGAAGGTTCCGGGGCCGCGCCCCAGCCGGTCCAGCCCCAGGTCGCGGGCGATGTGCAGGAACAGCCGGAAATCGCCGCGATCGGGCGGCGCCGCATCGGCCCATTCCTCCAGCGCCGCGGGCGAATGGAGTGCGGCCACCTTTTCCAGGCGATCGGCGAACATCACCGTCTCCAGCGCCTCACGGAACTCGGCCAGGATGGCGATCAGGCGGACCCGCTCGCCCGCATCCACCGACTTGGTGGTGCCGCCCGGCTGGATCGCCAGGGAATGGGGCCATTTGCCCGCCAGCAATCCCATCAGGTGCAGGAAGCGCGCGCGTGCCGGCATCAATGCCTGCTGGGCTTCGCCCCGGCTGGCGGCAAAACGGCGGACGGCCGCCTCGTGCCAGGGCCGTCCAGCATAGGCGGGGCGGGCGAAATCGGGCATGAAGAACAAGGTGAAGTGGGTCAGGTGGTCGGCGGCGTTTTCCGCCGCCAGCACCAGATCGGCAACCAGGCGGCCGTTGGGCGGGGCCTCGATTGCGGCCATTGCCGCCAGCGCACGGGCCGCCGCCACCGATTGCGACACCGAGCAGATGCCGCAGATGCGTGGCGCGATCGCCAGCGCGTCCTCGGGCGCGCGGTTGGTCAGGATCTGTTCGAACCCGCGATACATGGGGGCGGTGACGCGGGCTTGGCGCACCACGCCGTCGGCCACGTCCAGCGTGACTTCCAGGTCGCCCTCGACGCGGTTGAAGGGGCCGACGATCAGGCGGGAGGAGGGGGCGGCGGTCACGGCGATTTCGGGGCTCGGCGGGCGGGGGGGACCACGACATGGTCGGCATGGGCGTTGGTGCGCACCCGCTGCGGCGTGGCCGATTTGGACAGCGCGGCCAGGGCGACGAACCATGCCTTGGGCATGTCCAGCGGCAGGCCGACGGGAATGCCGGCGATCTTGGCGGTTTCCTGGAACGGCGCGCCGGGGTCCTGGAACCCCGGGGTGGTGCAGTTGATGCAGGTGAAGCCGCCGTCGGTGCACGAGCCATAGCCGTTCCAGCGGCGGATGTTGCAGTCGCCGGGCGCCTGGGTGGCCTTGCAGCCCATGTTCTCCATCAGGCAGCCGCGATCGGAGGGCTTGGCCGCGCTGGCCTTGAACTCATAGAACTCGTTGCGGCCGCAGCCATGATGGGCCAGATGGTCGGCAAACGCCCGTGGTCGGCCGTAATGGTCCAGGCGCGCGCCGTCCAGCCCGCCCAGCGCCATATCGGCCAGGGTTTCCACGATCCAGCCTGGATGGGGCGCGCATCCCGCCACGTTGATCACCGGCAGCCCCGCCGCCGCGCGGAACTCGCCGCCCAGCAGCCCGCCGGGGTCGGCCCCGGCATAGGCCAGCCCGACCGCGTCGGTGGGGTTCAGGGTGGCGGCGGGCATGCCGCCGAAGGCCGCGCACGAGCCGACGGCAACCACATGCCGGGCATGGGCGGCAATAGCGGCCACCCAATGGGACATCGGCTTGCCGGTGCCCGACAGCATCTGGAAGCGGCCGGTGCCGTTGGGGCCGGTCAGCACCGCGCCCTCGACGCACAGCGCATCCACCCGCAGCCGGCCCTCGGCGGCGGCCTCCAGGATCGCCACGGCGTCGGACCCGGATTCCTCGGACAGCGACGGGTGCCACAGCAGGCGGATGCCGAAGCGCGCAAGCGCGCGCACCAGCCCCACGTCATCGGCGCCCAGCGCCGACATGGTGCAGCCGCCGCAGCTTCCCGCCTGCAGCCAGAGAACGGAAAAATCTTCGCTCATGGGGGCAGAGATTAGGCCGGGCCAGGGGCGCGGCGCAACACCGCGTAGTGCTTCGGTTGGGGATGATCGGCGCCGCCAACATGCGCATTGTTACAGATCGTTGACGGTTCCGTGACGGGAAGGGAGGTGCGGCCGTGGGCGAAATGGTCGTCATCATCAATATCCTGGGCGCGGTCGCCGTGCTGCTGTGGGGGCTGTCCATGGTCAAGGCCGGCATGGTGCGGGCCTTCGGCGGTGCCTTGCGGCGCTGGCTGAACGCGGGCGGCAGCCGCGTGGGCGCGGCCACGGCTGGGCTGGCGGTCACGGTGGCGCTGCAAAGCAGCACGGCGACCTGCCTGATGGCGGCCTCCTTCGTCGAACGCGGCCTGCTGGAGGCGGCACCGGCCCAGGCCGCCATGCTGGGGGCGAACCTGGGCACCGCCCTGGTGGCGAAACTGTTGACCTTCGATGTCGGCCCGGCGGCGGCGGCCCTGTTCCTGGCGGCGGCGGCGACCAAGCGGGCCGGGCAGGGCGGACGGTGGCGGGCGGTGGCCCGCATCCTGTTCGGCGTCGGCCTGATCCTGCTGTCCATCCGCCTTCTGGACGCGGCCGGGACACCGGTGCGCGAAGCCCCGCAATTGCTGCGCATCCTGGCCGATGTGGGCGGTATCTGGCTGGTCGGGGTGGTGCTGGCCGCCGGGCTGACCATGCTGTTCCATTCCAGCGTCGCCACCATCTTGCTGATCATGCCGCTGGCCGGCGGCGGCGCCTTCAGCCTGCCGTTCGGCGTCGCGCTGGTCTTGGGGGCCAATCTGGGCAGTGCGCTGCCGCCCATCCTGGAAACCGGCCGCGCCAATCCGGTGGAGCGGCGGGTGCCGGTGGGCAACGCCCTGATCCGTTTGGTGGGGTGCGTGGCGGCACTGGCGGCGTTGGACTCCCTGTTGCCGCTGATCGGGCGCCTGGGCGGCGACGTGGCCGACCAACTGGTCAATTTCCATGTGCTGCTGAATTTGGCGTTGGGATTGGCCTTCCTGCCCCTGTTGGGGCCGATGTCGCGCCTGCTGGCCCGCCTGCTGCCGGCGCCGCCCGTCACCGACGACCGCCTGCGGCCGCGTCACCTGGACGAAGGGGCCTTGGGCACGCCCAACGTGGCCATCGCCTGCGCTGCGCGCGAAACCCTGCGCATCGCCGATCAGGTCGAGGCCATGCTGGCCCGCGCCCAGGCCCTGCTGACCCGGGGCGAGGCGGCGGCCGGCAAGGAATTGGGCGGCATGGACGACAGCGTCGATGCCCTGCATTCGGCGGTGAAGCTGTATCTCGCCCGGCTGCCGACCGAGGACATGGACGAGGCGGACAGCCGGCGGGTGGCCGAGACCATGACCTTCGTCATCAATCTTGAACACATGGGCGACATCATCGACCGCAATCTGAAGGATCTGGGGCGAAAGCTGGTGGCCCGCCATCTGGCGTTCTCGGCCGAGGGGCGGGCCGACATTGACGCCATGTTCGGCCAGACCCGCGACAATCTGAAGGCGGCGGTGGCGGTGTTCCTGGGCGGCGACGTGCAACTGGCCCGCCGGCTGGTGTCGGACAAGGCGGAAATCCGCAAGCTGGAGCGCCGCGCCGCCGAGGCCCACTTCGCCCGCATCCGTTCGGGGCGGCGCGAAAGCATCGAGACCAGCGCCCTGCATCTGGACGTGCTGCGCGACCTCAAGCGGATCAACGCCCATATCGCCGCCGTCGCCTATCCGATCCTGGAGCAGCAGGGGCAGTTGAAGGACACCCGCCTGAGGGAGGCGCGGAGCTGATCTCAGGCGGGCCAAAAGGAAACGGGGGGGCGAAGCCCCCCGTCGCTGTCGTCGGCCGCCGCCTCAGGCGGTGGCGGTTTCCACCGGCGCCGCCGGTTCGGCCGGCTTGGTATGCTCCGGCGTCTTGGGCGGGAAGGTGGAGATGATGGAGGTCACCAGCGCCGCCAGGAACGGCATGGATTGCACCACCAGCACGATGGACCACAGGCGGATTTCCGGGTCGTAGAAATTGTGCTTGGGGATCAGCACGGCGATGGCGGCGATCCAGTGCAGCACCATCAGCGTGGTTTCCTCCAGCGTCATCTTGACCGCGTCCTTCAGGCCCACCTTGTCCGCCATCTTGGGGGTGCGCATGAACGGCGTGTGCTTGGTGAAGATGCCCTGCCACATGGCCCAGGCGATGGCATAGGTCAGGCCCATGCCGGCCACGGCCGACAGGAACCGCCGCTTCCAACTGCACTTCACCCGGGTCGAGTACAGGAAGATGTGGTGCACGATCTTGGCGATGAACACGCCCACCGTGGGCAGGATGAAGAAGGCCAGCGGCGTGTCGAAGTAACGCGGCGCCAGCACCATGCCCAGGGTCCAGAACAGGCCGGTGATGCAGAACAGCAGATAGAAGGCGTCGGCGAACCACGGCAGCCAGCCGGACACGAAGTGGTACTTCTGCGCCGGGGTCAGGCCGGTGTTCTTGAACGGGATCAGGGCCTTCCAATGGGCCTTCAGAATCTGCACGGCGCCATAGGCCCAGCGGAAGCGCTGCTTCTTGTAGGCCATGAAGCTGTCGGGCACCAGGCCGTGGCCCATGCGCTCCTGGATGTAGCAGGACTCGTAGCCCATCTGCATCATGCGCAGGCCCAGCTCGGCGTCCTCGCAGATGCACCATTCGGCCCAGCGGCCGGACTTCTCCATCACGTCCTTGCGCACCAGGGTCATGGTGCCGTGTTGGATGATGGCGTTGGCCTCGTTGCGGAACACCATGCCGATGTCGAAGAAACCGGCGTATTCCCAGTTGATCATTTCCTTGAACAGGTCGTTTTCCCAGTCGCGGTGATCCTGGGGCGCCTGGACGTGGCCGACCTTGGGGTCCTCGAAATAGGGAACCAGGGCCGAAAGCCAGTCCTTGCGGACCTGATAGTCGGAATCGACCACGCCGATGATCTCGGCCTCGGGGTCGGTGACGGACAGGCCGAAATTCAACGCGCCGGCCTTGGCCCCGGGCCAGGGGGCGAGGTGATAGAACTTCACCTTGTCGCCCAGGGTGGCGCAATACGCCTCGACCGGCTTCCACACCTCCTCCTTCTTCGTGTTGTTGTCCAACACGATGATCTCGAAGTTGGGATAGTCCATGGCCATCAGCGAATCGATGGTCAGCTTCACCATCTCGGGCGGTTCGTTGTAGCACGGCAGGTGGATGGACACCTTGGGGAAGCGCTTGCCGCTGCCGGGCGGCAGCGGCTTGAACCCGCGCTTCATGCGGCCGGCCCAGGTCAGCTCGGTCAGCTCGATGCCGTTGATCAGCACCACCACCAGCAACAGCAATTGTGCCGGTAGCAGCACACCGATCATCAGCTCCGTGGCGGGGGCGACGTCGCGCACCACCGGGGTGGACATGGTCCAGATCACCAATGTGGCGGCGAATTGCACCAGGACGGCAAAGAAGATCTTGCCGGGCAGGCGCAGCTCCTTCCACTTACCCAGGAACCAGATGATCGGCAAGATGGCGATCAGCGCGGCGGCGGCCGCCTGGAACGGCCATTCCTTGAACTCGATCACCGGGCCGATCCAGTTGAACTTGGGCTGGCGATCGACGGTGAAAATGCCCCAGTGCTTTTCCGAGGCGGTGTTGTCCAGGTTCACCTTCCACGGCTGGTCGAAGGCTTCCACCACGTTGTAGTCCAGGTTTTCCTCGTGCGCCCAGTTCAGGAACTGGCGCAGGAACATGGCCTGGTTGACCAGCGACGGCTCGGCCGCGCCGTTGTTGCGGCCGGCCGACGGCCAGCCCACTTCGCCGATGAACAGCGGCTTGTTGGGATAGGCGTCGCGGACCTCGTTCACCATGCGCTTGGTGAAGTCCATGGCCTTGTCGATGTGGACGCCGCCCGGTTCCCAATAGGGCAGGGTGTGGAGCGTGATGAAGTCCACTTCCTGCGCCACCTCGGGGTGTTCCAGCCAGATGGCCCAGGCTTCGGCGGTGGAAATCTTGACCCGCTCGGGCAGCATGGCGCGCGCCCGGCGCAGATAGCGGATCATTTGCTCGGGCGTCAGGCGGTGCAGGGTCAGGTTCTCGTTGCCGATGATCACCCGGTCCACGTTGGGATTGTCGCGGGCGATGCGGGCGATGTTGGCCAGTTCCACCTCGTTGCGGGCCAGACGCTCGTCCAGCCAGGCGCCGGGCAGCGCCTTGAGGCCGTGCTTGGCGGCCAGTTCGGGCACCTGGTCCAGCCCCTCCAGGGTGGAATAGGTGCGCACCTGATCCACCTGGCCGGCCAGCATGGCGAGATCCTCGTCCATCTCGGCGCGGGTCGGCAGCAACGTGCCGTCCATGTGCGGCATCTTGCGGACGATGGTGGGGTCGTCGTCGGCGCGCGACGGCGAGAACGACACGCTCTTGATGGTGCCCGCCCACGGCATGGCGGTCTGCGGCCGGTTCATGACGAACCAGAAGCCAAGATTGCCGAGCACGATCAGCAGGAGAACCACGAGACCGGAAAGACGCATGAAGCTGCTTGCCCGTATTTCAGTTGGAGCGGTGGCCGCGAAACCGCCGATTTGGCGGCGCGGCCCTGGACGCCCGTGAAGCGACTATCATCGCACCAACCGGGCGCCGCGAAAAGATGGCGGCGAACATTATCCCCGCCCGAGGGGACTGTCCATGGGCTGCCAGGAAACCACCCCATCATGGCGTCAATGGGGCCAGGGCGGCGCCAGGGGGGAGGCAGGGGGGCAGGGGGGCGCCAGGGGGGAGACAGACCTGTTGGGGGCTTCCCCCACCGCCCCGTCCTGGGGTACACGGGGCGTTCGTTCCGACCAGTCCATGGGGAAAGATGTCCGCCACCACCTCCATCATCGCCCGCATCGCCCAGGAGCTGGGCGCCCGCGACGCCCAGGTTCTCGCCGCCGTGCAGTTGCTGGACGAGGGCAGCACCGTGCCGTTCATCGCCCGCTACCGCAAGGAGGCCACCGGCGGCCTGGACGACACCCAGTTGCGCACGCTGGAGGAACGGCTGCTGTACCTGCGCGAGATGGAGGACCGCCGCGCGGCGGTCCTGGCCAGCATCGAGGAACAGGGCAAGCTGACCGAGGAACTGCGCGCCCAGATCATGGCGGCCGACACCAAGGCCCGGCTGGAAGACCTTTACCTGCCCTACAAGCAGAAGCGGCGCACCAAGGCGATGATCGCCCGCGAGGCCGGGTTGGAACCGCTGGCCGACGCGCTTTTGGGCGACCCGAACCTGTCGCCCGAGGCCGAGGCCGCCAAATACGTGGACGCCGACAAGGGCGTGGCCGATGTCAAGGCGGCGCTGGACGGCGCCCGCCAGATCCTGATGGAGCGCTTCGCCGAGGACGCCGAATTGCTGGGGGCGCTTCGCGACCATCTGTGGGACAGCGCCGTGCTGGTGTCGTCCGTGGCCGACGGCATGGCGGAAAAGGGCGCCAAGTTCAGCGATTACTTCGATTATCGCGAACCCATCAAGGCCATTCCCTCGCATCGCGCCCTGGCCTTGTTCCGTGGCCGCAATGAAAATGTTCTGAACCTGAAACTCCTGCCCGCCGACGAGGCCGCGGTGCACGAGGGCGAGGTGTTCCGCGGCCCGGGCGAGTGCGAACTGAAGATCGCGCGCCGTTTCAACGTCAGCGACCGCGGCCGCCCCGCCGATCAGTGGCTGGCGGAAACCGTGCGCTGGGCGTGGCGCGTGAAAATGCATCTTCATTTGGAGTTGGAACTGACCGGCCGCCTGCGCGAGGCCGCCGAGGAGGAGGCCATCCAGGTGTTCGCTCGCAACCTGCGCGCCCTGCTGTTGCAGGCGCCGGCGGGGCAGCGGCCGACCCTGGCGCTTGACCCGGGCATTCGCACCGGCGTCAAGGTGGCCGCCATCGACGGCACCGGCAAGGTGGTGGAAACCACCACCGTCTATCCGTTCCCGCCCAAGCAGGACGTGATGGGCGCGCTGATGGCCATGGCCAGTCTGTGCCGCAAGCACAAGCTGGAACTGGTCGCCATCGGCAACGGCACCGCCTCGCGCGAGACCGAGCGGCTGGTGGTCGAGATGATGAAGCGCCATCCCGAACTGAAGCTGCAAAAGCTGGTGGTCAGCGAGGCGGGGGCCTCGGTCTATTCGGCGTCCGAACTGGCGGCCAAGGAGTTCCCCGATCTGGACGTGTCTTTGCGCGGCGCCGTCTCCATCGGCCGCCGCCTGCAGGACCCGCTGGCCGAACTGGTCAAGATCGACCCGAAAAGCATCGGCGTCGGCCAGTACCAGCATGACGTCAATCAGACCCGGCTGGGCCGGTCGCTGGATGCGGTGGTGGAAGATTGCGTGAACGCCGTCGGCGTCGAGGTCAACACGGCGTCGGCGCCGCTGCTGGCCCGCGTCGCCGGCCTGTCGCCCACGGTGGCCGCCAACGTGGTCGCCTTCCGCGACCGCAACGGCCCGTTCGCCAGCCGCGAGGCGCTCAAGCAGGTCGAACGGCTTGGCCCCAAGGCGTTCGAACAGGCCGCCGGCTTCCTGCGCGTCATGAACGGCGTCAATCCGCTGGACGCCAGCGCCGTCCACCCCGAAGCCTATCCGGTGGTGGAACGCATCGCCCAGGCCACGGGGCGCGACGTGCGCGGCCTGATCGGCGACGTGGCCTTCCTGCGCTCGCTCAAGCCCTCCCAGTTCACCGACGAACGCTTCGGCGAACCCACCGTGCGCGACATCCTTCGGGAATTGGAAAAGCCCGGCCGCGACCCGCGCCCCGAGTTCAAGACCGCCGAGTTCAAGGACGGCGTGGAGACCATGGAGGACCTCAAGCCCGGCATGGTGCTGGAGGGCGTGGTCACCAACGTCACCAATTTCGGCGCCTTCGTCGATATCGGCGTCCACCAGGACGGCCTGGTGCACGTCTCGGCCCTGGCCAACCGCTTCGTCAAGGACCCGCACGAGGTGGTCAAGCCGGGCGACGTGGTCAACGTCAAGGTCATGGAAGTGGACTTGAAGCGCAAGCGCATCGCGCTCAGCATGCGCATGGACGAAGCGCCGGCGCCGCGCCAGGACCGGGGCGAACGCCCGTCGGGGCCGTCGGCCCGCCCGGCCCCCGCCAAGGGCGGCGGCAAGCCGCAGGCGTCTTCGTTCTCGGGCGGCGCCCTGGCCGACGCCTTCGCCCGCGCCAAGAAGAAGGGATAGGACCACGCATGTTCCGCCGCCTGCTGACCGCCGCCGCCTTCCTGCTGTCCTGCTCGGGTGCTGCCCATGCGCTGCCCGGGGCGGCGGACCCCTCGGTGGTGATCGGGGTGGTGGCGACCCAGACCGGTCCCGGCGCGGTGTCGGGCCAGGACGCGGTGGACGGCTTCAACCTGGGCCTCAAGCAACTGGGCTGGCGCTTCTCGAACCAGGAGGTTCGGGTGGTGGTGGTGGACGACAAGGGATCGCCCGACATCGCCCGCCAGCAGGTGGCCCGCCTGCTGGAGCGCGAGCGCCTGGACGTGGTGCTGACCGCCATGTCCGCGCCCTCGCTGGCGGCGGTGATCCAGCCGCTGCTGAACGCCCGGCTGTTCGTGCTGAACCTGGACCAGATGCCCGAGGAACTGGCGGGGGCGGGGTGCTCGCCCTGGCTGTTCAGCCTGGCGCCGCCGGCCGGCGGCGTGCACGAGGCGCTGGGGCAGTACCTGAACGGGGAAAAGGTGCGGCGGGTGGCGGTGGTCGCCCCGCCGGTGGGGATGTCGGACCAGGCGGTGACCGCGCTCAAGCACACCTTCGGCGGCGAGGTGGTGGCCGTCGTCACCCCCAAGCCCGGCGCCACCGTGTTCGACGACGAACTGGAGCGGATCGCCCAGGCCCGGCCCGACACCATCTATTCGCTGCTGACCGGCGGCATGGGCGGCGCCTTCATCCGCGCCTGGGGGGCGTGGGAGCACAAGGCCGAGGTGCCGCTGTATCCGGTGTGGACGGCCATGGAACGGCCGTTCCTGCCGGCCATGGGCGAGGCGGCGCAGGATGTCACCGGCATCGGCACCTGGAGCGCCGACCTGGACACCCCCTCGAACCGCCGCATGAACGCCGAATTCGAAGCGGAATACGGGCGGCAGGCCACCACCTGGGCGGCGCAGGGCTATGACGCCGCCTTGCTGCTGGATGCCGCGCTCAAGGCCACCAATGCCCGGACCAGCGACGCCGACGCGTTGCGCACCGCGCTGCGCCGCGCGGACTTTGCCTCGGTGCGCGGCGCCTTCAAGTTCAACACCAACCATACGCCGGTGCTGAACTACACGCTGCGCAAGGTGGGGTACGACGCCAAGGGACGCCCCATCCACGAGACCCATGCGGTGGTGTTGAAGGAATGGCGCGACCGCCTTGCCCCGGCCTGCCCCATGCGGTGGGTGGAGGAGCCGTTGCCGCATACGTCACCCAAGAAGCCTTGACGTAAACATCCTTGCGTATAGATAAGGGGGCTATTATCCCCACGCATGGACCGTCCGCCATGGCCGTTTCCCCCCGCCTGTTGCGCGTGATCTTCAATCTGTGGCCGCCGTTCTTCGGCACCGGCATCCGGGTGCGCCACATCGCTCCCGATTGGCGCGCCATCGACGTCGAAGCGCGGCTGCGCTGGTACAACCGCAACATCGTCGGCAGCCATTTCGGCGGCAATCTGTTCGCCATGACCGACCCGTTCTACATGACCATGCTGATGGGGGTGCTGGGGCCGGATTACGTGGTGTGGGACAAGGCCGCCAGCATCGATTTCGTCCGTCCGGGGCGCGGCACCGTAACCGCGCGTTTCCGCCTGGACGAGGCGCGGATCGCCGCCATCCGGGCCGCCGCCGCCGGGGGCGACAAGGTGTTGCCCGAATTCGTGGTCGAGATCACCGACGGTGAGGGCGAACTGGTCGCGCGCGTTCACAAAACCCTGTACGTGCGCCTGCGCCGGGGCGGTGGGGCATCGGGGCGGCTGGCCGCGTAGGGCGGCGAGCGCCAAGCATAAGACTAAAGCATCGTGCGTCACATTTGACGCTCGATGCTCTAATAATCTTTGCGCCAGTTCAGGCCGACGCCGCCGCCGCTTTCCATGCCCACCGAGCTTTCCACCGCGAAGCCGCCGCCCAATTCCTGCTCCACCGTCACCCGGCCCAGGCCGGCAACCCCCTGTTCCACCCGGACGAAGGTGTCCGGCGCGATGTACTTGCCCGCCGACAGGGTGGGGGAGGACTTGCCCTCGGCGGCCGTTTCCGACCCGACGCCCAGCACGTCCAGCCCCAGGAAGCCGCGCATCTTGCCCAGCGGGTCGAACCCGCCCTTGCCGGTCAGCCCGCCGGTCGCCATCTGCGCCAACTGGAGTTGCTGGAACGCCGACAGCTTGCCGGCCTCGCGGCCGAACAGCAGGCGGGCCAGGACCTCGTCCTGCGGCAGGGGTGGCGACGAGGTGAAGGTCAGTTCCGGCGCGCGGGCGGTCCCCGCCACCCGGACCTGGGCGGTGATGTCGGCGGTGGCGGCCTCGGCGGTGACGGCCAGGGTGGGGTCGATGGTGTCGCCGCCCTGGAACACCACCTCGCTGTCGGGTGTCAGCTTGAACGCCTTGCCCAACAGGTCGTACTGGCCGCGCGCCGCCACCAGCCGCCCGGTCAGGCTGGGCTGGTCGGCGGTGCCGGCCACCGTCAGCCGCCCCTGCCATTCGCTGTCCAGGCCGCGCCCGCGCACGAAGGCGTGTTCCACCGCCACGTCGATGTTCAGCGGCAGGGTGGCCGCGCCCTCCGCTGCGCCCCCTGGGCGCGGCGGCGCGGCGGCGGCGCGTGACGGGGGCGCGGCGCCGGGCCGGTTGATCTCCACCACCTCCAGATTGACCGGCCCGCCGCCAGTGATGCGGCCCACATCCACCTCGGCGCGCGGGATGGCCAGCCGGCCGCTGAGGCCGGTGTCGTTCAGCCGCAGATTGCCGTTGACGCTGGCCTCCACGTCGTCGCGGCGCAGCGCGGTGAAGCGCCGCAGGGTGACCTCGCCGCCATAGCCGCCATCGAGACCCACGGTGCCGGTGGCGCGGATACGGCCGTCGCCGGCGTCGCCGCCATCGGCGGTAAGGTCCAGGCGGTCGCCGTCCAGACGGGCGGTGGCACGCAGGCCGGTCACCACGGTGCCGTAATCCAGGTTTTCGTAGCGGCCGCCGGTCAGTTCCGCCCGCCCGTCGATGCGCGGGGCATCCAGCGTGCCGCCGACGCTGGCGGTGCCGTCCAGCCTGCCGCTCAGCATATGGCCGGCCAGCGGCAGCGCCTCGCTCAGGCGCGCGGCGTCGCCGGTCAGGCGCAGGCGGGCGTCGATGGTTCCGTCGCCGGGCAGCCGGACGCTGCCCTGTCCTTGCGCATGCAGCGCGGCGCCGCTGTGCAAGTCGGCCCGGCCGCTGAGTACGCCGTCGCGCCAGTCGCCCACCGCCCGCGCGCTCAGCCCCTCCAGCCCGGCATCGCCGGTGCGGGCCAGCGCCAGCTTGCGGCCGTCCAGGGCGAAATGCACCCGTGGCGCCGCCAGGGTGCCGGTGGCCTCGACCGTGCCATCGATGGTGCCCACCGCGTCCATTCCGGCCAGCGCCAGCGGCAGGTCGCCAAGCCGCAGGCGGGCCTGCACCGCCTCGCCGTCCAGCCGGCCGTCGATGGTCGCCCGGCCGTCGCCGATGGCCACGGTGGCGGGCGCGACGATGGTGGACCTGCCCTGGCGGCGGATGACCATGGTGTTCAGCAGCCGCAGGGGGATGCCGGCGGCGGACAGCTCGGCACGCTCCACCGCGATGCGCTCCGTGGTGGCCGTGATCTCCATGCGCGCGGTCGGCACGGCGACGTCGGCGACGGTCAGGGCGTCGCCGCGCAGGCTCAGGTGCAGGGTCTGGGTGGGGCGGCTGTCCAGATCGGCGTCGGCCTCGATCCGGCCCGAGACCGGGCGGCCGATGATGCGTTGCCAGTCGCCCAGTTCCGGGATGGTGCCCGACAGGCGGCCGCGCACGCCGTCGGCGAAATCCAGGCTGCCGCCCACGACGGACCGCCCCGAGGAAATCCGCAACTGCTCCAGCCGGGTGCGGTCCAGGCGGGCGGTGGCCTCGACGGGAATGTCGGCCACGCGCAACGCGGCGCTCAACACTCCCTTGGGCTGCGACGCGTCGACCAGGTCGAAGGCCACCGCGCCGTATCCCGGCGGGGCGCCGCCCGCGCTCACCCCGTCCACCACGGCGACGCCACGCGCCGCCGGGCGCTGGGGATTGCCGGCGATCCCGCCCATCACGCTGCCGCCGCCCTGCATTCCTTCGGCCAGAACCCCTGCATCGGGCAGGTCCAGCCGCGTCCACAATCCCAGCCGGGGGGCGATGTGGCCGCCCGCCGTCAGCACGGCGCGCGCGCCGGTCAGCCGCGAGGGTTGCAGCCAAAGGCGGTCGCCGCGCAGGCTGGCCACCACATGCCCCCTTGGGCTGTGCCCCAGCGCGCGGTCCAAGGGGGCGATACCGGTGGCGACGTTGCGGCCATGCACGTTCATGGCTCCGCGCAACCCGTCGCCGGTCAGCGAGCCGGCCCAGGCGCCCTCTGCCCACAGCCGACCCTTCACCCGGGGGGCGCCGAGCGCCGCCAGATCGGCGTTCACCGCCAGTCGCAGGGTCGCCTGCCGCCCCCAATGGTCGAGAACACCGGCGGCCTCGGCGCTGCCGGCCACCGTGGTCAGCCGCGCCACGCCCAGCCGCAGCCGGCCGGCCGCCGGGCTGAGGTCGCCGGCCGCCGACAGCGAGATGGCGGTGCCGGGCAGGGCGGTGCCGTTCCACCGGCCGCCATCCACATCGGCCCGCAGGCCCAGCCGCCACAGCTCGCCATCGGTCAGCACGCGGCCGGTCAGCGCCAGTTGCCGCCAGCGCAGGCGGTCGGCCGCGCCCGCGCCCACATCGATGCGGCCGTTCAGTTCCGGGCTGGGCAGGCGGCCGACGATCACGCCGTCGCCGTTGGCCTCGCCCGCCAGGGGCAGTCCGGCCACCCGCTGCCAGCGGCCCAGGTCGGGGGCGCGCAGGTACCAGCGCAGATCGACGAAATCCAAGCCCGCCACCCCGGCGATGCGCAGCAGGTCGCCTTGCCGGGTGCGGGCGGCCACCTCCACGTTGCCGCCGCCGCGTTCCATCTGGGCGGTGCCGTTCAGGTCCAGTTCGACCACTTCGCCCAGCACCGGCGCCTCAAGCCGGACCGGCAGCCGCAGATCCTCCAGCAGCAGGCGCTGGGGCAGGGGCGGCGGGGCGGCCGGCGCGCCCCCGGCATCCGGCGGGGCAGGCTGGGGCAGGCGGTGCACACGGACCATCCGGGCGCTCAGGCGGTCGATGTCGAGCACCTTGCGCCACAGCCTGACCGGATGCCACACCAGTTCGGGCGCCGTCGCCTCCAGCCATGTCCCCTGCTCGTCCTTGATGCGCAGATAGTCGGCGCGCATGCGAAACGGCCAGCCCAGGCGATAGCCGTCCAATTCCAGCCCGGGCACGTTCTCTTCCAGCTTGCCCGAGGTCCAGCGCTCGCCCGGACCGGTGTGCAGAAAGACGTATAAGCCCGCCAGCAGCGCCACCGCGATCGTCACGGCGGCCGCCACGCCAAGCCCCAATCTGCGCAGTGCCACGGAAAGGTTCATGGTCCCCTATCTAGAACGCCTGTCCCAGACTCAAGTACACCTGATAGGGATCGTCCACGCCGGGGCGGCGATCGAGCGGCACCGCCACGTCGGCGCGCACCGGGCCGACGGGCGTGAAATAGCGAAGCCCCAACCCGGCCCCCCAGCGCAGCCCGTCGCCGGGGCGCGGCAGGCGGCTTTCATAGGCATTGCCGGCCTCGATGAACGGCACCACGCCGATCTCCTCGGTCAGCTTCAGGCGCACCTCGCCGCCGAAGGCCAGGGCCGACAGCCCGCCCAGCGGGTCGCCCGCCTCGTCCAGCGGTCCCGCCAATTGGTAGCCATAGGCGCGCACCGAGCCGCCGCCGCCCACAAAGAAGCGCTTGTCCGAGGGCACCTCGTCCAGCCCGGCGCCGCTGATGGTGCCGAATCGGCCCCAGCCCGCCAGGATGATGCGCGGCTGGTTCAGCACCTGGAGATAATGGCTGTCGCTGGCCTCGAAGCGGGTAAAGCCCGCCGTGCCGCCCAACTGGGTGAGGAACGGCCGCAACTGGACGCGCAGGCGGTTGCCGCGCGTGGGGTCCAGCAGGTCGTCGGTGTCGTCGTGCCGCGCCTCGAGCGGGAGGGAAACCAGGGTATAGGCGCGGCGGCGTTCGCCCCGTTCCTCGAAGGTGCGTTCCAGCGCGCCGGCGGCCGACGCCTGCCAGGTGGGCGACAGCAGCCATTCCAGACCGGCCGAGGCGCCCACCGTGCTGGTGGTGTAGGCGTCGGTGCGCTGTTCCTCGGCGGTGAAGGTGGCGATGCCGTCCTGGTCGGCCATGCCCAGGTCGGGCAGGCGCGCGTTGAGGTCGAAGGCGTTGCGGATTTCGCTGGCGGTGGCCTCGGCCCGCACTCTTTCACCGCCATCCAGCAGGTTGCGGTGTTCCCACCATGCGCGGGCGCCGAACCCTTCCGACGACGCCCACGACAGCCCGGCGCCGACCGAGCGGCGGTCCGCCTCGCGCAGGTCGATGGCGATTGGCAGGGAGCCGTCCGCCTCTGCCGCCTCGGCGGTGGACAGCTTCACCGATGAAAACAGCCGGCTGTCCACCAGCCGCTTGCGCAGGGTTTCCATCTGGCTCAGCGAGAACCGTTCGCCCGGGCGCCATGGCACCCGGTTGCGAACCCAATCGGGGTGCAGCCGGTCCAGCCCGTTGACGGTGACGGCGCCGAAGCGGCACAGCGGGCCGGCCGCCACCACTAGCTCCACCCGCATGGCCTGGGTGGCGTGGTCCACCACCACCCGGCGGTCGTGCACCTTGGCCAGCGGATAACCCTGTTCGGCCAGGGCGCGCAACAGGGCGGCCTGGGCGGCGACCACCGCCTCGGCGCGCGCCGGCTGGCCGATGGACAGCCCCAGCGCGTCCAGCGGCACGGGCTGGGGTTCCGGCTCGCCGGCGGCGTGATCCACCCGTGCGTTGAACGCCTTCAGCACGAAGCGCGGCCCGGCGGTGACGGTCACGGTGACCTTCACCGGCTGCGCGGTCTCGTCCACCGCGAAGGACACGGTGCCGGCGTAATAGCCCTCGGCGCGCAGCACCTCGCCCAGCCGTTCCACATCGCCCTCGGCCCGGCGGCGCAGCGAGGCCAGGCTGGGCGGCGCGTCGCCGCGCGCCTGGATCAGTCGCGCCTCGGCCTCCAGCCGTTCGGACAGGGCGGTGGTGGGGGCGCCGGTCAATTCCACCCGATAGGGCACCTGCTGGGCCTGTGCCGCCAGGGGCACCAGCAGCAACAGCGCAAGCCCAACCATCCGACGCATGACCGCTCCCCGCTCCACCGCCCCCGCCAGTCTAGGCGGGGGGCGCGGCCGGCAGAAGCCGGGCGAACGGAACAGGCCAAGGGGCACGGTTGCACGAACCGAATGGCTATGGGATTAAGAAAGCCTTGCGTTGCCGCGCGCACAACGCCATGTTTGGGTCATCGAATTTTGTCTGGGTTCGTTTTCCCCCCGACGCGGGCTTCCCTGCGACGCGGCGGCGGGGGCGATTTTCCTCCCATCGCTCAATTTGATGCCCGGATGCCACGGTCGGCACCGGGCAACGCCAGCCATGAGGAGGGACATATGTCCACTGGCACCGTGAAATGGTTCAACAGCACCAAGGGTTACGGCTTCATCCAGCCGGATGACGGCTCGGCCGACGTTTTCGTCCATATCAGCGCCGTCGAGCGCGCCGGTTTCGCCAGCCTGAACGAAGGGCAGAAGCTGTCCTATGCGCTGGAGAAGGGGCGCACCGGCAAGATGGCGGCTGTCAACTTGCAGGCGGTCTGATACACTCCGCCTCCTTTAGTTGGCCGGCCCGGGATTGCCCGGGCCGGCCGCTCGTTCGTGTGAAAGGCGCTATTGCGTGGCGAAAGAAGACATTATCGAATTCGATGGCGTGGTGGCCGAGGTGCTGCCCGATTCCCGCTTCAAGGTGACGCTGGACAGCGGCCACGACATCATGGCCTATGCCTCGGGCCGCATGAAGAAGAACCGCATCCGCATTCTGGCCGGCGACCGCGTGACCGTCGAGATGACCCCCTATGACCTGACCAAGGGGCGTATCAATTTCCGGCACAAGGACACCGGTGCGGCCCCCATGGGCGCCAGCCGGCCGCCGCCGCGCCGTCGCTAAAGGCCCCAGCGATTATCGCGGGCGTTGCAAAACGTCCGCGCAATCTGCTAAACCTCTTATATTCCGGAACCCGGTCGCAAGAGCACGCCGGCCGCCGCCCCTGATCGCGGTAGCCATCTTGCCGGTTCCCCGCATTCCCTTTCCCCAGTGGTCGCGTGCCCCACGGGCGCCCTGGAACCACGGAGTTCCGCGACCATGCCAGCCCAGGCCGTTGTGCCCGTGTGCGTGTGGGGACGGAACGCATCTGAAAGCATCTTCCCTATGGTGACCTTTACCGAGCTTGGCCTGGCCGAGCCTTTGATTCGTGCCCTCGACGCCGAGGGCTATACCCATCCCACCCCGATCCAGCAGCAGGCGATTCCCCATCTGCTGGACGGGCGCGACGTGTTGGGCATCGCCCAGACCGGCACCGGCAAGACCGCCGCCTTCGCGCTGCCGATCCTGCACCGCCTGAACGCCGACCGCCGCCGTCCGGCGCCGCGTTCCACCCGCGTGCTGATCCTGACCCCGACCCGCGAACTGGCCGTGCAGATCGGCGAAGGCTTCGCCGCCTATGGCAAGAACATCCGCTTCAAGCGCGCGGTGATCTTCGGCGGCGTCGGCCAGGTGCCGCAGGTGCAGGCGGTGGCGCCCGGCATCGACGTGCTGGTGGCGACCCCCGGCCGTCTGATCGACCTGATGGACCAGGGCCATCTGACCCTCAACAGCGTGGAAATGCTGGTGCTGGACGAAGCGGACCGCATGCTGGACATGGGCTTCATCCATGCGGTGCGCAAAATCGCCGCCAAGCTGCCCAAGAAGCGCCAGACCCTGCTGTTTTCGGCCACCATGCCGGAATCGGTGGCCGACCTGGCCGCCGGCCTGCTTACCGAGCCGGTGCGCGTCGAGGTGACGCCGGTCGCCACCACCGCCGAGAAGATCGAGCAGAAGGTGCTGTTCGTCACGCGCGAGAACAAGCGCGACCTGCTGGTCGATCTGCTGCGCGACAAGGGGGTGGGGCGCGCCATCGTGTTCACCCGCACCAAGCACGGCGCCAACCGGGTGGCGGAAACCCTGTCCAAGTCGGGCGTGGCCGCCGACGCCATCCACGGCAACAAGAGCCAGGGCGCGCGCCAGAAGGCGCTCAACGCCTTCAAGTCGGGCGACATCCGCGCCCTGGTTGCCACCGACATCGCCGCGCGCGGCATCGACGTTGACGGCGTCACCCACGTCATCAATTTCGAACTGCCCAACGAGCCGGAAAGCTATGTCCACCGCATCGGCCGCACCGCGCGCGCGGGTGCCGAGGGCATCGCGCTGTCGTTGTGCGACGCCGAGGAAGTGGCCTATCTGCGCCAGATCGAAAAGACCATCCGCCAGCCGGTGCCGGTGGACAGCGAACACGCCTGGCATGCCGAAGGCATCCACAAGATCCACGTGTCCAAGGGGCCGGCCCCCAAGCCGCCGGCCCAGGGCCAGCGCGGCCGCGGCGGCAACGGCGGCGGCCGTGGCGATGGCGGGGCCAAGCCCGGCGC
>JAFAAW010000099.1 GCA_023426365.1 Pseudomonadota bacterium
GCGGCCGCCGAAGCCAAGGCCCACCGCCTTGACCGGCTGGCCGGCGAAGCGGTCGCGGAAATGCGCGCTCCATTCCACGTCGAAGCCGCAATTGGCCGGGCGCAACGGCGCCAGGTCCACGCCCGCGCCGGCCAGGATCGGCACCCAGCCGCCATCCGACCCCAGTTGCGGCCACGACCCACCGCCCAGCGCCAGGATGGTGGCGTCGGCGGTCACGGTGTTTTCGCCGGTGGGGGTGGCAAGGCGCAGCCGCCCCTGGGCATCCCAGCCCAGCCAGCGGTGGCGCGCGAACAGGCTGACTCCCTGGCCCGCCAGCCGGCGCAGCCAGGCGCGCAGCATGGGGGCGGCCTTGAAATCGCGGGGAAAGACCCGGCCGGAACTGCCGACAAAGGTTTCAATGCCCAGTCCGGCGGCCCATTGGCGCTGCTGGTCGGGGCCGAATTCCGCCAGCCAGCGGGCGAAGCGCGGCGCCTGCGCGCCGTAGCGGGTGACGAACAGGTCCAGCCCTTCGGAATGGGTCAGGTTCAGCCCGCCGATGCCGGCGCGCAGGAACTTGCGCGCCGGGGTCGCCATGGCGTCGTACACCCGAACGGCGATGCCGGCCGCCGCCAGATGTTCGGCGGCCATCAAGCCGGCGGGGCCGGCACCGATCACGATGGCGGTGCGCCGGCGGGCGGCGGGCGGCGGGGCGGGGTCAGTGGGCAAGATAGGTCCTGATCTTGGGATGGCGTTCCATATAACCCATCAATTCCTCGCGCGAGGCAAAGGGTTGGTAGCCGTAGAGCGCATCAAGGCTGCGGACCACGTCCGGCAACAGCGGGGCCGGGCGGGAATATTCCTGGATGAGCGGGCTGGCGGCATAACGTTCCTGTTGCAGCACCGCGATCAGCCAGAACAGCGGCCGCCACCACGCATAGAAGAAGTCGCAGCTTCGGGTGATGTCGGCCCGGCTGCTGCGGGTGGCCAGCAGGGTGAAGAAGTTCAGAAGCTCGTCCAGCTTGAAGCGGTCGGCGCGCTCCAGCGCCGCGAAGGTGGCGAACTGGCCGTCGGTCCATTCGGGATACGCCGCCGCCACCTGGCCGGCCACCGCCGGGGTCAGTTCGATCTGGTCCACCACGAACAGCCGGCTGACCACGAACTGGCAGTAATCCGGGCTTTTCACGCAGTTGATCAGCACGCGGTGCGACGCGGACTTCACGGTCTGGAAATAGGCGCTGCAATAGGTCTGATAGAGATCCAGCACGGCGGAGTTATAGGTCTCGGCCGCGAACGTTTCGGTCGCCTGCGACGATTTCAGGTTGGCGTCGGCGGCCTTGGCCAGTTCCTCGCGGGAATCCTTCAGCTCGCGGATCTGGACATAGATGGTGACGATGACGCCGCCGAAGGCCAGCCCCGCGAACAGCGCATTCACGCTGTTGAAGATGTCGCCGATGGGCTGCGAGCTGATGTCCTTGAGATTGCCGCTCATGGAAAAGAACCAGCCGCCCAGCCAGATGCCCAGGATCAGCGCGCTGGCGGGCACGATGATCTTCAGCATCGCCTTGCTATCCATTGGAAAACGCTCCCCCCAAATCTTCGTCAATCAATACAACAGGCCGAACGCCAACGGCAGCCATGCCAGCGCCACCAGGGTGCTGAGCGCCACGGCCACCGCCGCGCGGTCGGGATGGATGTTGCGCAAGGTGGCGTGAACCACGGTCACGGCGGCCATGGGCACCAGGCTTTCCACCAGCAGCACTTTGTGGGCCACCGCGTCGAAGGCGTGCAGCCAGATGCGGTCGATGGCGATGAACGCCGCCGCCATGGCCGGCCACACCAGGAATTTCCAGCCGAAGGTGAAGGCGGCGAAGCCCCAATCCAGCCGCAGCCGGGTCAGCGACGCCAGCCCCAGGCCGACGATCATCATGCCCACGGCGGAAAAGCCGCCGGCCAACAGATCCACCGTCTGCGGAATGGCGGGCGGCAGGCGGATGCCGGCGGCATTGAGCGCCAGCCCCAGCCAGCAGGCATGCAGGCCGGGATAGCGCAGCACCCGCATCAGCGCGCCGCCCCAACTGGCCTCGGCCCGGGCCACCACGAAATAGCCCATGGAGTTTTCATAGGCGGTGAAGCCGAACGACACCAGCACCACATAGGGCAGGCTTTCCGGCCCCACCAGCGACAGGCAGGCGGGAATGCCGAAGAACCCGGTATTGCCGGTGGCGGCGCTGAAGGTGGCCAGGCGTTCGCGGCCATCCCGCCACAGCCGCGCCGCCATGGGCTGGGCGGCAAACGCCACCAGGCAGGCGGCGGCCATGACGCCGAAGGGCAGGGCCAGCATGGCCCCTTCCAGCTTGGCGGAATAGAACCCCTTGAACACCACCGCCGGCGACAGCACGAACATGGCCAGCTTGCCGATCTCGGCGCTTTTCACATGCAGGAAGCGCCCCAGGGCGAAGCCGATGGCGACCAGCAGGTAAAGCGGCACCAGCTTGACCGCAAGCGTGGTGTCGAAGGGAATGTCGAAAACCATGGCGCCATTTTCGGTCAGCGATGCCACGCCGTCCAGGGGGCGCGCGCGGTCGCTTTGGAGGTGGCGGCGGCGGTCGCTGCGGTTGGCACCTACACGCCGAGGCCGATCCGCGTTAACCTTGTGCAGGCTGGCGAGCAAGAGGAGCGTGTTTGATGGCCGCGGCGACCAGACCCGAGCGGATCAGGGGCGTCCTTGCCCCCGTGCTGACCCCGTTCGACAAGGAACTCAACCCCGACCCCAAGCGCTTCGTCGCCTTCTGCCGGGTCCTGACCCAGTTGGGCATGGGGCTGGCCCCGTTCGGCACCACCAGCGAGGGTAATTCGCTGTCGGTGGATGAAAAGCTGATGCTGCTGGACGCCCTGGCCGCCGGGGGCATCGACATGGCCCGCGTCCTGCCGGGCACCGGAACCTGCGCGCTGTCCGACACCGTGCGGCTTTCCGCCCATGCCATCCGCCTGGGCGCGGCCGGGGTGCTGGTGCTGCCGCCGTTCTATTACAAGGGCGTGACCGAGGAGGGGCTGTTCCGCGCCTATGCCGGCGTCATCGACCGGGTCGGCGATCCCCGCCTGCGCATCTATCTCTATCATTTCCCGCGCCAGTCGGGGGTGCCGCTGTCGCTGTCGCTGATCGAACGCCTGCTCAAGGCGTTTCCCGGCATCGTGGTGGGCATCAAGGACAGTTCGGGCGAATGGCCCAACATGGAAGCCATGCGCAAGGCCTTCCCCGGCTTCGACGTGTTCTCGGGGTCCGAGGCCGTGGGGCTGAAGCTGCTGCGCCAGGGCGGCGCCGGCATCATCTCGGCCAATGCCAACGTGAACGGCGCGGCCATGGTGGAACTGGTCAAGCGCTGGCGCGAGCCCGACGCCGAGGGATTGCAGGAGGCGCTGACCGCTTTCCGCGTCGCCATGCAGGATTTTCCCCTGATCGCCGCGCTCAAGACGCTGGTGGCGCGCGCCACCGGCGATCAGGCCTGGCGCCTTACCCGGCCGCCGCTGGTGGACCTGACCATCGAGGCCGAGGATGCCATGGTTAAGCGCCTGGAAAAGGCCGGCTTCCCGGTGTAAGGCGGCCAAGCCCGGGCGGCCGGGCGCGGCGCCAAATCCGGGCGCCCGCCCCGCCCGCCGGTCCGTGTTCAGCCGAAGGGGTCGTCGCACTTGCCGCACATGGGGATGTCGGCCAGTTCGCCGGTGCGGAAGGCGTCGAGGATGCGGCGGAACTCCGCGCCCTTGCGGATGTCGGCCAGCGATTGCTCGCCGATATGGCCGATCTTCAGCTCGGCGTTGGAATCATAGCAGCCGCAGGCAGTGACGGTGCCGTCGCAGAAGATGCCCACCGCCTTGAGGAACACCCGGCACGGCAGGCGGCGCTGGTGGGCCAGGTTCTTCAGCGACCACACGCCGTGCTGTTCGAAGAAGGTGCCGTGCTGGACGTTGCCGCCGAAATTGTTGGCGATAACGGTATAGACCCGGTCCACCCCGTGCGCGGCCAGGAAGGCGCGGGTGCGGTCGCGCACCTCGGCCCAATTGTCGCCCGAGCACACCGCCTTGATCATGAAGTTGGTCCGGCCGTCGCGGGTGAGTTCGGACATGCGCTTGAGGTTTTCCACCACGCGCTCGAACTTGGCGCCCACATAGGTGGCCTCATAGCTTTCCTTGTCCCAACCGGCGAAGGAGAACTGGATATAGGCCAGCCCCATCCCGGCCAGCCGTTCGCAGCGCTCCGGCGTCAGCGGGGTGCCGTTGGTGACGATGCCGACCTCCAGCCCCTGGGCCACCGCCTTTTCCAGCATTTCGAACACCTGCGGGTGCAGCAGAGGTTCGCCCTGGCCCGACAGGATGTGCAGCTTCTTCACGTTGTTGGCGGCGCATTCGGCCAGCACGCGCTCGAACAATTCCGGTTCCATGAAGCCGGAATTGGACTTCCACACCTCGTGGCCGCACATGGCGCAGCGCAAGTTGCAGCGCCGGGCGATCTGCACGTAGACCTCGACCGGGGCAAGGTCGCGCGCCTCGGCCCAATCGATCAGCATCTTGCGGGCGGCGGCCAGATCGCGGGCGGCTTCGTCCTTGCGGCCGGCCTCGTCCAGCGCGATGGCGCGGCAATAGCGGGTGCGGGTGTCGGATTTCTGGCGCACGGCGGCATCCAGCAGGGGCACCGCCTCGGCCGCGCGGTTCTGTTCGACCAGCGCGCCGGCCAGTCCCATCATGCTGTCGAAATGGCCGGGCGCCATGGACAGGATACGGGCAAAACCCTGTTCCGCCTCGGCCCAGCGTTCCAGGGTCCCCAGCACGGTGGCGCGGCGAAAGATGCAGTCGGGGTGGTCGGGGAAACGGGCCAGCACCCGCTCGGCCTCGTCCAGGCGTTGGGCCATGGCCAGGCGTTGCGCCTGGCTCAGGGCTTCGGCCGGGGTCTTGGGGCGCGGCGGTGCGGCAATGGTCTTGGTGCGGCGGCTCATCTGGGGGTCCGTGCAACGGGCGGGGCGGCGGGCATCCTAGCAAACGCCCCAGCCTTCTGGGTATGGCCTTGCGATATTGTCGGGCCGTGGGCCATGGGGCATATTAAGGCGGGCATACCGGGGGGAGGCCGGAGCTTTGAATCAATCCCTGAATCCGCTTACCGAGGCGCAGCCCCCGGCGCCTGGTGGCGGTGATCGTCGTTGGCGGTTCGGAATCCGCGCCAAACTGCTGGTGGCCGTCGGCACCGTGGCCGCCATGACCCTGGTGGCCGGCGCCCTGGCCTGGGCCAGCTATTCCGAGGTCGAGCGCCTGCTGGCGCAGGTGACGCGCGACAACCTGCCCAGCGTGTCGGCCGCGCTCAAGCTGTCCGAGGCGACCGCCCGGCTGGCCGCCGCTGCGCCCGCGCTGGACAACGCCCAGAGCCAGTTCCAGCGCCAGAGCACCTTCGTCGCCCTGCAACAGCAGTCGGAGCGGCTGCGCGGCCTGATCGAGGATCTGGACGAGATCGGCATCGGTGCCAGCCAGTTGGACGAACTGCGCAGCCTGATGAGCGCCATCGGCGGCAATCTGGCCGGCCGCAACGGGCTGGTGGAGCGGCGCCTGCAATTGCACGAGCGGCAACGCAGCCTGGGCGCGGTGCTGGCCAAGATGGACGACGACATCCGTGCCCTGCAGGAGCGTCGCGGCGGCGGCAGCGACACGGCGTTGCCGCTGATCATCGATTCCATGGCGGCCCTGCGCCAGAGCTTCACCACGCCCGACGGCGAGGCGCTGACGCGCGTGCGCCGAAATTACGACGACCATGCCCGCCGTCTCGCCATGCTGGTCGAGGCGGGCGCCGCCACCGACCCCACCCTGCGCGCCACCGCCCGCAAGGTGGTCGCCATGGGATCGGGGCCGGACAACGCCTTCGAGCTGCGCGCCCAGGTGCTTTTGGTGGACGGGCGGCTGGCCGCCGCCAACGAGGAAGGACGCGATCTGGTGGCGCGCACCGCCTCGGCGGTTGGCCATCTGGTCGGTCTGGCCGAGGCGGCGGCATCCGCCAACGAACAGCGGGCGGAACAGGCGCTGTCGGCCGGCCGCCGCACCATGATCCTGATCGCCTTCGGCACCTTTCTGGGGCCGTTGCTGTTCGTCTGGCTGTATCTGGGCCGCAACATCGTGACGCGCCTGTCGGGGCTGGCCAATACCATGCACCGCATCGTCCAGGGCGATTTCACCACCCGGGTGTCGCGGTCCGGCGATGACGAGATCGCCGACATGGCCGGCGAGCTGGTGGTGTTCCAGGACGCCATGGCGCGCCTGCAGGAATCGTCCGAGCTGCTCAAGGAGAGCGAGCAGCGCATGCGCACGATCCTGGACACCTCGCCGCTGGCGCTGGCCATCTCGCGCATTTCCGACAACATCATCCAGTACGTCAATCCGCGCTGGGCCGAGCTGTACCAGGTCACCGAAAATGACGCGGTCGGCATGGACGCGTCGGTGTTCTATGGCGATCGCGCCGACCGCGCCCGCGTGGTGGAACTGGTGAAAGACCAGGGCTATCTGGCCGATTTCGAAAGCCGCATGCGGCGTGCCGACGGCGGCGAGTTCTGGGCGCTGGTCTCGGCCGCCGCCATCGAGATGGATGGCGAGCCGGCCATTTGCGTGTCCACCACCGACATCACCAAGCGCAAGGAAGGCGAGGCCGCGCTGGCCGAGGCCAAGCGCATCGCCGAGGATGCCAGCCAGGCCAAGTCGCTGTTCCTGGCGACCATGAGCCACGAGATCCGCACGCCCATGAACGGCGTGCTGACCATGGCCCAGTTGCTCGAGGAAATGAACCTGCCGCCCGAGCAGAAGGAAATGGCGCGCGTCATCCGCGATTCCGCCACCGCGCTGCTCACCATCATCAACGACATCCTGGATTTCTCGAAGATCGAGTCCGGGCGCCTCCACCTCGAAACCGTGGACATGACCCCGGTGGAGCTGGTCGAGGGCGTGGCCGAGTTGCTCAGCCCGCGCGCCCTGGAAAAGGGCATCGGCCTGATCACCTTCGTCGATCCCGGCCTGCCCGAGCGGCTGCGCGGCGATCCGGTGCGGTTGCGCCAGATCATCACCAATCTGGCCGGCAATGCCATCAAGTTCACCGAAAAGGGCTGCGTGCGCATCGCGGTCGAGGCGGTGGAACACGGCGCGCGGCCGCTGCGCCTGCGGTTTTCCGTCAGCGACACCGGCATCGGCCTGGACGACGAGCAGCAGGCCCGCCTGTTCGAACCCTTCACCCAGGCCGACGCCACCATCGCCCGGCGCTATGGCGGCACCGGCCTGGGCCTGTCCATCTGCCGCCGTCTGGTCGCCATGATGGGGGGGGACATCGGCGTGGACAGCCGGGTGGGCGAGGGGTCCACCTTCTGGTTCACCGTGCCGCTCGAGGTGGCATCGGACTGGTCGGAACAGGGACCCGACCTCGCCGGCATCGCCGTGCTGGTGCTGGCCGAAGGGTCGGTGGCGGCCGAAGCCATGCGGCAGTATCTGGGCCATCTGGGCGCGCAGGTGGCGGTGGTGGCCTCGACCGACGGCGCCCTGGCGGCGGTGCGCGCCGCCGCGCTGGCCGGCTGGTGCTACGACGTGGTGCTGATGGACGGCGCCCAGGATTTCAAGCTGCGGGTCAGCGTGGCGCGCGCCCTGTTGGCGGCGGCCGGTTCGGCGGCGCCCACCCGCATCGTCATGGTGGCGCCGCACGCGACTTATTCCGCCGCCGCCAGCGACGCGCGCGAGGCCGGGCTGTTCGCCACCCTGGCCAAGCCGGTGCGGCGCGGCGCGTTATGGCGCACGGTGGCGGCGGCGGCCAATCGCGGCTTCCTCGACGATGTGGAGGAAGACACCGGCCGCGCCGACGAAACCTATATCCCGCCCACCATGGAGGAGGCCGCCGCTGCCGGCGCCCTGATCCTGGTGGCCGAGGACAACCCGACCAACCAGGTCGTCATCCGCCGCCTGATGGAACGCCTGGGCTATGCCATCGAGATCGTCGGCAACGGCCTGGAAGCTTGGGAACGCATGCAGATCCGCGATTACGGCCTGCTGCTGACCGATTGCCACATGCCGGAAATGGACGGCTATGAACTGACCATGCGGGTGCGCGCCTGGGAACAGGAAACGCTGAACCGCATGCCCATCGTGGCACTGACCGCCGACGCGCTGACCGGGACCGCCAAGAAGTGCCAGGATTGCGGCATGGATGCGTTCCTGGCCAAGCCCATCGATCTGGCGCAACTGGACGGCACCATGCGCAAGCTGTTGCCGCGTGCGGTGGCGTTGCGCCGCCGCCGCAGCCTGGGCGAGGTGGTGGAGGTGGCCCGGCCCGAGGCGACGGCCAGCGACGACAACCGGCCGCCGGTGCTCGATCTGGCGCCCATCCGCGAAATCTTCGGCGGCATCACCGACGACGCCCGCGAGCTTCTGGCCCTGTTCGTGGACAGCACCCGTCCGCTGGTGGAGGAAACCCGCGCCGCGCTGGAGGCAGGCAACGTGGAGGATGCCCGCGAGGCCGCCCACGGCGCCAAGGGCGCCGGCAATTCCGCCGGGGCCTACCGCTTCGGCCGCCTGTGCGCCGAAATCGAGGCGGCCTGCGCCTGCGGCGACGGCGAATTCGCCGAATCCCTGCTGGCGCCCATGGAAGCCGCCTTCGAGGAAGCGGTCAGGGCGATCCGGGAAATCTAGGGCGACGCGCGGCACATTTGCGGGGTGTTGGTCCGGCGAGGGCCGCTGATTTTGGGCCTTGTTCAGCCCTGTGGCGGCGCCGCCTTCTTCTTGGCGAGGCGGATTTTGGCGGCATTTCGCTGATTGGCGATGCGGCCAAGGGCGTACCGGATGGGCAGATCGTCGAAGGTGTCCGGGTCGTAGTCGTCGAACCAGTCCACCATTTCGGCATGGTCGGGATGGTCTGGATCGGCCAAGGCGGAGAGGATTTCGTAGAACCCGGGGAGGCCGCCGCAATCCTCCGGGGGAGCGTTTTGCGCGCCGCCGATATAGCGCGGATAGGAACGGTCGGGATCGCCCTGTCGGATATCGGTCACCGTGAGACGATGCTCCCACGAATCGCCGAAATCGTAGAGATAGTGGATGGTGGTGCTCCCGGGGCACACCACGTCTCGCAGGCGCACTTTGGCGGCCTCAAGGCGCGGTTCGGTTCCCCAATCCTCGTCCGCGGGCAATCCATATCGCCGCTCGCCGATGGTGAATTCCCAAAGATGGCAATCGAACCATCCCATGACGGCCTGGATGACGTCGTGAAGGGCTTTGAGGGTGATCGAGGTCGGCACCTCGACCTCGCGCCAGATCAGCGGATCGCTGCCCGCCAGTTCGATGCGGATGCTGGCGATCTCGTTGAAGCTTTCGAAGGCGGATTTGGGTGAGCGGCTCATATCGGCAGTGTGCCAGTTTTGCCTTTCCGGTTCCATGGCAGCAATTCGCCCATGCGGCGGTCGGACTCCGCAGCCAGATCCACCTCGCCCCGGCCGGGCATCGGGCTGGACCGGCATGGGCGCTTGATGGTCTGGCGGATCGGGTCACGCCCATTGTGACCCGTGCGCTCCGCGTCCAGTGCCATAGGCGGGCAGGGGCGAAGCCCAAGGGCGGCGCCGGCCACGAGGAGCCGTCGGCTCGGCCGCGCGGAGGCGCCGGTTATACGCCGATTTCGGCCTGGCTCATCACCCGCACGATTTTGTCCTTGAGGGCCGGCGGCAGCACCGGCTTGGCCAGGAAGGCGTTGATGGACAATTCCTTGGCGCGGGCCACGGTGGTGGCGTCGGTGTGGGCGGTCAGCATGATCACCGGGGTATGGGAAACCGCCGGGGTGGTCCGCAACTGGCGCACGAAGCCAAAGCCGTCCACGGGGCGCATCTGAATGTCGCAGATGACCAGATCGGGGGCTTCGCGCACCACCACGTCCAGGCCGGAATTGCCGTCATGGGCCTCAAGCACGGTGCCAAGGCCCAGTTGCATCAGCATCTTCTTGACGATGGTCCGAACGAATTCCTGGTCGTCGATAACCAGAACCTTCAGCGACGCAAGGTCGACGCCGTCCGACATGCCTGATTTCCCCCTGGGTAATGTTTCCCCTAATACTAGCAGAAGCCTTTGCAAAAGCAAAAGGGGAGGTGGTCAGCCTCCCCTTTCCTTAAGCATAATCGGGCAAAGACCTTACTGGTTTGCCGCCAGTTTTCGCTCGTCGCCGGCTCTTTCACGGGCGGCCGTGCGTCCCAAATCGAACGCCTTTTGGTTCACTTCGACCATCGCCGGCTTGCGGGCGCGGAAGCGGCCCAGAATCTGTTCTTCCAGGTCTTCGGCCGGGAAGGGCAGATAATCGGCGATGGCGCCCAGCATGACCGTGTTGATCAGACGCAGGTCGCCCAGCGAACGGGCGATGGCGCCGGCGTCGAAATCGTACACTGTGACGCCGGCGGCGCGCATGGTGGCCACCGGGTCCTCGGGATACTTGAACAGGCCGGACGACACCACCGGCGGCGTCAGGCGGATGGTGTTGACCATGGCGATGCCGCCGGGGCGCAGCATGTCGGCCCAGCGCGCGCCCTCGGCCACCTCGAACGCCACCAGGACGTCGGCGGTGCCCGGGGTGATCACCGGCGACCACACCTTGCGGCCGAAGCGGACATGGCTGGTGACCACGCCGCCGCGCTGGGCCATGCCGGCCACTTCCGACTTCTTGACGTCATAGCCCTTGGCGATGGCGGTCTGGGCCAGGATTTCGGCGGCGGTCATGACGCCTTGGCCGCCGGTGCCGCACACCAGGATGTTGGTGATGATGTCGCTCATGCTCTTACTCCACGGCCACCGGCTGGGCCGGCAGGATGGCCTTCGGTCCGCACGATTCCACGCACATGTGGCAGCCCGTGCACATGGCGGTATCGATGGTGGTGTACCTCTTGACGATGTCGGGGGCGGCGTCGCGCTTGATCACCTCGGTCTTGGACACCGAGATGGCGGGACAGCCCACGTTGATGCAATTGCCGCAGCCGGTGCACTTGTCGTCCACCACCAGGTACGGGGTCAGCTTGCCGTAGAATTCCGACAGCACGCACGGGCGGTCGGTGATGATCACCGACGGCTCGTTGATCTCGATCTCCTGGCGGATCAGCTTCCACAGGATCGGCAGCTTGTAGGGGTCCACCTTGTGGATGCGCTCGGGATTGACGCCCAGCGCGGCGCACAGGGTGGCGAAGTCCACGCGCGGCGCTTCCTGGCCGTTCAGGTCCTTGCCGGTGCCGGCATGGTGCTGGCCGCCGGTCATGCCGGTGGTGCGGTTGTCCAGCAGCAGCGTGGTGACGTTGCCGCGGTTGTAGACGATGTCCAGCAGGCCCTGCATGCCCATGTGCAGGAAGGTGGAATCGCCGATCACGGCAACCACCGCCTTGTCCTTGGTCTCTTCCGACCGCGCCTTGTCCATGCCCAGCGCGATGCCCATGGAGGCACCCATGGAAATGGTGGTGTCCAGCGCGTTCCACGGATGGCCGGCACCCAGGGTGTAGCAGCCGATGTCGCCCGAGATCTGCACCCGCTTCCTCAGGCGCGACAGGGTGTAGTAGACGCCCATGTGCGGACAGGCCGGGCACATGGTCGGCGGGCGCGGGAACGGCTCGTACTTGGGATAGGTGCTGGTGGGCGGCGGCTCCTCGCCGCGCAGGCGGTAGATGGCCGGGATCAGCACGTTGGGCGTGAGTTCCCCCAGGCGCGGCAGAATGTCCTTGCCGTGGATGTCCTGGAGGCCCGCCGCCTTCAGCTCGTTCTCCACCAGCGGCTCGGTCTCCTCGACCACCACCAGCCGGTCCACGGTGGCGCGGAACGCCTTGATCGCCTCGACCGGCACCGGATAGGTGAAGCCCAGCTTCATGACCGGGGCATCGGGGAAGCTCTCGCGCACATGCATGAAGGCCGGCCCCGAGGTCAGGAAGCCGACGCGCCTGTCCGTGCCGTCGTCGATCAGGTTCAGCGGCGACACCTCGGCCGCCTTGCGCAGTTCGCCCTCGCGCGCGATCTGCTTGGGCAGCATGCCCTTGGCGTTGGCCGGGGTCATGACCCAGCGCTTCTGGGTGATGTCGAAGCCGCTGACCGGGCGGTTGTCCTTGTCGCCCACGGTGACCATGGCCTTGACGTGGCACACGCGGGTGGTCAGGCGCAGGATGACCGGGGTGTTGTACTGTTCCGAGATGTCGAAGGCGATCTTGGCCATCTCGTAGGCTTCCTGGCTGTCCGCCGGTTCCAGCACGGGAACATGGGCGAAGCGGCCCCAGAAGCGGGTATCCTGCTCGTTCTGCGATGACGACAGGCCGACGTCATCGGCCACGGCGACCACCAGGCCGCCGACCACGCCGGCCAGGGTCTGGGTCATGAAGGCGTCGGAGGCGACGTTCATGCCCACATGCTTCATGGCGCAGAAGGCGCGGGCGCCGGACATGGAGGCGCCGATGGCCACCTCCATGGACACCTTCTCGTTCACCGACCACTCGGCGTACAGATCGGGGTACAGCGCGATGTTCTCGAGGATTTCGGTCGACGGGGTGCCGGGATAGGCGGCGGCGACACGCACGCCGGCCTCCCACACGCCCCGCGCGATCGCCTCGTTGCCTGAAAGCAGCAGGCGGCTGGCGGCCTTCGCCTGAACGGCAGCGGACATGGAGATCCAACCTCTCTAATGTTTGTTTTATTTCGTTCGCGGCTTCCCCTCCGCGAGGGGATTGACCCTAACATCTTTAAGGTCGTGGCCGAAAGGGGATTGCGCCTTGATCCCGGTCAGGCGGCGGGGGGTAAACCGGCGCGCGAACCGGCCCCAGCAGCCGTGGCGGGGCGGCGAACGGGCGCGGTTCAGGCGGCTTTCGGCAACCGGCGCAACGCGGCCGCCGCCAGCCGGGCGATGCCGTACAGCGCCATGCTTTCGCGGTCGGTGGGGTCGTGGTATTCCGCCCAATACGACCCGATGGCGGCCTCGCCGTCATCGCCCACCGGCACCATCTGCATGCTCTTGACGAAGGTGCGGCTGTAGACATCCTGGGGGATGCGGGCGTCCATGAAGATGTTGGGGATCACCACCGCCTGGCGGTGGCTCATGACCCAGCCCGAGATGCAGGTTTCGGCGGGAAAGAACTGGCCCTTCCACAGCGGCCGGATGCCCTCGGCGTCCAGATAGTGGCACCGCCCCTGATCGTTGACGACAAAGGAAATGCCGTCACAGCCGATCAGGCGGCGCCCGACGGCGATGATGATCGCGGCAATCTGTTCGACGGTGGTCGCCGCCGCCAGTCGGGTTTCCAACTGTGCCAGATCGGCAACCGGCATGGGGCACTCCCTATCCTTACCTTGGTGGGAGGATTTTACGCCCAAGGTCGGGTTGGCGCACCGATCCGAAGGTTAAGGCTGCGCACTTTGCTTTCGTAGGTCGCGCACCCGTACCGCCTTGCCCTGGCTGCGCGGCAACTCGCCGGGCAGGCGGATGATCACCTCGGCCGAGACGCCGATCATGGTCTTGAGGTGATGGCGCACCTGATGGGACAGCAGGCCGCGCGCCTCCTCGCCGCGCACCTCGGCGGCCTCGGCCTCGACGGTCAGGTGATCCAGGCTGCCCTGGCGCGACACCACCAACTGGTAATGGGGCGACAGGCCGGGAAAGTCCACCAGCACCGCTTCGATCTGGCTGGGATACAGGTTGACGCCGCGGATGATCAGCATGTCGTCGTTGCGCCCCGTCACCCGCAGGATGCGCAGATGCGTGCGGCCGCACGGGCACGGCTCGTCGGTCAGGCGCGTGATGTCGCGGGTGCGATAGCGGATCATGGGCAGGCCGACCTTGGTCAGCGTGGTGATGACCAGCTCGCCCGCCTCGCCCATGGGCAATGGCTGCTGGGTTTCGGGATCGACGATCTCGAACAGGAAGTGGTCTTCCCAGCCGTGCAGGCCCAGGCGGTAGCCGCATTCCATGGCGACGCCCGGCCCCATCACCTCGGACAGCCCATAGGAATCGATGGATTTGACGCCCAGGCGGCGGTCCAGTTCGGCGCGCATGCTTTCCGACCACGGCTCGGCGCCGAACACGCCGACCCGCAGGCTGCCGGTGGACAGGTCGATGCCCATGCGCTCGGCGGCCTCGGCCAGGTTGAGGGCATAGGACGGCGTGGCGTTGAGAACGCTGGCGCCGAAATCCTGGATCAGCGCGATCTGGCGTTCGGTCTGGCCGCCGGACATGGGCGTGACGGTGCAGCCCAGCCGCTCGGCGCCGTAATGGAAGCCAAGGCCGCCGGTGAACAAGCCATAGCCCAGCGCATTGTGCATGACGTCGCCCGGCCGCGCCCCCGCGCAGGCCAGCGAGCGCGCGATCAGCTCGGCCCAGGTGTCGATGTCCTCGGCGGTATAGCCCACCACCGTGGGCTTGCCGGTGGTGCCCGAACTGGCGTGCAGGCGCACCAGCCGCTCGCGCGGGACGGCGAACAGGCCGAACGGGTAATTGTCGCGCAGGTCCGTCTTTACCGTGAAGGGAAAGCGGCGCAGGTCGTCCAGCGACCGCAGATCGTCAGGGGTGACGCCGTGGGCGGCAAAGGCGGCGCGGGTATGGGGCACGTTGGCATAGGCATGGGCCAGCGTGCGCTTCAGCCGTTCCAGTTGCAGCCGACCCAGGTCGGCGCGGTTCATGCGCTCGATTTCGGGCGCGTACATGAAGCCGGCGGACGCCGCAGCGGTCATGTTTCCCTCTCTCCCTTGGACGATCCCGCTCTGGCGGCGGGTCATCCGGGTGTACGCCTTTAGCCGCAAAGTTCCAATGGTCTTTCGCGGGGCGTCGGCCGGGAAGGGGGGATCAGGGGGAGATCAGGCCCTGGGTGATGGCCTTGGCGATGGCCTGGGCGGTGGTGGCGGTGCCCAGTTTCTCGCGCGCCGAGCGCAGCGCGCCGGCCACGTCCGGCTCGGGGCGGTGCAGCCGGCCCGAGATTTCCCACAGGCTGTGGCCGTGGGCCATGGCGGTCAGGCACTGGCGTTCCATGGGGGACAGCTCGTCCTCGGGCGTCTGCACGTCCAGCAGCCGCTCCACCGCCGTGTGGTAATAGACCGCCAGCAGCTTGAGCCGCCCCTGTCCCTCCATCACCTGCTGCAACCTGCTCTCCGAGGTGAAGGCATAGGACAGCACGGCGACGCAGCCCTCGGCGGTGTGGAACGGGATGGTGAAGCCGTCGCGGATGCCGAACGTCCGCGCCTCCTCGAACAGCTTGCGCTGGGCGGCGCTCAGCCCGCCAGAGCGGCTGGACAGGAAGCGCCAGGCAAAGGGCAGGTGGCTGCGTTGCGCCTCAAGCACCACCGGGTCGATGAACTGGTAGCGGTTGGCCAGGTAATGGGCCATCCAGTCCGCCGGATAGGTGCTGTCGATATAGGGCTGGTCCAGACCCGGGCGGGAATTGCCGTAAACGAAGTAGTCAACCCCGGCTTGGCGGGCGAAGCCGCGAAACGCCTGCTGGAGCGTGGCAACGTCATCGGCCCACAGCAATCCCGAGGTCAAATCCTCCACCCACCTGTCCAATTCGCGTCCCTCTTCCCCGGGTCGAGTTTTCGCGACTGTACCCGCGTTCTCGTCTTGCATCCAGAGGTTTAGAGGCAATACAAACCACGCCCTATGGTTATGGGGTTTTCACCCCAAACCACCCATGCAGACATATTTCACCTCAAGGTATTCCTCGATGCCGTGGCGGGCGCCCTCGCGGCCGATGCCGGATTCCTTCATGCCGCCGAACGGCGCCACCTCGGTCGAGATGATGCCCTCGTTGACGCCGACGATGCCGTATTCCAGCGCCGCCGACACGCGGAAGCAGCGGCCGACGTCGCGGGAATAGAAATAGGCGGCCAGGCCGAATTCGGTGTCGTTGGCCATGCGCACGGCCTCGTCCTCGGTGCGGAAGCGGAACAGCGGCGCCACGGGGCCGAAGGTTTCCTCACGCGCACACAGCATGTCGGGGGTGACGTCGGTCAGGATGGTGGGTTCGAAGAACGTGCCGCCCAGCGCGTGGCGCTTGCCGCCCATCATGACCTTGGCGCCCTTGGCCACCGCGTCGGCCACGTGGCGCTCCACCTTTTCCACCGCCTGCCGGTTGATCAGCGGTCCCTGCTGGGTCGGCCCCGCAAGACCCGGGCCGACCACCATCTTGCCGACCGCCTCGGCCAGCTTGGCGGCAAAGGCGTCGTAGACGCCGTCCTGGACCAGGATGCGGTTGGCGCACACGCAGGTCTGGCCGGTGTTGCGGTATTTCGAGGCCATGGCGCCGGCCACCGCCGCATCCAGGTCGGCGTCGTCGAACACGATGAACGGGGCATTGCCGCCCAATTCGAAGCTGACCTTCTTCATGGTGTCGGCGCATTGCTTCATCAGCAGCTTGCCCACCTCGGTGCTGCCGGTGAAGCTCAGCTTGCGCACGGTGGGGTTGGCGGTCAGCTCGCCGCCGACGGCCACGTAATCGGCGGTGGGCAGCACGTTGAACACGCCGGCCGGAATGCCCGCCCGCTCGGCCAGTTCGGCCAGTGCGAGCGCGGACAAGGGCGTGTCCTCGCCCGGCTTGACCACCACCGTGCAGCCGGCGGCCAGGGCGGGGGCGCATTTGCGGGTGATCATGGCGTTGGGGAAGTTCCACGGCGTGATGGCGGCCACCACGCCCACCGCTTCGCGGGTCGCCAGGATGCGCCGGCCCGGCAGGTTCTCGGGGATGATCTCGCCGTACACGCGCTTTGCTTCCTCGGCGTACCATTCGATGAAGGCGGCGCCGTAGACCACTTCGCCGCGCGCCTCGGCCAGCGGCTTGCCCTGCTCGGCGGTCATCAGCACGGCCAGATCGTCGGCGGCGGCCAGGATCAGGTCATGCCACCGGCGCAGGATGGCGGCGCGTTCCTTGGCGGTCTTGGACCGCCAGGCGGGCAGGGCGCGGGCGGCGGCGTCGATGGCGCGCCGGGTCTCGGCCGCGCCCACCGAGGCGACGCGGGCGATTTCACTGCCGTCGGCGGGGTTGGTCACGGCGAAGCGTTCGCCCCGGTCGGAATCGGTCCACCGACCATCCAGATAGGCATGGCAGCGCAGTAGCGCGGTGTCCTTGAGGTCGAGCATGGCGTCCTTTCCATAGGCGAAAGCGTTTCGCCAGATATACTAGGCCGCGCCCCCAACGGAAAGGCCGAGCACCGCCATGCCCCCTCTTCATGCCGAACCGCGTTCGCGCTATCTCACCATCGCCGGCCACGAGATCCATTTCACCCAATGGGGCGACCCGTCGGCGCCCACGGTGCTGATGTGGCATGGCCTTGCCCGCACGGGGCGGGATTTCGACACGCTGGCGCGGGCGCTGTCGCCGCTGTTCCACGTGGTCTGTCCCGACACCATCGGCCGCGGCCTGTCGGGGTGGTCGTCCAACCCGGCCGAGGATTACGTGATCCCCACCTATTGCGGGCATGCGGTCGAACTGATGGACCGCCTGGGGGTGGAGCGGGTGCGCTGGGTCGGCACCTCCATGGGCGGGCTGGTCGGCATGGCGCTGGCGGGAACGCCCCAGACCGCTAGGCGGGTGGAGCGTCTGGTGATCAACGATGTGGGGCCGGTGCCCAATCTGCCCGCCATCGAGCGTATCCGCGCCTATGTGGCGCAGGTGCCGGAATTTGCCACCGTGCAGCATTTCGAGGCGTTCATGCGGCTGGCCTATGCGGGGTTCGGCACGCTGAGCGATGCCGAATGGCGGCATCTGGCGGAAACCTCGGTGCGGCGGCGCGAGAACGGCAAGTTCTCGGCCCATTACGATCCGGCGGCCATGCAGGTGTTTGCCGAGGTGGGCGGCGCCTTCGATTTTTGGCCGCTCTACGATGCCATCCGCTGCCCGACGCTGGTGTTGCGCGGCGAGAATTCCGACCTGCTGGAGCCGCACGTGGCCGAGGAAATGACCCGGCGCGGCCCGCGCGCCCAGCTGGTCGGCGTGCCCGGCTGCGGCCACGCGCCCATGCTCAACACCGCCGACCAGATTGCCGTGCTCAAGGGCTTCCTGGCCTGAGGGCAAGGGAACGCCGCAGGCACGGCGAGGGGGCGGTACCGCGGGTCAGACCCCCGGCCAGTGGGTTTCGTCGCCGTCCAGAAAAGTGATGTCGGCGGCCGGCGCGGCGTCCTTGGCCTTTTTCTTGCGGCCCTTGCGCCGGTCGCCCCGCTCGCCCGCCTCGGCGCGTTCGATCATCCGCGCCACGGTGGCCAGCACGCTTTCCACCCCTGGGGCGGGGCGTTCGATGATACCCGCATCGCCGCCGGCCGGCGGCGGCGGCTCCTCGGCCGCCAGGGTGTCCGCCGCTCCGGCCTCGTCTTCCCCGGCCTCGTCTTCCCCGGCCTGCTCCGTACCGTCCACGCGGGGCGCGGCGGCGGCCTCCTCGTTCTCCGCCGCCTGCGTCTGGGCGACGGGCAGGGGGGGCAACTGGCCTTCGTCTTGCGCCGGCTCGTGGTAATGGGGCAGCCCGGCGGCGGTCTGGGCCTCCACCTCGGTGCGGCGGCGCAGGTGGTAGACGGT
>JAFAAW010000047.1 GCA_023426365.1 Pseudomonadota bacterium
GAAGGACGTGTTGGAATGTCGGTGATCGAATGGCATGACGGGCTGAACGTGGGCGTGGACTTCATGGACGACGACCACACCGAGGCGGCGGCGCTGATCAATGCGCTGGCGGCAACGGCCGGCGAGGAAAGGGTTGCGGTGCTGGAGACCTTCATCGGCCATTGCCGCGAGCACTTCGCCCGCGAAGAGGCGATGATGGAAAAGACCGGCTTTTTCGCCCTGGGCTGCCATCGGGGGGAACACACCCGCATGCTGGCGGAGCTGGACGTGGTGCTGATCCGCCTGCGGGGCGGCGACGGTCAGGACGAGTATTTCGCCAAGACCCTGCCGGGCTGGCTGATGAACCACCGCAACACCATGGATTTCGTCACCGCGCAATTCGCCCGCTCGGCCGGTTTCGCCGCCGCGTGACGCGGCCGCGCCGCCGGCGGAGGGGAACCCTCCTCCACCGGCGTGTCGCCACGGTTCGTTGCCAAGTCCCTAGGCCCGCGCTTACTGATTGCCCTGCGGCCGGGTATCGGGCGCCCCGCCGGGATTGAGCGTGGACCGTTCGGTTTCGCGGGCCGCTCCGGGCGCCTGCGACCCGGTCGGCGGCAGCAGGCCCTGCTGCTGCTCGGGTTCGCGCACGTCGCGCTGTTCCAGATCGACCGAGCCGGGGTCGTTTTCCGGCACCCGCCCGGTCTGGGTGGCGGGCGCGCTGCCGCCCACGCCCAGCGCCGCCAGCGTCTGGTCGTTGGGACGGCCGTCGGCCCGCATGTTCTGGTCACGCTGGAAACTGCGCAACGCCTGCTGGGTGCGCGTGCCCCAGATGCCGTCGATGCGGCCGGGGTCGTATCCGCGATCCACCAGGTTCTGCTGCACGTTGCGCACCTGATCGTGGTTCAGGCTGACCCGGCTGGCCCCCGACGTGGGCGCCATGGCGCCATGGCGCCGGCTGGTGGGCACGTATTCGCCCGACCCGCGCCGCGTCGGCGCGGCGGCCATGGGCGAGCCGCCGATCACCCCCAGGGCGGCCAGCGTCTGGCCGTCGATCTGGCCGGTGGCGTTCATGCGCTGGTCGCGTTGGAAACGCCGCAGGGCCTGCTCGGTGGTGTCGCCGTAAATGCCGTCCTGCGGCCCGACGTCATACCCGCGGGACGCCAGCCCACGCTGCACGTCGCGCACCAGATCGGTGGACACCGCCTGCTGCCCGGCGGTGGTGGCCGGGGTTTGCTGGGTGCTGCTGGTCTGGCTCGATGCGCGGTCTCCTCCCATCATGCCCTGGCAGGCGCTGAGCGACACCGCCATCAGGGCGCCCGCCAGAATGGGCACGACGCGTTTCTTATCCATGTGTGGCTCCTCCTCGTGGGGACGCATCCACATGGATCAACGCGCCGATCAACCCGCGCGTTCCGCAAGGGGAGGGATTACTCCGTGCGAAGGGGCGCGGCCGCCCGCATCAGCCAATCGTGGGCCTCGCCCTGCACCAGCGGGCCGATTTCCCGGGCGATGCGGGCGTGATAGGCATCGATCCAGGCGCGCTCGTCCCCATCCAGCAGGGCCACGTCGATCAGCCGGCGGTCATAGGGCACCAGGGTCAAGGTGTCGAAGGCCAGCAGGTCGCGGTCGCCGCCCGCCGGCACCGGGGCGGGAACCACCGCCACCAGATTCTCGATGCGGATGCCATAGGCGCCCGATTTGTAATAGCCCGGTTCGTTGGACAGCACCATGCCGGGCCGGAGCGCCACCGCGCCCGCCCCCGCCTTGGACACACGCTGCGGCCCCTCGTGCACCGACAGGAAGGCGCCGACGCCGTGGCCGGTGCCGTGGTCGTAATCCAACCCCCGCCGCCACAGGAACTGACGCGCCAGCACGTCGAGCTGGCTGCCGGTGGTGCCGGCGGGAAACACCGCCCGCCCCAGCGCCACATGGCCCTTGAGCACCAGGGTGAAGCGCTCGCGCTCCTCGGCGCCCGCAATCACCCCCGGCCCGCCCACCAAGACAGTGCGGGTGATGTCGGTGGTGCCGTCCAGGTATTGGGCGCCGGAATCCAGCAGGAACAGTTCGCCCGGCTGCAGGTCTCGGTTGCTGGCCGGGGTGCTGCGGTAATGGACGATGGCGCCGTGCGGCCCCGACCCGGCGATGGTGGGAAAGGACAGGCCGCGGAAATGTTCGCCCTCGGCCCGCAGCGCCTCCAGCCGGGCGGCGGCGCCCAGCTCGTCCACCCGGCGCTGGGTGTCGATCCACGCCAAAAAGCGGACCATGGCCGCCGCGTCGCGGCGATGGGCCGCCCGCGCGCCGGCCAGTTCCACCGGGTTCTTGCACGCCTTGGGCAGGGCGCAAGGATCGGCGCCCCGCTCGATCCTGGCGCCCGCCTGCCCCAGCCGGTCGAACAGGATGGCCGCCGCGGTGGCGGGGTCGATGCGCACGCGCTTGCCCCCCTGCCCGAGCGCCTCCAGCGCCGCCGGCAGGTCGGACGGCGGCCGCACCGCCACGCCCTCGCCCAGATGGGCGTAGATGTCGTCCGACAGCTTGGCGGCGTCGATGAACAGGTCCACCCGGCCGTCGGCGTCAAGGATGGCAAAGGACAGCGACAGCGGCGTATAGGCCACGTCGCCGCCGCGAATGTTGAGCAGCCAGGCGATGGAGGCGGGATCGGTCAGCACCGCCGCGTCCAGCCGCTCGGCCCGCAGGATCTCGGCCACGTCGCCGCGCTTTTCCGCCGCCGCGCGCCCGGCAAAGGCCAGCGCATGGGGACGCACCGGCGCCGTGGGCGGCGGCGGGCGGTCGTGCCACACCGCGTCCAGCGGATTGTCGGCGCACGGCACCAGGACGGCACCGGCCCGCTCCACCGCCTGGCGCAGCCCCTCCACCTGATCGGCGGTGTGCAGCCACGGATCATAGCCCAGGCGGTCGCCCGCCCCCAGACGCTCGCCCAGCCAGCGCGGCGGCGGCATGTCGATCAGATGCACCGGTTCGAACCGGCTGGTGTCCACCTCGGCGCGGACCTGCAAGGTATAGCGGCCATCCACGAACACCGCGGCACAGTCGCGCAGCACCACCGCCATCCCGGCCGAGCCGGTGAAGCCGGTCAGCCAGGCCAGCCGCCGCGCGCACGGCGCCACGTATTCGCCCTGGTGTTCGTCGGCGCGCGGCACAACAAAGCCGGACAGCCCGCGCGCCGCCAGTTCCGCGCGCAGGGCGTCAAGCCGTTCCGCCGGGGCGGGACCAAGACCGCATTCGTCATCGTCGAGCATGGGGCGCCTTCCTTTTCCCCGAACTTAAGGGGCCGGCCGGCCACCGGCAAGGCGCAGCCATCGCCCTTTTGGATTGCTGCATTGCAGAAATTGCCTCTGTCGGCGCCGCCCGGTTGGGGATAGGGTCACGGCATGACCCCTTGGGATGGACGAGGGGTGCACCGACAGGCCCTGGAAACGCCTTGCCGATGCGCCCGTCGCCACCGCCCAGGGGGTCATCGCGTTTTGGCCCGACCGCCCGGCCATGCCGGTGCCGGCCCGCGACACCCTGGGGTTCATGCCGGCAAGGATCAGAGTTCGTAATCCACCACGCGGCGCTCGCACCGGGCGGCGCGCACCACCGGGGCGGCCTTTTGGTGTTCCGGGTGATGGTGATAGGCGTCCAGCGCGGCGCGGTCGGCGAATTCCGAATACAGCACCACGTCGGCCGCATCGGCGTCGCGACTGACGTCGATCCCCACCTCAAGCCGCAGCAGGCCGGGAATACGGCCGTTCAACGCCTCCAGCGCGTCCTTGATGGCGGAGGCCTGGGCGTGCCGCTCGGCCGGGGTTTCGCCGTTCAGGCGCCAAAAAACGATGTGCTTGATCATGCGCCTGCGCTTCCCCCCAATCCAGACAGTCGGCCCACACTGGCCGAGAGCGCCCCATGGTTCAACCCCCCGTCGGGCCTGGGGCCTGTCCTGGCGGTGATTACGGACGGCCGGGGGCGGCGGTCACTCCCGCGGGCCATAGCCGCCGCCGCCCGGCGTCTCGATGACGAAGACGTCGCCCGGCGCCATTTCGACCCGGGCGGTGCCGCCCAGTTCCTCGACGCGTCCGTCTGCGCGCTCGACGGCGTTGCGGCCGGGCTTGCCGTCCTGCCCGCCCATCAGGCCGAACGGCGCGACCCTGCGGCGGTTGGACAGGATGCCGGCGGTCATGGGGTGCAGGAATTTCAGCCGCCGCACCACGCCGTCGCCGCCGCAGCGCGCCCCCGCCCCGCCCGAGCCGCGCCGGATGGCGAAGCCGTCCACCAGCACCGGGAAGCGCCATTCCAGCACCTCGGGATCGGTCAGGCGGGAATTGGTCATGTGGGTGTGAACCGCGCTGGCGCCGTCGAAACCCGGCCCGGCCCCGGCGCCGCCGCAGATGGTCTCGTAATATTGGTGGCGGTCGTCGCCGAAGGTCAGGTTGTTCATGGTGCCCTGGCTGGCGGCCATCACCCCCAGCGCCCCCATCAGGCAATCCACCACCGCCTGGCTGGTCTCCACATTGCCCGCCACCACCGCCGCCGGCGGGTTGGGCGCCAGCAGCGAGCCGGGCGGCACGATGATGTCGAGCGGCTTGAGGCAGCCCTCGTTCAGCGGGATGGCGTCGTCCACGATGCAGCGGAACACGTACAGCACCGCCGCCCTGGTGATGGCGGTGGGGGCGTTGGCATTGCCCGGCCGCTGGGCGCTGGTGCCGGTGAAGTCGATGGTGGCGCGCCGCGCCGCCCGGTCCACCCTAATCGCCACCCGGATCACGGCGCCGTCGTCCATCTCGACCGCGAAGGCGCCGTCGCTCAGCGTGGCCAGCACCCGGCGCACCGATTCCTCGGCATTGTCCTGAACGTGGCCCATATAGGCGGCCACCGTTTCGGAGCCGAACATATCCACCATGCGGATCAGTTCGGCGGCGCCCTTTTCGTTGGCGGCCAACTGCGCCTGTAGATCGGCGATGTTCTGACGCAGGTTGCGGGTGGGATAAGGCCCCCCGGTCAGCAGCGCCGCCAGTTCCGCCTCGCGCAGGCGGCCGCCTTCGACCAGATGGAAGTTGTCGAGCAGGACGCCTTCCTGCTCGATGCTGGTGGAATCGGGCGGCATGGAGCCGGGGGTGATGCCGCCGATATCGGCGTGATGGCCGCGGCTGGCGACGAAGAAGCGCACCGCGCCGCCATGGAACACCGGCGTCACCACGGTGATGTCGGGCAGATGGGTGCCGCCGGCATAGGGCGAGTTGAGGGCGAAGGAATCACCCGGCCGCAGGGTGCCGGCCCGGGTGCGCAGGATGGTACGCACGCTTTCGCCCATGCTGCCCAGATGCACCGGGATGTGGGGCGCATTGGCGACCAGCCCGCCCTCGGCATCGAACACCGCGCAGGAGAAATCCAGCCGCTCCTTGATGTTGACCGAATGGGCGGTGTTGGCCAGCACCGCGCCCATCTGCTCGGCCACGCTCATGAACAGGTTGTTGAACACCTCGAGCAGAACGGGGTCCACCCGGGTGCCGGCAGCGAAACGTTGCGGCCTTGCAACGACGCGGCGCAGCACCAGATGGCGGCGCGCGTTCATCTCGGCCCGCCAGCCTGGCTCCACCACCGTGGTGGCGGTGGATTCGGTAATGATGGCAGGGCCGTCCACGGCCTGGCCCGGCAACAGGCGGTCACGGTCGAACACCGGGGCGTCGTGCCAGTGGTCGCCGCTGAACATGCGGGCGGCGGCGCGCGGCACCGCCGCCTCGGCGCTGGCGGGCAGCTCAGCCTCGTCCACGTCCTCGCCGCCGCCGAACATCTCGATGCCCACCGCCTCGACCACCAGCGGCCGCCCCTCCATCACGAAGCCGAAACGGGCCTTGTGGGCGGCGGCGAACGCGCGAGCCAGCCCGTCGCGGTCGGCGGCTTCGACGGGAAGCGCGGTGTCCGATCCCTGATATTTCAGGAACACCGTGCGCAGGCCGGTCATGTCGGCGCGCTCGACGCCCTGGCGCTCCAACTCGCAGCGGGCTTCGGCCTCCAGATCGGCGAAGGCGCGCTGCACCGCCTTCATGGCCTCGTCGTCCAGGGGCAGTTCCAGCGCGCGCTCCTTCAGCACGCGCAGATCGGCCAGCCCCATGCCATAGGCCGACAGCACGCCGGCCAGCGGGTGCAGGAACACCGTGTCCATGCCCAACGCGTCGGCCACCAGACAGGCATGCTGACCGCCCGCGCCGCCGAAACACGCCAGGGCATAGCGGGTGACGTCATAGCCGCGCGCCACGCTGACCTGCTTGATGGCATTGGCCATGCCCAGCACGGCGATGGACAGGAAGCCTTCGGCCACCTGTTCGGGCGTGCGCCCGTCGCCGATGCGCGCCGCCAGTTCGGCGAATCCCCGGCGCACCGCCTCGCCGTCCAGCGGCTGGTCGGCCTCGGGGCCGAACAGGGCGGGGAAGAAGGCGGGCTGCAGCTTGCCCACCATGACGTTGCAATCGGTGACGGTCAGCGGGCCGCCGCGCCGATAGCAGGCCGGGCCGGGATTGGCCCCGGCGGAATCCGGGCCGACACGGAAGCGGGCGCCGTCGTAATGCAGCACCGAGCCGCCACCCGCCGCCACCGTATGGATGCGCATCATGGGCGCGCGCAGGCGCACGCCGGCCACCGTGGTGTCGAAGCTGCGTTCGTATTCGCCGTCGTAATGGCAGACGTCGGTCGAGGTGCCGCCCATGTCGAAGCCGATCAACTGGCCGAGGCCGGCCATGGCGGCGGTCCTGACCGCGCCGACCACGCCGCCGGCCGGGCCGGACAGGATGGCGTCCTTGCCCTGGAAGCGCCGCGCGTCGGTCAGCCCGCCCGAGCTTTGCATGAACATCAGCCGGGTGCCCTGCAACTGGGCGGCCACCCGATCCACATAGCGGCGCAGGATGGGCGACAGATAGGCGTCCACCACCGTGGTGTCGCCGCGCCCCACCACCTTCATCAGCGGGCTGGCCTGATGGCTCAGGCTGACCTGGGTGAAGCCGATGTCGCGCGCCAGCCGGCCCAGCGTCAGCTCGTGCTCGGGAAAGCGATAGGCATGCAGCAGCACCACGGCGACGCTGCGGATGCCGGCCTCGTACGCAGCGATCAGGCCGTCGGCGGCGGCCCCAAGGTCGAGCGGCCGCAATTCCTCGCCGCGCGCGCCCATGCGCTCGGGGATCTCCACCACCCGCTCGTACAGCATTTCCGGCAGGCGGATGGCGCGGGCGAACAGGTCGGGACGGTTCTGGGTGCCGATGGCCAGCAGATCGGCGAAGCCCTTGGTCACCGCCAGCACGGTGCGGTCGCCCTTGCGCTCCAGGAGCGCGTTGGTGGCGACCGTGGTGCCCATCTTCACCGCCGCCACCTTGTCGGCGGGAATGGGCTCGCCCTCGGCCACGCCCAGGAAGCGGCGGATGCCGGCCAGGGCGGCGTCCTCGTACTGCTCGGGGTTTTCCGACAGCAGCTTCATGGTCGCCAACCCGCCATCGGGCCGGCGGGCGACGATGTCGGTGAAGGTCCCGCCGCGATCGATCCAGAACTGCCAGCCGCCCATGCCCGTCTCCTGGGGATAAGGCCCCGATGCTACCGCAGGAGGACGACAGGCGGAAGCCGAACATCCGCCCATTGGGGGAGGTCTAAGCCATGGGAACAGGTGGCATTAGCCCTAGGCACAGTAGGACGAATAGGGCGCACGTGACATGCTTTTGACAAAACCAAAGGGGGAAGCCGTCCATGACCCACCTCATCCATCGCCTGCCTATCGGCTTGCGGCTGTGGTCGATCGTTGCGCTGTCCTTGTTCGGCTTCGCCGCCGCCTTCACTTTGGAAATGGTCGGCATGGCGCAGGACACCCATGCCGCCCGCGAGACCAAGGTCCGCAACATCATCGAGGCCGCCCACGCCATCACCGCCCATTACGCGGAGCAGGCGGCGCGCGGCGCCATGCCGCTGGCCGACGCCCAGGCGACGGCCAAGGCCGCCATCGGCGCCATCCGCTATGACGGGGCGGAGTACGTGTTCGTCAACGACACCGACGGCATCACCCTGGTCCATCCCAATCCCGACCTGATCGGCAAGAACATGGCCGAGCTGAAGGACGCGGATGGCAAGTTCTTCATGCGCGGGATGCTGGCCACCGCCCGCACCGCCGGCGAGGGCAGCGAGGATTACCTGTGGCCCAAGCCCGGCGCCACCAGGCCGCAGCCCAAGCTGACCTATTTCAAGGCGTTCCCGCAATGGAACTGGGTGCTGGCGTCGGGCATCTATATCGACGACGTGCGCCAGGCCATCCTGGCCCGCGCCACCCAACGCGGCATCATCACCGGCCTGGGCGTGCTGATCCTGGTGTCGCTGTGTTGGTTGATCGCGCGGTCGCTGACCGGGCCGCTGGTGCGGCTGACGGCGGCCATGAACCAGTTGGCCGAAGGCCGTCTCGACACCGAGATTCCCGACCGCGACAAAGGCGCCGAGATCGGCGCCATGGTCCATGCGGTGCAGGTGTTCAAGGACAACGCGCTGGCCATCCGGCGGCTGGAGGCCGAGCAGGCCGAGGCCCAGGCCCGCGCGGCGGCCGACCGCCGCACCATGATGATGACGCTGGCCGACGATTTTGAAGCGTCGGTCAAGGAGGTGGTGGCCCAGGTCGGGCATTCCGCCGCCGAATTGAAGGGCACCGCCCAGGACATGAACGCGGTGGCCGATGCCGCGTCCCAGCGGTCCTCCATGGTGGCCGCCGCCGCCGAGCAGGCCAGCGCCAACGTCCAGACGGTGGCCGTCGCCACCGAGCAATTGTCGGCCTCGATCGACGAAATCTCGGTCCAGGTGCACCGGTCCAGCGCCATCGCCGAACAGGCGGTCGAGGCGGCGGCGCGCACCGATGCCATCGTGCGCGGGCTGGCCGACACCGCCAGCCGGATCGGCCAGGTGGTCGGACTGATCACCGACATCGCCAGCCAGACCAACCTGTTGGCGCTGAACGCCACCATCGAGGCGGCCCGCGCCGGCGAGGCCGGCAAGGGCTTCGCCGTGGTCGCCGGCGAGGTCAAGAACCTGGCCACCCAGACCGCGCGCGCCACCGACGAGATCACCAGCCAGATCGGCGGCGTCCAGCAGGCCACCGGCGAGGCGGTGCAGGCCATCGCCGACATTTCCCGGGTGATCGCGGAAATCAACGAGATCGCCGGCTCCATCGCCGCCGCGGTGGAGGAACAGGGCGCCGCCACCCGCGACATTTCGCGCAATACCCAGGAAGCCGCCCAGGGCACCCAGCACGTGTCGGAGAACGTGGACGGCGTCCGCGCCGCCGCCAGCGAAACCGGCCGCAGCGCCGGCAGCCTGCTGAACCAGGCCGAGACCCTGGCGGCCGAGGCGGGGTCGCTTTCGCGCGCCGTGGAACACTTTCTGGGCACCATTCGCGCCGCGTAGGCCACGCACCCAGCGCGCGCCGGCTATGCATCAGCCGCGATGGTATGCCCACATTTTTTTCCGTACTATTCGGCCCGCCGCCGGCGGGGGCGTACGGCCGCGCGCGTAGTCAAAGTGATTTATGGGGAACTTTGCGATGACCACCCTTATCCGCCGCATGCCCGTGACCGGGCGGCTGGCCGCCATCGTCGCGGTCGCGCTGTTCGGCATGGCGCTGAGCGTCGCCCAATTGCTGCGCGAGGTGTCCGACACCCTGATGGAGGGGCGCGAGCAACAGGTCCGCTCGGTGGTGGAAAGCGCGCACGCGGTCATCGCCGGCTATCAGAGCAAGGCCGCCAAGGGCGAGATGACGGTGGACGAGGCCAAGAAGGCGGCCGCCACCGCGTTGTCCATGGTGCGCTATTCCGGTCAGGAATACGTGTGGATCAACGACCTGGACGGCCTGATGATCATGCACCCCTTCGCCCCCAAGCTGGTGGGCCGCACGGTGCTGGATCTCAAGGACCCGGACGGCCACGACTTCTTCAAGGAGATGGTGGACATCGCGCGCGGCCAGGGTTCGGGCACCGTGCGCTACAAATGGGCCAAGCCCGGCGCCAGCGACCCGGTGCCGAAGATGTCCTATGTTCAGGCCGTGCCCGGCTGGAACTGGATGGTGGGATCGGGGCTGTACCTGGACGACCTTCAGGCCCAGGTGCGCAGCCAGACCACCGAGCATCTGACGCAGGCCGCGATCATCCTGGTGCTGGTGGCGGGGCTGTCGTGGCTGGGCGCGCGCACCGTGGCGGTGCCGGTGCGCCAGTTGACCGCCGCCATGCACGATCTGGTGGCCGGCAAACTGGATGTGGACGTGCCCGCCCGCGACCAGGGCGCGGAAATCGGCGCCATGGCCCAGGCCATCCAGGTGTTCAAGGACAATGCCCTGGCCATGCGCCGGCTGGAGAGCGAGCAGCAGGAGGCCGGGCGCCGCGCCGAGGCCGAACGCAAGGCCCTGATGAGCCGGCTGGCCGCCGAGTTCGAAACCTCGGTCAAGGGCGTGGTGGGCGAGGTCGCCCACTCGGCCCAGACGCTCAAGGGCACCGCCGAGACCATGAGCAGCACGGCCGGCACCGCCACGGCGCGTTCCGCCACCGTCGCCGCCGCCGCCGAACAGGCGACCATGAACGTGGATTCGGTCGCCGCCGCCACCGAGGAGCTGTCCGCCTCGATCGGCGAAATCGCGTCGCAGGTCGAGCGCTCGAGCGCCATCGCCCGCGATGCCGTCAGCACCGCCCAGCGTTCCGAGGGGATCGTGCGCGGGCTGGCCGAGACCGCCAGCCGCATCGGCGAGGTGGTCAAGCTGATCAACGACATCGCCAGCCAGACCAACCTTCTGGCGCTCAACGCCACCATCGAGGCGGCCCGCGCCGGCGAGGCCGGCAAGGGCTTCGCCGTGGTCGCCAACGAGGTCAAGCACCTGGCCAACCAGACGGCGCGCGCCACCGAGGAAATCGGCAGCCAGATCGCCGCCGTTCAGGACCAGACGCACGAGGCGGTCACCGCCATCGAGGACGTGACCAAGGTGATCGACCAGATCAGCGAGATTTCGGCCTCGGTCTCCGCCGCGGTGTCGCAGCAGGGCGCCGCCACGCGCGAGATTTCGCGCAACACCCAGGAAGCCGCCCAGGGCACGCGCCACGTTTCCGACAACGTCACCGAGGTGCGCGCCGCCGCTTGCGAAACCGGCAGCTCGGCCGAAAGCCTGCTGACCCAGGCCGAGGGGCTGTCGCACGGCGCCCAGGCGCTGGAGGTGGCGGTGGACCGCTTCCTCGACGGCATCCGCGCCGCCTGATCCGCTGTCCCGCCCTGGCGAAAGGGCTGATCGCGGATTGGCAGGGAAGGTTGCCCACCGCCTGATCCGTCGTGCCCGGGCTTGATCCGCGCATGACGTCCATATGTGGCGATGTACGCCGGCCGAACCGCTGTTGTTGGCGGGAATGCCCGGGCACCGACAGCCTCCGCTGACATAGCCTAAAAAAAGCCCCTGCCGGCATGCCGGCAGGGGCCTTTCAGGCGGGCGTTTCCTGGAGTGCGGTAGGGGCCTTGCGGGTTTGGCCTCAAGGGCACGGAAGGACGGACGGATTGGGGAGGCAGGTTCTTATTCTTCTGTCTTCTTCTTGTTGTCGGCGGACCTCCCGGCCATGCCGCCCATCCGTGCCCCCGTGGGTCAGGCCGGGAACAAGGCCTTGGTCAGCGACCGATTCACCCTGTACATCATCAGGCACAGTTGGAACGGCGCCAGCAATCCCCAGCCATAGGCCGCCGCCTCGACCATCGTGCCGCCCATGGTCAGCCAGTTCTGCAGCGGGCTGGGCCGGTTGGACGGGGCTTCGATGCGAATGTTGGTCAACAGCATACGGACCTCGGAGCGGGGGATTGGGTGGCGCCATGATGGTGCAAACGCCGCGACGGCCATATCCGACGAAGGGCCGCCCGCGCCATCGGCCAGGGGCATAGGCCCAAGGTCGAAGATCACGGAGGATGTCCATGCCCGCCACGCCGGAAGACCTGTTCGCCCTTTTCGACCGCCTGGGGCTGGCGGTCACCACCCATCACCACGAGGCCGCCTTCACCGTGGAACAGGGCAACGCCGTGTGGGGCGACATTCCCGGCGTGCATTGCAAGAACCTGTTTCTCAAGGACGCCAAGGCCAAGCTGTGGCTTGTGGTGGCTCCGGCCGACCGCCGCATCGACCTCAAGGCGCTGCCGGCGCGCATCGGCGCGGCGCGGCTGTCCTTCGGCTCGGCCGACCTGCTGCGCGAGGTGCTGGGCATCGAGCCGGGGTCCGTCACCCCGTTCGCGCTGATCAACGACACCGGGGGGCGGGTGTCGGTGGTGCTGGACGCCTGGATGATGGAGCAGCCGCTGCTGAACTATCACCCCCTGCGCAACACCATGACCACCACCATCCGGGCCGATGATTTCCGCACCTTCCTGAACGCGACCGGGCATCGGCCGGAAGTGGTGGCCCTTTAACCACAACAGGCTTGTGGTTGACTTCAAAGCGTTGCAGGGCCCATCCTCCGGCCGCTCTAATTCGATTTAGAATTAGAATAATTACCCCATTGTCCGGAGGGTCTTCCCGTGCGCTTCCTTCCCTATCTGCTGGTTCTGGCCATGGCCGCCCCCGTGATCGCCTGGCTGCTGATCAACGCCCTGGTCATCAAGGGCAACGCCACCAGCTTCGCCGGCAACGACCTGTACGTGGTGCTGAGCCTGGGCGCCGTCATGCTGCTGTCGTTCGGCCTGCTGGCCCGGTGGATGGACCGCGTGATCCAGCGCACCCGCGGCTGATCCCGAAGCGGGCGGCCCATGGGGGCGGCACCTAGCGCGCCGCACTGGCCGCCCGCCACCGTTTCCCACGATTGGCAACCCCCGCGTTCCATCATACAGTGATGGCGGGGATGGATCGGCCATTTCAGGGGAAATCGATGAAGCGTGTCACCCTCGCCACCTGCGTTGCCGGCCTGGGGCTGGCTCTTGCCGCCTGCGCCTCGGACGGCGGCACCACGGCCCCGGCGCCGGTACCGCCGCAAGCGACCCAGGCTCCGGGCGGCGAATGGACGGTGCGCGACGATTACGCCGCCCAGCCGATGGGCGCCCCCAATTCCCCCTATCTGGGCCAGCCCGTCACCTTGGACGGCGCCCGCGCCATCGACCCCGCCGGCCGCCTGTGCGCCACCCCGTCCTATTGGGAAAGCACCGGGACCGCCGCCGAAAGCCTGGGCCACCCCGCCCAGCCGCAGGCGACCCACGACCCCGCGCCGCACCGGGTCGTCACCGTGACCTGCGACAATGCGCCCTTTGCCGTGCTGGTGGCCCAGCCCGACGGCACCTGGCTGACCCGCCAGGGCGGCTGGGTGTTGCGCCTAGCCCGGCCCGAACCCAAGCCGGCCGCCCCGCTGCCGCTGGCTGACGCCGCGCCCGCCCCGGCGGCACAGGCCACCGCCCCGGCCGCCAAGCCCAAGCCCGACGCGCGCACCCTGGTCTATCTGGCCTCCTACCGCACAGAGGCCACGGCCAAGGCGGGCTTTGCCGCCCTGGCCAAGGCCTCGCCCATCCTGGCCCGCCAGCAGCCCGTCACCCAGGCGGTGGATTTGGGCAAGAAGGGCAAGTGGGTGCGCCTCTACGGCATGGCCGCCGACGAGGGCGAGCGGGCCGCCATCTGCAAGCAGGTGGGCAAGCGGGTGGACGAATGCGGCGCCCGGAACCGGGAGTAGCTTGATCCCTCGGCGCGGCCGGTGTAGGTGAAGCCCATGGCTTCTCCTCCGCTTCTCGCGCTTCGCGACGTTCGTCTCACCTTCGGCGGCACCCCGCTGTTCGAGGGCGTCACCACCTGGGTCGGCAAGGGCGACAAGACCTGTCTGGTCGGCCGCAACGGCTCGGGCAAGTCCACTCTTCTCAAGGTGTTCGCCGGCGAGGTGGTGGCCGATTCGGGCGAACGCTTCGTCCAGCCCGGCACCCGCATCGCCTATCTGCCGCAGGACCCGACGCTGGACGGCGCGACGGTGGCCGAATACGTGGCGCAAGGACTGCCCGAGGACGAGCGCGACCAGACCTATCGGGTGGACGCGGTGCTGGCCGCCGTGGGCGTGGACGGCACCCGCGACCCCAGGCAGTTGTCGGGCGGCGAAGGCCGCCGCGCCGCCCTGGCCCGCGCGCTGGTGGGCGAGCCGGACGCGCTGCTGCTGGACGAGCCGACCAACCATCTCGACCTGCCCACCATCCTGTGGCTCGAGGAATGGCTGAAGGGCTACCAGGGCGCGCTGGTGATGATCAGCCACGACCGCCGTTTCCTGGACAACGTCTCGAAGCAGACCCTGTGGCTGGAACGCGGCGTGGTGCGGCGGGCGGAATTCGGCTTTTCCGGCTTTCCCCAGTGGCAGGAGGAAACCTACGCCGCCGAGGAGGCCGAACTGGCCCGCATGGACAACCTGCTGCGGCGCGAGCTGCATTGGCTGGCGCGCGGCGTCACCGCGCGGCGCAAGCGCAACATGGGCCGGCGCCGGGCGCTGGACGTGCTGCGCAACGAACGCGCCCAGCGCTTCACCTCGAAACAGGACAACGACCGCCGCGCCAATCTGGCCGCCGAGGCCGGCGACATTTCCGGCCGCCTGGTGATCGAGGCGGAGAAGATCGAGAAATGCTATGGCGGCAAGGTGATCGCCAAGGATTTTTCCACCCGCATCCTGCGCGGCGACCGCGTCGGCCTGATCGGCCCCAACGGCGCCGGCAAGACCACCTTGCTGCGCATGCTGACCGGCGACCTGGCCCCCGACGGCGGCGAGGTGCGGCTGGGCACCAACCTGGAGCCGGCCTATTTCGACCAGCGCCGCGACCGCCTGGACCCGGAAAAGTCGGTGTGGGACACCCTGACCGACGGGCGCGGCGACAATGTGTGGGTGCGCGGCCGGCCCCAGCACGTGGTCGGCTACATGAAGGACTTCCTGTTCCAGGAGGCCCAGGCCCGCACCCCGGTCAAGGCGCTGTCGGGCGGCGAGCGCAACCGCCTGCTGCTGGCCAAGCTGCTGGCCAAGCCCAGCAACCTGCTGATCCTGGACGAGCCGACCAACGACCTCGACATGGACACCCTGGATCTGCTGGAGGAGGTGCTGGCCGATTACGAGGGCACGCTGCTGGTGGTCAGCCACGACCGTGACTTCCTGGACCGTCTGGTCACCAGCGTCATCGCGGTGGAAGGCGACGGCGACATCCGCGAATATCCCGGCGGCTATTCCGACTATCTGATTCAGCGCCCCAAGAAGGAAGAGGCCGCGAAGCCGAAGGCCGCCGACGCCCCCAAGGCCGAGGCGCCGCGCCCCAAGACCGCGACCAAGCTGTCCTACAAGGATGCGCGCGAGCTGGAGGACCTGCCCGGTCGCATGGACAAGCTGGCGGCCGAGATCGCCAAGCTGGAGGCGGAGATCAACGACCCCGGCCTCTATGCCCGCGACCGCGCCCGCTTCGACAAGGCGGCGGCAAGGCTGGACGCGGCACGCGCCGAGCTGGAAGCGGCCGAGGAACGCTGGCTGGAGCTGGAAGCCCTGCGCGAGGAGCTGGCGCGGTGAGCGTCGGCCCGTCGGCCGCCGGTTCGTCAGTCTAGCCATGCCCGCGCGCGACCTTGCCACCGCCTTGCTGGTGGTCACGCTGTGGGGTCTGAACTTCATCGCCGTGAAGGTGGCGCTGACCGCGTTGCCCCCCTTCCTGCTGACCGGCCTGCGCTTTGCCGGGGTGGCGCTGGCGCTGGCGCCGTTCTTCCGCCCGCGCCGCGATCAGATGTTGGGCATCGTCGGCATCGGTCTTGTGCTGGGCTGCGGCCATTTCGGCCTGCTGTTCCTGAGCGTGTCGGGCATGGACGCCGCCACCGCCGCCATCGTCACCCAATTGGGCGTGCCGTTCAGCGCGCTTCTCGCCTGGCTCGCCTTTGGCGAACGGCTGGGACCGGCCCGCGCGCTGGGCATGGTGCTGGCATTTTCCGGCGTCACCCTGCTGGCCGGCGACCCCAGCCTGCCGCACTGGCTGCCGCTGGCCATTGGCGTGGTGTCCATGGTGTGCTGGGCGCTCAGCAACGTGCAGGTCAAGCGGCTGGGCAGCATCGCGCCGCTGGCGCTGAACGGCTGGATGGCGCTGTTCGCCGCCCCCATGCTGCTGGCCCTGTCGGGCGGGCTGGAAAGCGGCCAGACCCAGGCGGTGGAACGCGCCCTGGGCGACTGGAAGGTATTGGCGGCGCTGTCCTATACCGTCATCGGGTCATCGCTGGTGGCCTATAGCCTGTGGTATCAATTGCTGGCGCGCCATCCCATGAACCGCGTCGTCCCCATCACCTTGCTGGGGCCGGTGGTGGGCGTGGCCGGCGGCGTCGCCGTGCTGGGCGAGCCGCTGGGCTGGCACAAGCTGATCGGCGGCGCGCTGACCATCGCCGGCGTGGCGGTGGTGCAACTGGTGGGCGGCGTGGTGCCGCCCAAGGACGAACCGGAGCCGGGCGCATGATCGCCAGAGCACCCCTCATCCAGCATCATTCGCCCAATTTCAACGAACGCCAGGGCGGGCCGGTCAACATGCTGGTGTTGCATTACACCGGCATGCGAAGCGCCGAGGAAGCCATCGAGCGGCTGCTCGATCCCGGCGCCCAGGTGTCCGCCCATTACGTGGTGGACGAGGACGGCACCACCCACGCCTTGGTGCCGGAAAGCGGCCGCGCATGGCATGCCGGACGGTCCTGGTGGCGCGGCGAGAGCGATATCAATTCCCGCTCGATCGGCGTCGAGATCGTCAATCCCGGCCACGAGTTCGGCTATCGCCCGTTCCCCGAGTCGCAGATGCGCGCCCTCACCCGCCTGTGCCTGGGCGTGCTGGCCCGCCATTCCATCAGCCCGCGCAACGTGGTCGGCCATTCCGACATCGCCCCCACCCGCAAGCAGGACCCGGGCGAGTTGTTCGATTGGGCGATGCTGAAAAGCTACGGCATCGGCCTGTGGCCGTTCGAGGGTAATGAAAGTGCGGAGCCCGACCCCGACACGGTGGCCGCCATGCTGACCGCCTATGGTTACGATATTACCGACCTGGGCGCGGCGATCGCCGCCTTCCAGCGTCATTTCCGCCCCGAGCGGGTGGACGGCGTCGCCGACACCCAGACCGCCGGGCGCCTGCAAAGGCTGCTGGTGGCCGCGGTCTGACCCCCGCGCAAGCCCGGGCGGGGCGGCGCCGGGCGGAGCGGCGAACGCGACGGCCGCGCCGGGAAAGGTTCAGGTCAGCCGCTTGATGACGAAGGTATAGACACCGCCTTCGTCGGCCCATTCCACCAGCTCGTTGCCGGTCTGGGTGCAAAACGCGTCCATGTCCTTGACCGATCCGGGATCGGTGGCGATGACCTTGAGCAGGCCGCCCATCGCGACGTTCTTCAGCGCCTTCTTGGCGCGCAGGATGGGCAGCGGGCAGCTCAGGCCCTTGACGTCCAGGATGTCCATGGCCGCCCTCTCCTACTCGTGTTCGGCCTCGGGGCCGGCGTCCACGTCGATCGGCACGCCCGGCTGCAGCTTCGAGGTGCGGATCGCCAGCGAGCTTTTCACGTGGCTGATATTGGGCGCCGCCGTCAGCTTGGTGGTCAGGAAGCGCTGATAATCGTCCCAGTCATGGGCGACGATCTTGAGCAGGAAATCGGTCTCGCCCGCCAGCATGTGGCACTCGCGCACCTCGGGCCAGCCCAGCACCAGCTCCTCGAAGGCGCGCAGGTCGGCCTCGGCCTGGCTGTTCAGGCCCACATGGGCGAAAACGGTGACGTTGAAGGCCAGCGCATGCGGCTCGATCTCGGCGTGATAGCCCTTGATGTAGCCCGCTTCCTCCAGCGCCCGCACACGACGCAGGCAAGGCGGCGCCGAGATGCCGGCACGGCGCGCCAGCTCGACATTGGTCATGCGACCGTCGGCTTGCAGGTCCGCCAGAATCCGGCGGTCGATGCGGTCCAGCTTGACCCGCTGCATTTAAGGAACTCCAAACGGAAAGCGTTTCACGAAATTATATTACCGCGAGCGCGCCGCCCCGCCAAGCGCATGTTTACCCCGCACCGACGCATGCCCCCCTTGCAGATCCGCGCGCGAGGCATTTTCGGGGCGGCGTGGCGCGTGGGCCACAGGGCAAACACCCTATGGTGCGCCCCCATTCCGTTGCGCTAACGTGCGCCCCGGTGGTGAAAGGCATCACCTTGTTCACCCGAGCAGGATCGCCGGGAATGCAGTTCGACATCCGCACCCTGTTGGTTGCCGTGGTTCTGGTCACCGCGTTCTGCGCGGCCGCCCGCTTTCTGCTGTGGCGCATGCACCCGGGCGTGCCCGGCCTGGGTTCGTGGGCGGCGGCCGGATTGCTGAGCGCCGTGGCGCTGGGGCTGTTCGGCGCCCACAACATGGTGATGGAGGAGGAGGCGCTGTCGCTGGCGCAGGGGATGATCATCGGCGGCCTGCTGTTGGCGTGGGACGGCTTTCGCCGCTTTCTCGGCCGCCCGCCGCTGTCGCCCCGGCTCACCCTGGCGGTGGTGGCGCTGCTGGTGCTGCCGGTGGTGATCGCCCACCTGCAATCCTCTCTGGCCCTGCGTTCGCTGGGCCTCTCCGCCTCGCTGGCGGCCACCTCGCTGATAATCACGCACGAATTGCTGACCGCCCGGACGGGCGGCAGCGCGTCTCGCATCACCGCCTATGTCTATGGGGCGAACGCGCTGTTCTTCCTGGTGCGCGGCATCGCCAGCATCAACGGCGAAACCACCCTGCAATCCCCCAGCCCCGGCATGCTTCCCGCCCTGGCGCTGCTGTGGTGGATGTGCGTCACCGTGGCGGTGACGCTGGGCATGGCGCTGATGACCGGGGAACGGCTGCAGGGCGAGTTGAACACGCTGGCCAGCCGCGATCCGCTGACCGGCGCGCTCAACCGCCGCGCCCTGGCGCTGGTGGCGGAGCGGGCGGTCGCCCATGCGCGCCGCACCGGCCGCCCGCTGTCGGTGCTGATGATGGACCTGGACCATTTCAAGCAGATCAACGACCGCATGGGCCATGCGGCCGGCGACGCCATCCTGTGCCGGTTCGCGGCGGTGGCCACCCGCATCCTGCGCGGCGAGGACCTGTTCAGCCGGTTCGGCGGCGAGGAATTCGTCGCCCTGTTGCCCGACACCTCCACCGAACACGCCCTGGCGGCGGCCGAGCGGCTGCGGCTGGCCTTTGCCGAGGACGCCCGGGCGATCGCGCCCCCCGACGACTTTGACGTCACCGTCAGCATCGGCCTTGCCGCCATGGCCGCCCACGAAACCCTGGAGGACACCTTGCGCCGCGCCGACCGCGCCCTGTACCAGGCCAAGGGCATGGGGCGCAATTGCTGCGCCGCGGACCCGTTGCCGCCTTCCGCGGCGGCCCCCGCCGGCCGGCAATTGGCGGCGTCGGCCTGAACCCGTTGGCCGGGGACTTTCCCGCCCCTTCCCTCGCCTTGCCGGACAGTCTGTAACCATTCCACCTTGCCCCGGCCAACCGCCGGGACTAGATTGCCCACCCACATTCATCACCAAACAGTTTTCGAGGGAGCCTGAAGGATGTCCGACGTGATCAATCCCGTGAGCCTGGTGACCCAAGCCGCTCCGGACTTCACCGCTCCGGCCGTGATGCCGAACAATGAGATCAACCCGGAATTCAATCTGAAGTCCTATCTGAACGGCTCCTACGGCCTGGTCTTCTTCTATCCGCTGGACTTCACCTTCGTGTGCCCGTCGGAAATCCTCGCCCATGACCACCGCCTGCAGGCGCTGGCCGACAAGGGCGTCAAGGTGGTCGCCGTGTCGGTGGATTCGCACTTCACCCATCTGGCGTGGAAGAACACCCCCGTCGAGAAGGGCGGCCTGGGCAACGTCCAGTTCCCCATGGTGGCCGACCTGACCAAGTCGATCGCGCGTTCCTACGGCGTGCTGATCAACGACGCCGTCGCGCTGCGCGGCTCGTTCCTGATCGACAAGAACGGCACCGTCCAGGTGGCCCACGTCAACAACCTGCCGCTGGGCCGCAACGTCGACGAGATGCTGCGTCTGGCCGATGCCCTGCAGTTCCACGAGGAGCATGGCGAGGTTTGCCCGGCCGGTTGGCAGAAGGGCAAGCCGGGCATGCAGGCCAGCCCGGAAGGCGTCGCCAAGTACCTGTCCGACAACGCCAAGGACCTGTAAGGCCGCCACGCCTTAACGGCATGCGTCGCGGGGAGGGCGCGGGGGAAACCCCGTGCCCTCCTTTGGCATCTGCACCGCCCGTGCTTGCACGCCGCCTTCCCCCACCCTATTTTGTCACATTCCCTTTTGCCGAGGATCGCCATGGCCACCCACCACACCAAAGTCCTCATCCTCGGGTCCGGCCCGGCCGGCTGCACCGCCGCCATCTATGCCGCCCGCGCCAACCTGTCGCCGTTGCTGGTTGCCGGCCTGCAGCCGGGCGGCCAGTTGACCATCACCACCGACGTGGAGAACTTCCCCGGCTTCGCCGAGGCGATCCAGGGGCCGTGGCTGATGGAGCAGATGCAAAAGCAGGCCGAGCACGTGGGTGCGCAGTTCCTCTACGACACCATCACCGAGGTGGACCTGTCCAAGCGCCCGTTCGTGGCCAAGGGCGATTCGGGCGACACCTATGTGGGCGAGACCCTGGTGATCTGCACCGGCGCCACCGCGCGCTGGCTGGGCATCGAGTCGGAAAAGAAGTTCCAGGGCTTCGGCGTGTCCGCCTGCGCCACCTGCGACGGCTTCTTCTTCCGCAACAAGGAGGTCGTGGTGGTCGGCGGCGGCAATTCGGCCGTCGAGGAAGCCATCTATCTGTCCGGCATCGCCAGCAAGGTCACCCTGGTGCACCGCCGCGATTCCCTGCGCGCCGAGAAGATCGCCCAGGACCGCCTGTTCGCCAATCCCAAGGTCGAGGTGGTGTGGGACAGCGTCATCGACGAGATCCTCGGCGACGACAACCCGCCCGGCGTCACCGGCGTGCGCCTCAAGAACGTGAAAAGCGGCGAGGTCTCCACCCTGGCCTGCGACGGCGTGTTCATCGCCATCGGCCACAACCCCAACACCGAGCTGTTCAAGGGCGCCGTGGCCATCGACGACGAGGGCTACATCCTCACCACGCCCGGCTCGACCGCCACCAACGTCCCGGGCGTGTTCGCCGCCGGCGACGTCCAGGACAAGATCTATCGCCAGGCGGTCACCGCCGCCGGCACCGGCTGCATGGCCGCGCTGGAAGCCGAACGGTTCCTCGCCATCCATGGACATATGGCGGAAGTTGCGGCACAGTAACATCTGCTAAAATAAAAACGGCCCGGCGCCATCGGGGCGCCGGAGCCGACAATTGGGGGGAAGGAGCCCGTTCAGGGACATGGATTGGGACAAGCTCAGGGTATTCCACGCCGTTGCCGAGGCGGGGAGTTTCACCCATGCGGGCGAGGTGCTGAACCTGAGCCAGTCTGCGGTCAGCCGTCAGATCAGCGCGCTCGAGGAAAGCCTGAACCTGCCGCTGTTCCACCGCCATGCCCGCGGCCTGATCCTGACCGAGCAGGGCGAGCTTCTCTACAAGACCGCGCGCGAGATATTCTCCAAGCTGGCGATGACCGAGGCGCTGCTGACCGAGAGCCGCGAGCGCCCGCAAGGACCGCTGAAGATCACCACCACGGTGGCCTTCGGCTCGTTGTGGCTAACCCCGCGCATCAAGGATTTCCTCGATCTCTATCCCGAGATCGACGTCACCATGGTGCTTTATGACGGCGAGCTGGACCTCGCCATGCGCGAGGCGGACGTCGCCATCCGCATGATGCCGCCGCGCCAGCCCGACCTGATCCAGCGCCACCTGCTGACCATGCATTACAACGTCTACGCGGCGCCGGAATACCTCAAGCGCTACGGCATGCCCAAGACGGCCGAGGAGCTGGACAACCACCACATCGTGGTCTACGGCGACGACGCCCGCGTGTCGCCGCCGGTGTCCAACGTCAACTGGCTGCTGGAGGCCGGCGCCACTCCGTCGCGCCCGCGCAAGCCGGTGCTCGAGGTGAACAACATCTACGGCATCTACCGCGCCGTGAAGTCGGGCCTGGGCGTCGCCGCCCTGCCCGATTACATGACCACCGAGGCCGACAATCTGGTGCACATCCTGCCCGAACTGAAGGGTCCCAAGCTGGACACCTACTTCGTCTATCCCGAGGAACTGCGCCACTCCAAGCGCATCACGGTGTTCCGCGACTTCCTTTTGCATAAGATCCAGGAATCCCTGTGATCGGACGCGGACGCCCGCGTCCGCTCCTTCCCCCACGTTCATTTACAATTTTGTTATGCGCGCCCTGCATGCCCAGGCCGCGCTTTTTCACATGGTTGTGAAGGCAGTCCTGCCGTACATAGGGTGCGTCAGGCCGCACTTCGCGGCCGCGAAATGTTCCGGCGGGTCCGCCCCGCCACCCCCCAGGCCCTCAGCCTGGGTTTTCCGGGTCTCACGACCCTACGTCTCCTAGACGTGAAGCCTCCCTGTTTGACTT
>JAFAAW010000049.1 GCA_023426365.1 Pseudomonadota bacterium
TGGACGGATGGGCCGGCACGTCATAGATGGGCTTTTCCGGATACAGCGCCGCGCACTGGCCGCCCACGGCGTCCAGCGCATCCACCACGTGGCACTTCAGCTTGACCATGCCGCATTCGAACACGGCAAACAGGCCCACCGGGCCGGCCCCCACCACAACAACGTCGGTTTCGTAGTTCATCGGTTCTCTCATCGCAAAGCTTACCACCGGAAGGTGGCGATGGCGGCCATGGGGCGTTCGCCATGGCGGGTGACCACCTGGCGCAAGGTGTCGGCATCGGGTTCGTCGCCCGGGCGGATGCCCAGTTCGGCGGCATGGATGCCCTGGGTCACGAACACCGCGCGCAAGCCGGCGCCGTTGGCGCCCTTGACGTCGGTGTGCAGCGCGTCGCCCACGGCGACAACACGGTCGCGCGCCAGCCCCAGCAATTCCAGTGCATTGTCATAGATGGCCGGGTCGGGCTTGCCGCGCATGGAGACGACGCCGCCCATGTGGGCATAGCGTTCGGCCAGCGCGCCGGCGCACACCACCGGCTTGCCCTGGCGCATCACCACATGGTCGGGATTGGCGCAGATCATGGGCAGCTTGCGGGCCAGGGCCTGCTCCATCTTGGGCACGTAATCTTCGACCGTCTCGTCCAGATCCCACGGGCCGGTGTTGAGGATGAAATCCGCATGCTCGATGTCCACCGGCACCAGATCAAGGCCGGCGAACACGTTTTCGTCGCGCTCGGGTCCCATGTGGTAGAGCTGGCGGCCCAGCGCCGCATAGAACGGGTCGGTGCGGCGGGCCAGTTCCATGTGCACCGCCTCGCCCGAGGACAGCACATGGTCGTACAGCTCGCGGCCGATGCCCATGCGGGCGAGCTGTTCCACCAGCGCGTCGGCGCGGCGCGGCGCGTTGGACAGCAACAGCGTCTTCTTGCCCGCGGCGCGCAGGGCGGCCAGGGTGTCGCGGGCGCCGGCATAGGCCTCGACCCCGTCATGGATCACGCCCCACAGGTCGAGGATGAACCCGTCGAAGCCGTCGGCCACCTCGGACAGGCCCTTGATGATGCGAATGGTCATCACTTCCCCCGATGGTCCGCGCCCACCGCCTCGGCCACCGAGGCGAAACCGTCGCGCTTGAGCAGGTCGGCCAGCTCGCGGTTGATGCGGGTGACCAGACCGGTGCCCTGATAGACCAGGGCCGAATAAAGCTGCACCAGCGAGGCGCCGGCGCGGATCTTGGCATAGGCGTGGGCGGCGCAGGCAATGCCGCCCACGCCGACCAGCGGCAGGCGGCCATCGGTCAGCACGTACATGCGGCGCAGCACCGCGGTGGCGGCGTCCAGCAGCGGCGCCCCCGACAGCCCGCCGGTTTCCTTGGCGTGCGGCGAGCGCAGGGATTGGGGCCGGGCGATGGTGGTGTTGGAAACGATGAGGCCGTCCAGCGCGCCGGCCAGCGCCACGGCCGCGATGTCGCCCAGATCCTCGTCATTGAGGTCGGGCGCGATCTTGAGCAGCAGCGGCGGGCGCTTGGCGCCCTCGGTCGCCTTGTCCAAGGCGGCGCGGGTGCGCCCCACCAGCCCCTCCAACTGGTCGCGGCCCTGCAGCGCGCGCAGGCCGGGCGTGTTGGGCGAGGAGACGTTGATGACCATGTAATCGGCCAGCGGGCCAAGGCGGGCGGCGCCCTTTTCGTAATCCGAGGCCGCGTCCTCGGTATCCTTGTTCTTGCCCAGATTGGCGCCGACGATGCCGATGCGGGCACGCGCCTCGAGCCGGCGGGCCACCGCCTCGACCCCTTCGTTGTTGAAGCCCATGCGGTTGATCACCGCACGATCCTCGACCAGGCGGAACATGCGCGGCTTGGGGTTGCCCGGCTGCGGGCGCGGCGTCACCGAACCGATCTCGACGAAACCGAAACCCTGGCGCAGCATGGCGTCGGGCACCTCGGCGTTCTTGTCGAAGCCGGCGGCAAGGCCGACCGGATTGGGAAAGCGCAGGCCCCACAGCGCCACTTCCAGCGACGGCGCCGCGACGCGCGGCTGCGGGGGCACCAGCCCCGCCTTCAGCGCCCTGACGGTCAGGCCGTGGGCGGTTTCGGGATCGAACAGACGGACCAGCGGCCCGGCAAGCTTGAAGTAATCCAACAAGTCTCAGTCCTCGAGCGGAGGGAAAACGTGGGCACCGTCGCCGCCCAGCGGCAGGTCGCACACCCGCACCACCGCGTCCAGCGGCAAGGCGCCGTAAAGGTGGGGGAACAGCCGGCCGCCGCGCGACGGCTCCCATTTCAGGGCGTCGCCCAGGGCGGCGGCATCGACCGCCAGCAGCACCAGGCCCGACTGGCCGGCGCGGTGCTTGGCCGCGCTTTCCACCACTTGCGCCGCAGTGGAGAAGTGGATGAAGCCGTCGGCGGCGTCCTGGCTGGAACCGGCATAGGCGCCGGCCGCTTGCGCGGCCCGCCATTCGTCGGTCCGGCACATGTGATAGATGATGCGGGTCATGGCGGCGGCGACCTTACCCCAATCCGCCGGGCAAGGCCATGATTGACCTGCGCCCGCCCCGCCCCCACCTGACAAGGCCCAGGACAGGAACGGAGGGACCGGACATGCCCAACGTGGCCGTGGTGATCGCCAGCGGGTTCGAGCAATCGGAGACGGCGGCGCTGTGCCGCGCCCTGGCCCAGGCCGGCCACCGCGCGGTGGTGGTGTCGCCCAAGAAGCATTCCGTGCGCGGCTGGGACAACACCCATTGGGGCGGCGACTTGGCCGTGGACGTGGCCGCCATCGACGCCGAGGCCCAGGATTACGCGGGCCTGGTGCTGCCGGGCGGATTGATTTCCGCCGACACCCTGCGCGCCGATGCCGACATCGTGCGGCTGGTGCGCGACGCCGCCGTCCAGGGCAAGCCGGTGGCGGCGCGCGGCCACGCGGTGTGGGTGCTGGTCGAGGCCGGGCTGGCGCGCGAACGCCGCATGACCGCCGCCCCCGCCATGCGGCACGACGTGGAACATGCCGGCGCCCAGTGGGTGGACGCCCCGGCCGTGGTGGATGGCAACGTCATCACCGGCCGCCACGCGCACGACGCCAACAGCTTCGCCCAGGCGGTGCGCGACGCCCTGGCCTAGGCTGATTCGACATTCAGCGGCAGCCACATCGGCAGCGTTGCGAGGCATAGGAACGCCATGAAGTTGGCGGGCTTGCGGTCGTAGCGGGTGGCGATACGGCGGAAGTGCTTGAGTTTGTTGAT
>JAFAAW010000097.1 GCA_023426365.1 Pseudomonadota bacterium
CGCGGGCGTGGACCTGGCGCCGTTGCGCCCGGCCAATTGCGGCTTCGACGTGGAATGGAGCGCGCATTTCCGCGACCGCTTCGCCGGCCAGCCGGTCAAGGCGGTGGGCCTTGGCTTCGGCGGCCGCAATCTCAAGGGTGAATTCGTCATCACCGCCGGCGGCATCGAGGGCAGCGCCGTCTATGCCCTGTCGGCGGCCCTGCGCGACGCCTGCCCGGGCGCGGTGCTGATGCTGGACCTGAAGCCGGACTGGAGCGTGGACAAACTGGCCGCCGCCCTGGCCAAGCCGCGCGGCAGCCGTTCGCTGTCCCACCATCTGGAGCGGACGGCGGGCATTCGCGGCGTCGCCGCCGGCCTGCTGCGCGAGCTGGCCCACCCGCTGCCGGAGGGGCCGTCCGCCCTGGCCGCCGCGCTCAAGGCGCTGCCGCTGACGCTCAGGGCGCCCCGGCCGCTGGCCGAGGCGATCAGCAGCGCCGGCGGCGTGCGGTTCGACGCGGTGACCGACGGGCTGATGCTACGGGCGCGGCCCGGCGTGTTCGTGGCCGGGGAAATGCTGGATTGGGAGGCGCCGACCGGGGGCTATCTGCTGACCGGCTGTTTCGCCACCGGACGAATTGCCGGGCTGGCCGCCCGGGACTGGCTGAACGGCACGGATCCCGGCTGAACGGTGGATCGCCCCTTGGGCGATTGCGGTCGGCGGACCGGCTGGCCGATGCTGGCGCCCCCACACCGGAGGCCCGCGCCATGCTCACCGATCTGCTGCTTGTCCGCGCCCAGTTGCGCCCGCGGCTGGACCTGCCGGCCGCCGGCCGCGCACGGTGCTGGTGGGACCGCCTGTGCCGCCGCTGGGGCTGGTAGGCGCCGCCGTCCCGCCCGCCTTCACCCCTGTCAGTACACGCCCTTGGAATTGAGGAAGTGGCTGTAGCGCCGGTCCTCGGTGCAGATGTGGTTGACCAGCCAATCCTTGAGGAAGGTCAGCACCTCGGTGCTGTCGGCACAGCCCTTGTCCAGCAGGGTCTGGCGCATTTCCCCCAACAGGTCCATCAGCCGGGCATGGCGGCTGCGGTGGCTTTCGGTTTCCGGATAGGAATGCCGCAGCATCAGCCCTTCCTCCTCGCCGAAATGATAGCGGGCGTATTCCGCCATGGCGTCCAGCAGCGACACCACCTCGGGCAGGTCGCGGCCGGCATCGACCGCGTCCAGGATGGCGTTGGCCTGTTCGAACAGGCGGCGGTGCTGGGTGTCCAGGCGCAGCACGTCCACCCGGTATTCCTCGTGCCATTGCAAGATGACACGGCCCATGTGCTCGCCCTCGAAGATCGAGGTCATGCGCTTGCCCACCGACTCGAACAGCTTCCAGCGAACCGACGGAATGCCCGCCAGCACCGCCGCCGGCACCAGGAACACCTCGGTCGGCTCGACGGGTTTCAGGCGGAACATGCTCGGCGTCCAGAAGATGGCCAGTTCCTCACCGAAGAACTCGCCCGAGCCCAGCAATTCCACCACGTGTTCGCCTAGGATTCGCGCCACCGTGCCCGTCACCACCAGGGCCACCGCCTCGGGGCCGATCTCGATGGTCTCGCCCACCTCGAACCGGCGCATGGTCATTTCTTTTGCGATGCGGTTCAGCGTGCGGGTGGACACCACCTCGCCGAACAGCCAGGTGCGCTGCAGGAAGTCACGGTTCTCGAAGATGCGGGTGATCTCGCCCGACAGGTTGTTGCGGCGGACGAACTCGCCATAGAGCGAGCACGGGATCTCCAGCGCCTTGACGAAGCCGATGGCACGATAGGTTTCCGACACCGCCGACCCGAACAGCGCCGACAGCTCGCCGATCATGGCCCCCGCCGACAGCACCGAGCGCGCGCCGCCGGTCATGTGGATGGCCTCGACGCTGCCCGACAGCAGCAGGAAGATGGAGCCGGCCGGCTGGCGTTCCTTGACCAGGATGGTGCCGGGGTTGAACGTCACCACCGGGTTGTTGAGCAGCACCCGGATCTGGTGGTGGGCGATGTCGGGGAAATAGCCCATCAGCAGCTCGTACGCTGCCCGCCAGATGAAGTCGTGGTTGGACGGGATCAGCACGTCGATGTTGCCGAACGACGCGGTCGAGCCGATGGCCTTTTGCGCGATGGTGTTGCGTGCCGCCGTATGGGCCAGGATGATCTTGCCCGAGGTGTCGTTGCGGAAATCGTAGGCGTCGCCATGGATCATGCCGCCGCCCACATCCACCTTCTTGATGTCCACCGGGGTGGCGTAATCCTCGACGATGCGGCCATAAAGCGCGCTGGTGATGCCCGGCGCCTTCTCGTCCTCGGTGATGAAGCCCTTGAGAACCTCGAGCCGACAGATGTCGGCCAGATGGGCATAGGTGCGAAAGCCACCCTCCCACAGGGCGCGGAACAGGAACACCGTGGTTTCCACCGGATGGGGCGAGAAGACCGGCTTGACCTCCAGCCCGTCGATGTCGTTCCAGCGGTCCTCGACCAGATCGTGGCACTCGAAGTAATCGGCAAAGGCGCCCGGCTCGATGGACAGAAGCGCGGCCATCTTGCGCGCCACCGAGGCGCGGACCAGCGAGGTGGCGTAATACTTGATGCGGTGGTCGGCGCGGATCAGCGTGGTCAGGCCGGCGAAGTGATCGTCGTGCGAATGGGTGTGGAAGATGCCGTCGATCTCGTTGACGCCGATGCCCAGCGCATCGAGGGTGTGCAGGATGTTCGGCCCGGCGTCGATCAGATAGACGCGGCCCTGGAACATCAGCACGCTGCCCATGCTGGGGCGATTGATGTCCCAGCCGTCGCCCTCGCCCGAATGCACCACCGCGAAATACTCGCGCGGCATGTCGTAGAAGCCCAGCGGATAGGGGCATTCGTAGTTTTCGAAGGGCTGCAGGTTCAGATCCACGGTGACGCAGTCGTCGCCATAGCGAAACTCGAACACGTTCAGCCGCAGGCGGCGGACGCTGACGCCGCCGCGGATGTCCACCGGCTCGCCCTCGACCGCCAGGGTGTCGATGATCTCGGACGGGTGGCAGATGCGGCCAAAGGCGAATTTCAGCTTGAGGCGCATGCGCTCGCGCGCCTGTTCGACGGTGGCGCCCGCCTCGACCAGCTCGTCCTCGCTGATCAGCCCGTAATTGCCGCGATAGATGTATTGCAGTTGGGCCAGGACCTGTTCGGGCGAGCCGATGATCAGCGGCTTGATCCCGGTATTGCCGGGATGGCCGGGAATGATCATGCCCTGGCGATAGAACATCTGCAGGACGGGAAATTCGCCCAGATTGGCGAAGGTGCCGTTCTGCACCATGACGTCGGACAGCAAGATGACGTTGGGACCGGTTTCGAACGCCACGCCGTCCGCCTCGGTCGGCGCGATCAGCCCCCGTTTCATCAGATGCTTGACGGCGTCCGCCGGACAGCCGCACAGCACCCGCACGTCGGCCGCCGGCACCTCGACCCACCAGACGCCCGTGCTCACCTCGATCTTGCGAATCGATTGCATGCTACTGTCCGAACCCCCTAAGTGGAACATGCTAGGGCTTCGCCGTGTCCACATCAACCTCAACAGTTGCCATAGGCGGAATTTTTCCCGCGAGTCTTAAGACAGAATCACTCAAAGAACCGGCATTCTTGGCTCTCCTTACAAACGACCAATGTTCCAAGCCATGCGCCCAGCGCATACTTTTCTGTGCATATCTGCCTTGACCCGCGGGTGCGGAATGGGGTTTTCTGCGCGCGCCCTACCCATCGGTGCAGCACATCCCCCGCCCGGGTTCCGGCTTGACTCGCCGGCCGCCGCCACCTATACGACCGGGCTGAAACTATACTTTAGGGTAAGCGTCATGAGCAATCATTCGGAACCTACCCCGCGCGGCACGCGCGAAACCGTTCTGCGCGTCGCGGTGCTGGGCACCATCTACGCCCTGGCGGTGGGTTTCGTCGTGGCGTTGTCGCCCAGCATGGGGCTGGTCGCCTATCAACCCACTCCCGAGGATCGCGTTGCCGAGGCCCCCAGCGGCACCCGCTAGCCCCCTCGCAGCCCACTGAAGGCAGCCCGAGAACCCGCCGCGCCCCGGCGGGTTTTTTGTTGCCCCGGCCCCGCCGCCGGGCAGGGGGCGGCCATGTGCCGGGCACATGGGTTGCGAACGATTTGCACTTGCGAAATCCCCGTGAATCATGGTTATTCCCAAGGTATGCCATGCAGCACCGAGGCCCCTGAGATGAGCTTTCGCCGCCCCCTCCTCGCCCTGTGGCTGGTTGTCGCCGCGTTGTGCGCCACGTCGCCTGCGGCCCATGCCCAAAGCACCCACTGGCAGACCCAGGCCGACCGCGTGATCAAGGCCGTGGACGCGGCCGAGGCGGTGTTCGCCAAGGGCGACGTGGACGGCGCCAAGCGCTCGGTGACCGAGGCCTATTTCCAGGTGTTCGAGGATTCCAAGCTCGAGGCGGCCATCCGCCGCCACGTCAGCGCCAAGCGCGCCGCCGAAATCGAAAAATACTTCGCCACCCTGCGCAAGGCCATGACCGCCAACGACGCGGCCCAGGTCAAGGAGGTGGCCCAGTCCCTGCGCCAGGCCGTGGCGGTCGAGGCCAAGGGCCTGGACGCCGCCAACGTCGCGCCGGGCGTGTTCGAGGTGAACCAGTAATGCATGCGCTCCTTCGCCTGATCGTCCTTGCCGTCCTGTTGGTGCCCGGCCTGGCGCAGGCCGAGGAGAAGCTGGACCACCGCGCCGTCGCCGCGCGCATCGTCGCCCAGGGCAACGAATTCATGGCCGCCTACGACCCCGCCAAGGGCGGCGACACCGCCGACGGGTTCTCCGATCTCTATTTCTCGGTGTTCGAGGAAACCGGCCTGGAAGCCGATATCGGCGCCGCCGATCCGTCGGCCAAGACCGAACTGGAATCCCATTTCGCCGCCATCATCGGACTGGCCACCGCCGGCGCGCCCAAGGACAAGGTGGACGCCGCCTGGCACAAGCTTGAGAGCCGTCTGATCGAAGTGACCAACGCCCGCGCCGAGGCGGCCGGGGCCGGCTGGATCGGCGCCTTCCTGCAATCGCTGCTGATCCTGCTGCGCGAAGGGTTCGAGGCCATGCTGGTGGTCACCGCCCTGGTGGCCTATCTGAAGCGCCTGGGCGCCGAGGACAAGGTGCGCGTGGTGTGGCAGGCCGTCGCCCTGGCCCTGGTCGCCAGCGCGCTGACCGCCTGGGCGCTCAACACCGTGGTGTCGCTGTCGGGCGCCGGCCAGGAAGCGGTGGAAGGCATCACCATGCTGGTGGCCGCCGCCGTGCTGGCCTATGTCAGCCACTGGCTGTTCGCCCGGCGCGAGGCCCAGCGCTGGCAGGGCTATATCAAGGATCAGGTCAGCAAGGCATTGTCGGGCGGCCAGATGTTCTCGCTGGGCTTCGCCGCTTTCCTGTCGGTGTATCGCGAAGGGGCCGAGACGGTGCTGTTCTATCAGGCGCTGATGAGCGGCGCCCCCGGCCAGGGCAGCGCCATCGCCCTGGGCTTCGCGGCGGCGCTGGTGGCCCTGGTGGCGATCTATTGGGTGATGCGCCGCGCCTCGCTGCGCCTGCCGCTGGGGCCGTTCTTCGCCGGCACGGCCATCCTGCTTTACGCCCTGGCCATCATGTTCGCCGGCAATGGCATGCTGGAACTTCAGGAGGCCCGCCTGATCTCGACCACCCCGCTGGCGGGGATGCCGTCGGTGCCGGCGCTGGGGCTGTTCCCCACCGCCGAATCGGTGGCGGCCCAGGCCCTGCTGCTGCTGGGACTGGTGCCGGTGCTGGGCACCTGGGCGGTCAAGCGCATGCGGGCGGCACCATGATGCAGCGCCAGATCCCCGCCGCCGAGCGCACCCGCTGGTCGGCCCGCATCGCCGCCCCCATCGAGGCGTTCTTCGTGCGCAACATCCGCTGGCTGCCGTGGGTGCATGCGGTGATGTTCGTGGCCTTCGTCGGCCTGATCCTGGTGCCCGCCCTGCTGCCCAACCCGGCCGAGGATGCCGGGCCGTTCGACAGCCTGACGGTGTTCGCCAATCTGGCGCTGTGGGGCATCTGGTTCCCGCTGCTGCTGTTGTCGGTGCTGGCCACCGGGCGGTCGTGGTGCGGCATCCTGTGTCCCATGGGGGCGGCGTCGGAATACGCTTCGAAGCGCGGCCTGCGTCTCGCCCCGCCGCGCTGGCTGACCTGGCCGGGCACGCCGGTGCTGTCGTTCATCGTGGTCACCGTGCTGGGCCAGACCACCGGCGTGCGCACCCACCCCGAGGCCGCCGCCGAGATTTTCGGCGGCACCATGGCGGCGGCCATCATCCTGGGCTGGCTGTTCGCGCCGGGCAAGCGGCCGTGGTGCCGCCATGCCTGCCCCATCGGCCTGCTGCTGGGCGTGTTCAACCGTCTGGGCGTGGTCGAGTTCGCCCCCAAGCGGCCCGAGCCGGGCGGCGACCGCTGGAGCGACAAGGGCGCCTGCCCGACCATGATCGACCTGCGGCGCAAGACCGAAACCCGCCATTGCATCGAGTGCTTCCGCTGCGTCAGCCCGCCCGCCCCTGGCGGCCTGTACCTGCGCCTGCGCCGTCCGGGCGAGGAGATCGAGCAGATTTCGGCCCGCAACCCGAACCTGTCGGAAATCCTGTTCCTGTTCCTGGGCGGCGGCGTCGCGCTGGGCGGCTTCCTGTGGGGCGTGCTGCCGCTGTTCAACAGCTTGCGCGATTCCTTGGGCGAATGGGCCATCGACCACGACCTCTCGTGGCTGCTGCAGGTCGGGCCGTCCTGGCTGATGAGCGTTCATCCCGACCGGCGCGAGGTGTTCCTGTGGCTGGATTTCGTGATGATCAGCGGCTTCATGAGCGCGGTCATGCTGGCCTTCACCGTGGGCCTGTCGGCACTGACCCTGGCTTCGGCGTGGATCGCCGGCCGCCTGGGCGCCGGCCGCAGCCTGGGCCAGCGTTTCCTGGAGCTGGGCTATCAGTTCACCCCCATCGCCATGGTCTCGCTGCTGCTGGGCCTGGGCGGCGGGCTGTTCACCGCGCTCAAAGCCATCGGGCTGCCGCTGGCGGCGGTGGCCGGCATCAAGGTTGCGCTGTTCGTCGGCGGCATCCTGTGGAGCCTGTGGCTGGCCGACCGCATCCTGCGCACCCAGGGCGTCACCGGCCTGCGCGCGGTGCCGGCCCTGGTGCCCGGCCTGATCGGCACGGCGGCGGTGGCGCTGGCCTGGTGGCCAGCGCTGTTCTGACCGTCAGTGGCCGAAGCCGACCCAGCCGGGATGGTCGAAGCCGCGCCCGTAATCGTCAAGGGCGCCAAGGATAAGGCCCACCCCCGCCTGCTGCTTGCCCGTGCCCCGCAGATGGCCGATGCCGTCGATCATGCGGGCCAGCACAAGGTGCAGCCGGGCATCCGCCGCGGGCTCCAGCTTGCAGGTGGCGGTGATGCGGTCGATGCCGGCCTCGACATCATCGGCCATGCGGGAATAGTCGGCGGGACCGGGACGCTTGGCCAGGGCCGCGACCATGGTGGTGCGGATGCCCTCCATGCCCTGGCGCAGCGCCGCGTCCGTGGCCATCTTGCCGGTGCCTGGCGCGACCGTCGCGGCGGCGCCGTGGGAATGGCTGTGGTCGGCGGCGACCACGGCGGTGGCGGGAACGACGACGGCAAGAGCAAGCGCCCCCACGATCCTGGTGAGCATGTGTTTTCTCCGTGGGCCAGCGGCCCGGTTGCGTCCTCCGTCCGCCGTGACCATGTCGCAACCGTCATGAACCGCCCATGAACGATGACGGCGGCGCCCCTGTCAGGGACGCCGCCGTCATCGTTTCCGAGCCGTTTGCGAGGCTCCGCCGGTGGCGCCCTGCCCGGGCGCCGCGCGAGTTCTAGGCCGCCGACACCAGACCGGCCAGGCCGGCGAAGGCGGGCTGGGGATGGATGACCAGCCAAGTGGGGATGGGCGTCAGGTAGTCCTGGAAGCGTCCCTTGTCCTCGAAGCGGCGGCGGAAGGCGGATTGGGCGAATGCGTCGCGCATGCGCGGCAGGATGCCGCCGGCCACATAGACGCCGCCGCGCGCGCCCACGGTCAAGGCCAGGTTGCCGGCCACCGTGCCCAGGATGGCGAAGAACAGGTCCAGCGATTCGCGGCACAGCGGGCACGACCCGTCCAGCCCGCGCGCCGAGATGGCGTCGGGGGTGGAATAGGCCGCCGGCACGCCGTGGATGGCGGCCAGGGCGTCGTAGAGATTGACCAGACCGGGACCGGACAGCACGCGTTCGGCCGATACGTGGCCGAAGCGCTGGCGCAGCCAGTCCAGCACCGCATCCTCGCGCGCATTGGCGGCGGCCAGGGTGACATGCCCGCCTTCGGTGGCCAGCGCCGTCCAGCGGCCCGAGCTGTCGGGCACCAGCGCGGACACCCCCAGCCCGGTTCCCGGCCCCAGCACGGCGATGGGGCTGCCGGCCGCCCCCGCCCCGCCCCCCACCTTGAGCAGGTGTTCCGGCCCCAGATGGCGCACCGACAGGGCGACGGCGGTGAAGTCGTTGATGACGTCCAGGTGATCCAGGCCCAGGTCGCGCCGCACCTGATCGATGGAGAAGTGCCAGGCGGAATTGGTCAGGTCCACCATGTCGCCGGTAATGGGCGAAGCCACGGCAAAGGCGGCGCGCGACGGACGCACGTCCGTCCCTTGGGCGTTCAGGAACGCCTGGGCCGCCTGGGCCGGGCCGGCATGGTCGGCGCAGCGCACCACCATGGGCTCGCTGGTGCGGCCGTGTTCATCCACCAGGGCAAAGCGGGCGTTGGTTCCGCCGATATCGGCGATCAGGGCAACAGCGGGCATGCGAGGCGATCCTAAATCTTGCCGCCGGTCAGCGCGCGGTACAGCTCGACATAGCGGGCCGCCGACCGTTCCCAGGTGAAGTCCTGGGTGACGCAGGACAACTGCACCTTGCGCCACTGATCCTTTTGCCGGTACATGCCCAGCGCGCGTTCCACCGTCCACTGGAAGGCGCCGGCATTGGCGTGTTCGAAGGCGAAGCCGGTGGCGGTGCCGGTCATCAGCCCGTCATAGCTGGTATCGATCACGGTGTCGGCCAAGCCGCCGGTGACGTGCACCAACGGAATGGTGCCGTAGCGCATGGCATAGAACTGGGTCAGGCCGCACGGCTCGAAGCGCGACGGCATCACCAGAATGTCGCCGCCCGCCATCAGCTTATGGGCCAGCGCCTCGGAATAGCCGATATTGACCGCGACCTGCGACGGGTTGGCGGCGGCCACCGCCTTGAACCCGTCCTCGAGCGCGCGGTCGCCGGTGCCCACCACCGCCAATTGGGCGCCCTGGCGCAGGATGGCCGGCAGGACCGCCAGCACCAGGTCCATGCCCTTGAGGTCGTTGAGGCGGCTGACGATCACCAGGAGCGGCGCCTCGGGGTTCTGTTCCAGCCCCAGCTCGGCCTGAAGCGCCGCCTTGTTGGCGGCCTTGCCGGCCACGTGATCCAACGGCGCGTAGCGATGGTCCAGATAGGTGTCATTTTCCGGCGTCCACACGCCGTAATCGGCGCCGTTCAGGATGCCGACCAGATCGGCCGAGCGCTCGGCCAGCAGGCCCTCCATGCCGCAGCCATGGGGCGCGGACTGGATTTCCCGGGCATAACGCGGGCTGACGGTGGTCAGTTTGTCGCTATAGACCAGACCGGCTTTCAGGAACGACATGGTGTTCCAGTATTCCAGCCCGGCCATGGAATAGAAGTCCCACGGCAGGCCCAGCCGCGGCACGGTCTCGGCCGGGAACTGGCCCTGATAGGCGATGTTGTGGATGGTGAACACCGTGGCGGGGCGGTCGGCCACGTCCCACGCCTTGAGATAGGCGGGCGCCAGGCCGGTCTGCCAGTCGTGGCAATGAAGAACGTCGGGCCACCACGGCACCGGCGAGCCGCCGGTGCACAGATGGGCGGCCGCCCACGACAGCAGGCCGAAGCGCAGGGCGTTGTCGGCATAATCGGCGCCGTCCGCGTCCTGATAGGGACCGCCCGAGCGATGGTAAAGCGCCGGACAATCGATCAGCCACACCGGCACGCCGGACCCCGGCAGGCGCCCTTCCACCAGCCGCGCCTCGACGCCTAGGCCCAGCGGATCGCCCAAGCCGCCCACGTCGCGCTTGTCCTCGGCCTTGTCCATGGCGGCGGCATAGCCGGGCAGCAGCACGCGCACATCCTGTCCGGCAGCGATCAGCGACGCCGGCAGCGCGCCGGACACATCGGCCAGGCCGCCGGTCTTGACCAGCGGGAATACCTCGGACGAAGCGAACAATACGCGCATGGGGCCTCCCGTCGCCTGCACTTGCCGTCAAAGGCCAAGCCTAGCCCAGGATGATGTTCCGTGAAAGCCGCTTCGCCACCCGTATTACCCGTAAATGAAGGAAGGGAGATCTGCTTGAGCGACTGTTGTACCGCTAGTCGATCTATGGCACGGTCCTTATCCGGCTCCGGGGGGACGGTGCCAGAGCTCGCAAGACATCTTGGAGAGACGTGCTGATGATGGAGCCTCAGGATCGGGTGAGCCACGACATCGAGGTCAATCTGCGCCTGCGCCGGACGCTGGCGCTGGTGCTGGCGGGCGGCCGCGGCTCGCGGCTCAAGGCGCTGACCGACTGGCATGCCAAGCCGGGCATCCCGTTCGCCGGCAAGTTCCGCATCATCGACTTCACCCTGTCCAACTGCATCAATTCGGGCATCCGCCGCATCGGCGTGCTGACCCAGTACAAGGCCCATTCCCTGCTGCAGCACATCCAGCGCGGCTGGGGCTTCCTGCGCGGCGAGTTCAACGAGTTCATCGAACTGTTGCCCGCCCAGCAGCGCACCGAGGGCGAGAACTGGTACAAGGGCACGGCGGATGCGGTGTACCAGAACCTGGACATCATCCGCGAACATCGCCCCGAATACGTGCTGATCCTGGCCGGCGACCACATCTACAAGATGGATTACGGCAAGATGCTGGCCCACCATCTGGCCCGCGGCGCCGATGTCACCGTCGCCTGCCTGGAGGTGCCGATCGAGGATGCCAAGGGCTTCGGCGTCATGGCGGTGGATGGCGACGACAACGTGGTGCGCTTCGACGAGAAGCCGGCCAATCCCCAGCATGCCCCGGGCAAGCCCGATCGGGCGCTGGCCAGCATGGGCATCTACATCTTCAATGCCCAGTTCCTGTACGACCGCCTGAACCTGGATGCCAGCCAGCCCGGGACCGAGCACGATTTCGGCAAGGACATCATCCCCAAGCTGATCGGCAAGCATAAGGTCATCGCCCACCCCTTCCAGGATTCGTGCGTCATGCACGACGGCGCCAAGGAACATTACTGGCGCGACGTCGGCACCATCGACGCCTATTGGGAGGCCAATGTCGATCTGACCACGGTGACGCCGGCGCTGAACCTGTACGACACCAACTGGCCCATCTGGACCTATCAGGCCCAGTTGCCGCCGGCCAAGTTCGTGTTCGACAATGACACCCGCCGGGGCATGGCGGTGGATTCGCTGGTCTCGGGCGGCTGCGTCATCTCGGGCGCCGTGGTGCGCCGCTCCATGCTGTTCTCGAACGTGCGCGTCAATTCCTATTCGCTGGTCGAGGACACGGTGGTGCTGCCCGATTGCGACATCGGCCGCCATGCACGCCTCAAGAAGTGCATCGTGGACCAGGGCTGCGTCATCCCGCCCGGCCTGGTGGTCGGCGAGGACCCGGAACTGGACGCCAAGCGGTTCGACCGCACCGACAAGGGCGTCACCCTGATCACCGCCGACATGCTGAAAAAGCTGGAGGCGTGAGCTTGGCGGGCGGCCTTGCCGCCCGGCTGCGGGCGCTCAAGCGCGACACGCTGGCGGTGATGATCGCCGCCCGCGACCCGCGCACGCCGTGGGCGGCAAGATTGCTGGCGGTCGCCGTGGTGGCCTATGCGCTGTCGCCCATCGACCTGATCCCCGATTTCATCCCCATCCTGGGACATCTGGACGACCTGATCATCGTGCCGGCCGGCATTTGGCTGGCCTTGCGCCTGATCCCGGCCGAGGTGATGGACGAGGCGCGCGCCCGCGCAGCCCAAATGGACCGCCCGGGCAAGAGCGGCTGGGGATTGCTGATGGTGATGATGCTGTGGCTGGCGGCGGCACTGCTGGTCTGGCACCTGCTGGCCTGACCGCGCACCTCCCGAAACGTCACAAGGGCGCAGGGGATATGAGGCCGCGAGCCTTGCCGCCTTCATATCCCCTGCGCCCTTGTGACGAATGGCGGCGGACCGCCTCAGGCGACGAACTTGTCGAGCGCCTTATCGACCAGATCGACGTTGCGCGGGTGATGCAAGGTCACCTCGCCGGCGTCGGATTCCACCGTCACCCAGGCGTTGTGACCATTGGCCTTCACCAGCACCGAGATGATGGTGTAGGGCGTGTCGTGCCGGGTGATCTGCATGGAAATGCCGTCGGCCTGAAAACGGCGCTCACCCTCATGGGGCAGCGCCGCCATCAGGCGGCGGAACATGGGCTTGGTGCGCATGTGCGGGTCCAAGGGATGTTGCGGATGCAAACAACCCTAGTCCCCTGCCCCGCCCGGCCACCAATCGTCAAATCGCATGGGGCCATGCAGAGATTTATTGGCCGCGCCGCTCGCGTTCGATCTTGCGCCATTTGGCGACGTTGCGGTTATGCTCGTCCAGGCTGCGAGCGAAGACGTGCCCGCCGGTGCCGTCCGCCACGAAATACAGCGCGTCCGACTTGGCCGGATTCAGCACCGCCTCGATGCTGGCCCGACCGGGATTGGCGATGGGCGTCGGCGGCAGGCCGTCATGGACATAGGTGTTCCACGGATGCGGGTTGTCGAGGTCGGCGCGGCTGATGGGGCGGTCCAGGACGCCCAGCTTGCCCGACACGCCATAGATCACCGTGGGGTCCGATTGCAGCCGCATGCCCAGGCGCAGGCGGTTCAGGAACACCGCCGCCACCAGCGGACGCTCGGACTTGACGCCCGTCTCGCGCTCGACGATCGAAGCCAGCACCAGCGCCTGTTCCTTGCTGGTCAGCGGCAGGTCGGGCGCGCGGCCCGCCCATGCCTGATCCAGCATCTGGCGCATGGATTTCTCCATGCGCGCCACCACCTCGTCGCGGCTGTCGTCGCGCGACAGATGCCAGGTCTCCGGCAGCAGGCTGCCCTCCGCCGGCTTGCGGCTGACGGTGCCGGCCAGATACTCGGCCTCCTCCACCTCCTGCAGCACCTGACGCACGGTCAGCCCCTCGGCGATGGTCAGCTTGTGGACCACCGTGCGGCCGTCGGCCATCATGGCCATGGCGTCGCGCGGCGTCACATGGGCGGGAAAGGCGTATTCGCCCGCCTTCAACGTCACCTGGCGCAGCTTGGCCCCGATCACGAAGCTGTAGGGGTCGGGCACCACGCCGGCGGCGGCCAACTGGCGGGCGATGGCCTCCAGCCCCGATCCCTTGGCGATCACCACATTGGTGGCCTCGGCCAGCGGGCCGGGGCGGGTGAAGCGGCGGTGCCCTTCCAGGGCCGCCCAGGTGGCGATGGCCACCACGGCGACCGCCAGCGCGAAAACGATTTTCCAGACCGTGCGCATCGTTCCATCCCAGAACGAAGAAGGCCCCCATGCGGCGCAAGGGGGCCTTCGTAACCTTGTCCTGCCGGGCCTTAGGGGGCCTTGGCGAAGATCAGCGAGGCATTGGTGCCGCCGAAGCCGAACGAGTTCGACATGGCGTACTTGATCTCGCGCTTCTTGGCGACCTTGGCCACCAGGTCGATGTCGCAGCCCTCGTCCGGGTTGTCCAGATTGAGGGTGGGCGGCGCGATCTGGTCGCGGATGGCCAGCAGCGAGAAGATGGCCTCGACCGCGCCGGCGGCGCCCAGCAGGTGGCCGATGGCCGACTTGGTCGAGCTCATGGACACCGTGTTGATGGCGTTGCCGAACAGGCGCTTGACCGCACCCAGCTCGATCACGTCGCCCATGGTCGCGGTGCCGTGGGCGTTGATGTAATCGATGTCGCCGGGCTGGAGTTCGGCGCGCTTGAGCGCGGCCTGCATGGCGCGGAACGCTCCGTTGCCGTCCTCGGCCGGGGCGGTGATGTGATAGGCGTCGCCGGACATGCCGTAGCCGATCACCTCGCCATAGATCTTGGCGCCGCGGGCACGGGCGTGCTCCAGCTCCTCCAGGACCAGGACGCCGGCGCCCTCGCCCATGACGAAGCCGTCGCGGTCCTTGTCCCACGGACGGGACGCGGCCTGCGGCTCGTCGTTGCGGGCGGTGGACAGCGCCTTGCACGCGGCGAAGCCGGCGATGCCCAGGCGGCAGACGGCGGCCTCGGCGCCGCCGGCGACCATGACGTCGGCATCGCCGAACATGATCAGGCGGGCGGCGTCACCGATGGCGTGGGCACCGGTGGCGCAGGCGGTCACCACGGCGTGGTTCGGCCCCTTGAAACCGTATTGAATGGAGACGTGGCCCGAGACCAGATTGATCAGGGCCGACGGAATGAAGAACGGGGAGACGCGGCGCGGGCCGCTATCCTTCAGCGTCAGGGCGCCCTCGGCAATGGCCGGCAGACCGCCGATGCCCGAGCCGATCATCACGCCGGTGCGCTCGCGGCTTTCGTCGTCCTGGGGCTTCCAGCCGGAATCCTCGATGGCTTCCTGCGCGGCGGCCAGGCCATAGACGATGAAATCGTCCATGCGGCGGCGTTCCTTCGCGGGAACGACCTTGTCCATATCCAGTTCGTTCTCGCCGGTGCCGCGCGGGATCACGCCCGCGATCTTGGCGGCAAGGTCGGAAACGTCGAAATGCTCGATGGCGCGGATGCCGGACTCACCGTTGATGAGGCGCTTCCAGGTGTGCTCGACGCCGCAGCCCAGCGGGCTGACGATGCCGAGTCCGGTGACGACAACACGTCTCATGCGAAGGTCCCGTTGCTGTACTTAGAAAAAGGGCGCCGCCCCCCTTCGGGTTCGACGCCCCAGACCAACCTTTACGCGGCCTTCGAGATGAAGTCGATCGCGTCCTTGACGGTCAGGATCTTCTCGGCAGCGTCATCGGGGATTTCGCAACCGAACTCTTCCTCGAAAGCCATGACCAGCTCGACGGTGTCGAGGCTGTCAGCGCCCAGGTCGTCGATGAAGCTGGCGTTCTCGGTCACCTTGGCCTCTTCCACGCCCAGGTGCTCGACAACAATCTTCTTAACCCGCTCGGCGACGTCGCTCATTTGAATTCCCTCGGAAGTCTTATGGTGCCAGTTGAATGACCAGGGTCCCGCGACCGGTGGCGGAAAGCCCCCGAACCGGCGGAAAGTGGCCCGTACCTAACATACTTTTTGGCCCGTTACCAGCACTGGAACACCATGTGTTGGGTTTGGACCGGCAGGCGAGCGGCGGGCCGGATGTACCGCCCCGCCGCGCCCGCGTCAGATCATGGCCATGCCGCCGTTGACGTGCAGGGTCTGACCGCTGACATAGGCCGCCTCGTTCGAGGCCAGATAAAGAACGGCCGCCGCGATTTCCTCGGACGTGCCCATGCGGCCGGCCGGGATCTGGGCGTTGATGCGCGCCTTCTGCTCGTCGTTCAGCTCGTCGGTCATGGCGGTGGCGATGAAGCCCGGCGCCACGGCGTTGACGGTGATGTTGCGGCTGGCCACTTCCTGGGCCAGCGCCTTGGTCATGCCGATCATGCCGGCCTTCGAGGCGCAGTAATTGACCTGGCCCGGATTGCCGGTGACGCCGACGATGGAGGTGATGTTGATGATGCGGCCCGAGCGGCGCTTCATCATGCCCTTGACGGCGGCGCGGCACAGGCGGAAGGCGGCGGTCAGGTTGACGTTGATGACCGCATCCCAATCCTCGTCCTTCATGCGCAGGATCAGGCCGTCCTTGGTGATGCCGGCATTGTTGACCAGGATGTCCAGCGACCCCATGGCCGCCTCGGCATCCTTGGCCAGTTGCTCCACTTCCTCGGGCTTGGACAGGTTGGCGGGCAGCACGTGGACGCGCCCCTCACCATTGGCGCCCAGCTCGGCGGCCAGGGCGTCCAGCGCCTCGCGGCGGGTGCCGTGGATGGCGATGGTGGCGCCGGCGGCATGCAGGGCCTTGGCGATGGCGCCGCCGATGCCGCCCGAGGCGCCGGTGACCAGTGCGGTCTTGCCGGTAAGATCGAACATGCGAGTTTCCCCCCTTACAGAGAAGCCAGGAAGGCTTCGATATCGGCCGGCGTGCCCACGTTGACGCCGGACAGTTCCTTGTCGATGCGCTTGGCCAGACCGGACAGCACCTTGCCGGCGCCCAATTCGACCAACTGGCTCACGCCCTGTTCCTTCATATAAAGGACTCCCTCGCGCCAGCGCACGGTGCCGGTGACCTGACGCACCAGCAGGTCGCGGATCGCTTCGGGGTCGGACACGGCCGAGGCGACCACGTTGGCGACCACCGGCACCTTGGGCGCCTTCATCTCGACCTTGGCCAGCGCTTCGGCCATGGCGTCGGCGGCGGGCTGCATCAGGGCGCAATGGAAGGGGGCGGACACCGGCAGCAGGACGGCGCGCTTGATGCCCTTTTCGCCGGCGATCTTGATGGCGCGCTCGACCGCCTCCTTGTGGCCCGACACCACCACCTGGCCGGCGCCGTTGTCGTTGGCGGCCTCGCACACCTGGCCTTCGGCGGCGGCGGCGGCGATTTCACGCGCCTGCTCGTACTCGCTGCCCAGCAAGGCGGCCATGGCGCCGACACCCACGGGCACGGCCTTCTGCATGCTCTGGCCGCGCAGCTTCAACAGGCGCGCGGTGTCGGCCAGGGAAAAGGTGCCGGCGGCGGCCAGCGCCGAATATTCGCCCAAGCTGTGGCCGGCGACGAAGGTCGCGGCCTTGGCCAGATCCAGCTTGCCCTGGCCTTCCAGCACGCGCACCACAGCCATGGACACCGCCATCAGGGCGGGCTGGGCGTTCTCGGTCAGGGTCAGCGCGTCGTCCGGCCCCTCGAACATGAGCTTGGACAGGTTTTGGCCCAGCGCCTCGTCCACCTCTTCGAAGACGTGGCGGGCTTCGGCGAAAGCCTCGGCCAATTCGCGGCCCATGCCGACGGCCTGGGAACCCTGACCCGGAAAGACGAATGCGCGGGACATCTTGCTCACCCCTGGGAATCTCGAAAACGGTGGAGAGGGAACAGAGGCGCAGGGGGGCTGTCAAGGGGAATGGGGAGCGCCCCGGCGCCGACCCGCTAATTAACTTGCAGCGCCGGGCGCTTCATGTATATTGCGCGGCTTCATCCCTTGCCGGCACTCCCACATGGGAGGGTTCCGGCTATGCCCGTTTCCCCATGGTGGGGCGATGGGAAGAGAAAAGCCAGAAGGGTTCATAAGAATGCCTTTGTATGAATGCGTGATCCTCGCGCGTCAGGAAGTTTCGGCCCCGCAGGTCGAAGCCCTGGTCGAGGAATTCTCCAATGTGCTGACCCAGGGCGGCGGCAACGTCGCCAAGAAGGAATTCTGGGGTCTGCGCAACATCGCCTATCGCGTGAAGAAGAACCGCAAGGCGCATTACGTGCTGCTCAACATCGACTCGCCCTCCGCCGCCGTGAAGGAGATGGAGCGCCAGATGTCCCTGAACGAGGACGTGCTGCGCTACCTGACCGTCCGCGTCGAGGAGCTCGAGGAAGGCCCGTCGGCCATGATGCAGGCCAAGAACAGCCGCGACGACCGTCCGCGCCGTGACGACCGCGGCCCGCGGGACGACCGCGGCCCGCGCGAGGACCGTCCGCGTCGCGCCGAGGGAGGTGAGTGATGAGCGAAGTCAAGACCGAACGTCCGCGCGCTGCCGCCGGCGCCCGCCGTCCGTTCTTCCGTCGCCGGAAGACCTGCCCGTTCTCCGGCGCCAACGCGCCGAAGATCGACTACAAGGACACCAAGCTGCTGAGCCGCTTCATCTCCGAGCGCGGCAAGATCGTGCCCAGCCGCATCACCGCGGTGTCGGCCAAGAAGCAGCGCGAACTGGCCCAGGCCATCAAGCGCGCCCGCTTCCTGGGTCTGCTTCCCTACGTGGTGAAGTAAGACCGGTCTGATGGTGTTCTGCCGGTGAATCGGCAACTCGGCCTTGCGCTGGCGGCGGGATTGCTTTCCGCACTGATGTTCCTGTCGCTGGCAAAGGGCATAGCGTTGGGTGCCGTGCTCTCGTACGCCGCGCCGCTTCCGCTGATGATGGCGGGGCTGGCGTGGGGAATGAGGGCCGCGTTGACCGCCGGTGTGGCGGCAACGGCCGCAGTTGCGGCGGTAACGGGGGCGTTTTCCGCCCTGCCGTTCGCCGTGGCGGCCTTGCTGCCGACCTTGGTGGTGACGAACCGGGCCTTGTTGTGGCGTAACGGCCAGGACGGGTCGGTGCACTGGTACCCGCCGGGACTTGTCCTGGCATGGCTGACCGCCGCCGGTCTGGCACTGATGCTTTGCGGCACGGTGCTGATGGCCGGCAGCCCCGAAGGGGTCGAGGGCAGCGTGACCAAGCTTTTGGTCACCGGCCTCGACATGATGGCCGCCGAACTGCCCGCCGACCAGCGGGCCAAGGTGGCCGAGTTCTGGACGCCGCTGTTTCCGGCCATGGTCATGGGATCGTGGCTGATCATGGTGGTGGTGAACGCCTGCGGGGCGCAGGGATTGCTGGCCCGACTGGGCCATGCGCGCCGGCCGTTGCCGGCCTATCGGGAGCTGTGGCTGCCCGACTGGCCGGCCTATGCGCTGGCGATCATGGGCCTGCTGGCGATCGTGGTCGGGGGTGACGTGGGCTATGTGGCCGCCAACGCGGTCGCGGTGCTGCTGATCCCCTTCATGTTCCTGGGGCTGGCGGGCATCCACCGCTGGGCGCAGGGACGGCCCAACGCGGGCTTGTTGCTCGCGGCGACGTACGGGTTGTTGATCCTGGCCTTCGGCTGGGCCGCCGCGGCGGTCGCCGGGCTGGGACTGGTAAGGTTCTGGACGATGAGGTTCCGCCGCCCCGACAGCGGCGGCGGTATGGAGGGATAGAATGGAAGTCATCCTGCTCGAGAGGATCGAGAAGCTCGGTCAGATGGGCGACGTGGTCAAGGTCAAGCCTGGCTTCGCCCGCAATTTCCTGCTGCCCCAGAAGAAGGCGCTGCGCGCCAACAAGGACAACCTTGCCTTCTTCGAAAAGCAGCGCGCCCAGTTGGAGGCCATCAACCTGAAGCGTCGCGATGAGGCCCAGGCCGTCGCCGGCAAGATGGAAGGCCTCAAGGTGCTGATGGTTCGCCAGGCCGGCGAAGGCGGTCAGCTCTACGGTTCGGTGTCGGGCCGCGACGTCGCCGACGCGGTCAAGACCGCCGGCTTCACCATCGAGCGCAACCAGGTCAACCTGGACAGCCCGATCAAGACCCTGGGTTCCTACCCGGTCCGTGTCGCCCTGCACCCGGAAGTGACCGTCACCGTCACCGTGACCGTCGCCCGTTCGCAGGAAGAGGCCGAGCGCGCCGCCGCCGCCGCCGAGGAGGCTGCCGCCGAGCAGTCCGCCGAGGCTGAGGTCGAGGCCGAGGACGAGGCCACCGAGACCGAAGAGACCACCGAGGCGTAAGCCTCGGACCTCTCGGGGGCTTACGTCCCCATCGGTCCAGGACCCGTATCGCTTAGGCGCCGGAAGGAAGCACGCTTCCCTCCGGCGCTTTCGCATGTGCGGCGCAATACGTTCGGCATCGTTGCGGGCGGTGCCCGTCTTCCCAACCTTGTGGGTGAACGGGGAGAATGCCGCCATGCGTCTGCTTGATCTGCTGTTCGGTCACCTGATCCGCCGCGGCGCGCTGCGCCTGATCGACCATGCCGGCCATCGCCGCGACTTCGGCGACGGCAGCCCGCCCGAGGTGGTGGTGCGCATCACCGATGCCGCGACCGAACGCCGCATCTTCCTGGCGCCCCATTTCCACCTGCTGGAGGCCTATACCGAGGGCACCCTGGTGATGGAGGCCGGCACCTTCCATCAATTCCTCGACATCTGCTGCGCCAATCTGGCCGAAACCGGCTTTGCCGCCGGGCGGCGGCTCTATCACGCGCTGGGACAGGCGTTCCTGGCGTGGGAGCATTACAACCCGGCCCGGCTGGCGCAAAAGCGGGTGTCGCACCATTACGACCTGTCCGAGGAACTGTTCCGCCTGTTCCTTGACGAGGACATGCAATATTCCTGCGCCTATTTCACCCATCGCGGCCAAGCGCTGGAGGAGGCGCAGGCCGCCAAGAAGCGCCACATCGCCGCCAAGCTGCTGCTGGAGGACGGCCAGCGGGTGCTGGACATCGGCTCGGGCTGGGGCGGGCTGGCGCTGCATCTGGCCCGCACCGCCCAGGTCGAGGTGCTGGGCATCACGCTGTCCGCCGAACAATTGGCGGTGGCCCGGCGCCGCGCCGAACAGGCGGGGCTGGCCGGGCGGGTGCGCTTCGAGCTGATGGATTACCGCACCCTGCACGGCAGCTTCGACCGCATCGTCTCGGTCGGCATGTTCGAGCATGTGGGGCCGCCCCATTACCGCCGCTTCTTCCGCCAGGTCCGCGACCTGCTGACGCCGCAGGGCGTCGCCCTGTTGCACAGCGTCGGGCAGATGGATGCGGGCGGCAACAACCCGTGGATCCGCCGCCGCATCTTCCCCGGCACCTATACCCCTGCCCTGTCCCAGGTTCTGCGCCAGGTCGAACGCCAGGGCCTGCTGACCTGCGACGTCGAGGTGCTGCGCCTGCATTACGCCGAAACGCTGCGGGAATGGCGGCTGCGCTTCCTGGGCAACCGCGAACGGGCCGCCGAATTGTACGACGAGCGGTTCTGCCGCATGTGGGAGGCCTATCTGTCGGGATGCGAGATCGGCTTTCGCCGGCTGTCGCTGATGGTGTTCCAGATCCAGGTCGCCAAGGACCGCCATGCGGTGCCGACCACCCGCGACTACATCGGCGAACGCGAGCGCCCGGCCCTGCCGGTGGCGGTCAGCATGGACAGCGAGGTGGCATAGGGCGCCGAGGTGGCATAGGGCGGCATAGGGCGGCGGGCCGCCCGGGTCTGTCCACAGGTTCCACAGCCTGTGGATAACTTCCCCTCTCACACGGGGGCGGCAATCTGCTAACCTGCCGCACCATGTCCGCCCTGACCTCCCAACCGACGTCCGGCGACGCCGCCGGCTTCCGCACACCGCCCCACAATTACGAGGCCGAGCAGGCCCTGCTGGGCGCCGTCCTGCTCAACAACCGCGCCTTCGAAAAGGTGTCGGAATTCCTGCGCGCGGAGCATTTCGCCGACCCCGTGCACGGGCGCATCTTCGCCGCCTGCGGCAAGCTGATCGAACGCGGCCAGATCGCCAACCCGGTGACGCTGAAGACCTATTTCGACGGCGACGGCGGCCTGGCCGAGATCGGCGGCACCCAATATCTGGCCCAGCTTGCCAATGCGGTGGTGTCCATCATCAACGCCGAGGATTACGGCAAGCTGATCCACGACCTGCATCTCCGGCGCGAACTGATCGCGCTGGGCCAGGACATGGTCAACGACGCCTTCGAGGTGCAGATCGAGCGCGCGGCCATGGACCAGATCGGCACCGCCGAGGCCAAGCTGTACGAACTGGCCACCACCGGCGAGACCGAGGGCGGATTCGAGGCGTTCGGCAACGTTCTGGTGGAAACCATCAAGCAAGCCGAGGCGGCCCACAAGCGCCAGGGCAAGCTGTCGGGCGTGCCCACCGGCCTGATCGACATGGACACCCGCCTGGGCGGCCTGCACCCCTCGGACCTGCTGATCCTGGCGGGCCGTCCGTCCATGGGCAAGACCTCGCTGGCCACCAACATCGCCTTCAACGCCGCCAAGGCCTACAAGGAGGAGATGGACGCGGTCGGCAACAAGAAGGCGGTGGACGGCGCCGTGGTCGCCTTCTTCTCGCTGGAAATGTCGTCCGAGCAATTGGCCGGCCGAATACTGGCCGAACAGGCGGAGATCTCGTCGCACAAGATTCGCCAGGGCGAAATGAGCAACGACGAGTTCGAGCGCCTGGTGATCGCCGCCCAGGAACTCAACAAGCTGCCGCTGTTCATCGACGACACCCCGGCGCTCAGCATCTCGGCCGTGCGCACCCGCTCGCGCCGCCTCAAGCGCCAGCACGGCCTGGGGCTGGTGGTGGTGGACTACCTGCAATTGCTGCGCGGCAGCGCGGCCACGGCGGAAAGCCGCGTGCAGGAAGTGTCGGAGATCACCCGCGGCCTGAAGGCGCTGGCCAAGGAACTGGACGTCCCGGTGATCGCGCTGTCGCAGCTCAGCCGCGCGGTGGAGCAGCGCGAGGACAAGCGCCCGCAATTGTCGGACCTGCGCGAATCGGGCTCGATCGAGCAGGACGCCGACGTGGTGATGTTCGTGTACCGCGAACAATACTATCTGGAACGCGCCGAGCCGGGCCGCCGCCCCGAGGAATCCGAGGAAAAGTTCAACGAGCGCTACGATTCCTGGCACAAGCGGCTGATGGAGGTGGTCAACACCGCCGAAGTCATCATCGCCAAGCAGCGTCACGGCCCGGTCGGCACCGTGCGGCTGTCGTTCCAGGGCGAGTTCACCAAGTTCGGCAACCTGGACACCCACCATCACGACGACGAACCGGGGTACTGATGACCGCCTTTGACCGCGCCACGGCCTTCCTTACCATCGACGTCGATGCCGTGGTCGCCAACTGGCGCCTGATCCGCGACAAGGTGGGCGCCCGATGCGAGGCGGCGGCGGTGGTCAAGGCCGATTCCTATGGCCTGGGCGCCGACCGTCTGGCCCCTGCCCTGGCCGCCGCCGGCTGCCGCACCTTCTTCGTCGCCACCATCGACGAGGGCGTCGCGCTGCGCCAGACGCTGTCCGACGGCACCATTCACGTGCTTGGCGGGCCGCTGCCCGGCAGCGCCGGCGATCTGGCCGAGCATCGCCTGACCCCGGTGCTCAACAGCCTGGAACAGATCGGCCTGTGGGCGGGCTATGGCGCCGCCACCGGCCGCCGGCTGGCGGCCGCGCTGCACGTGGACACCGGCATGAGCCGCCTGGGCCTGGATGCACCGGCGGTGGAGCGTCTGGCCGCCGATCCCACGCTGCTGGCCGGCATCGACACCGTGCTGGTGATGAGCCACATGGCCTGCGCCGACGAGGCCGACCACCCCAAGAACCCCGACCAGTTGCAACGCTTCGCCGCCCTGTCGGGCCGCCTTGGGCTGGGGGCGCGGCGCAGCCTGGGCGCGTCTTCCACCATCTTCCTGGGGCCGGACTACCATTTCGATCTGGTGCGTCCGGGGGCCGCGCTTTATGGCCTCAATCCCACGCCCGACCGGCCCAATCCCATGGCCGGCGTGGTGCGTCTGCACGCCCGCATCCTCCAGGTGCGTGACGTTGACACCCCTATGACCGTTGGATATGGTGCCTCGCACCGCGTGACCCGCAAGGGGCGCGTGGCCATTGCCGCCATTGGCTACGCGGACGGCATTTTCCGGTCGCTGGGCAATCGCGGTTTCGGCGTCATCGAGGGGGAGCGGGTGCCGGTCGTGGGCCGAATTTCCATGGATCTGACCACCTTCGACGTCAGCGCCCTGCCGCCCGAACGGGCGCGGCCGGGCGCCGTGATCGAGCTTCTGGGCGAACACCAGTCGGCCGACGCGCTGGCCGGCGATGCCGGCACCATCGGCTACGAGGTGCTGACCGCGCTGGGCCGCCGCTACCTGCGCACCTATGTGGGCGAGGCCGCCTGATGGACTTCCTTGCCACCGTCGGCCGGATCTTCTTGGGCTTCCTGTCCCATGTGGGCCGTCTGTCCGCCTTTGCCGGCGTGGCGGTGTCGCACATGGTGCGCCCGCCCTTCTATCCGCGCCTGATGGTGCGCTCGATGATCGAGATCGGCTATTTCTCGCTGCCGGTCGTCGGCCTGACGGCGGTGTTCACCGGCATGGTGCTGGCGCTGCAATCCTATTCCGGTTTTTCGCGCTTCGCCGCCGAAGGGGCCGTCGCCACCGTGGTGGTGCTGTCGGTGACGCGCGAGCTGGCGCCCGTGCTGGCCGGCCTAATGGTGGCGGGCCGCATCGGCGCCTCGATGGCGGCCGAGATCGGCACCATGCGCGTGACCGAACAGATCGACGCGCTGACCACGCTGTCCACCAACCCGTTCAAGTATCTGGTGGCGCCCCGCCTGCTGGCCGGCCTGCTGATGGTGCCGTGCCTGGTGCTGGTGGCCGACATCATCGGCGTGTTCGGCGGCTATATCGTCGGCGTCTACAAGCTGGGCTTCAACCCGTCCTCCTATATCAGCCGCACCTGGGAATACCTCGAGCCGCTGGACGTCATCTCGGGCCTGACCAAGGCGGCGGTGTTCGGCTTCGTGATCTCGCTGATGGGCTGCTACCACGGATATTATTCGCGGGGCGGCGCCCAGGGCGTGGGCGCCGCCACCACCAATTCGGTGGTGTCGGCCGCGATCATGATCCTGATCTTTAATTACATCATCACCGCCCTGTATTTCGGCAAATGAGCCACATGACCAACGCCGCGCCGCCGAAGATCCAACTGACCGACGTCCACAAGTCGTTCGGCCCCAAGGTGGTGCTGGACGGCATCGACCTGTCCATCGCCAAGGGCGAATCCGTGGTGGTGATCGGCGGTTCGGGCACCGGCAAGTCGGTGATGCTGAAATCCGTCCTCGGCATTCTGCGCCCCGAGCGCGGCTCGATCCGCATCGACGGCGAGGAGGTGATCGGCATTCGCGGCAAGGCCCGCGACGCGATGCTGAGCAAATTCGGCATGCTGTTCCAGGGCGCCGCCCTGTTCGACAGCCTGAAAGTGTGGGAGAACGTGGCCTTCGGCCTGATCCAGGGCCGCAACATGCCGCGCGCCCAGGCCAAGGAAATCGCCATCGAGAAGCTGGCCGCCGTCGGCCTCGCCGCCTCGGCCGGCGAGCTGTTCCCGTCGGAACTGTCGGGCGGCATGCAAAAGCGCGTCGGCCTGGCCCGCGCCATCGCCTCCAGCCCGGAAATCATCTTCTTCGACGAGCCGACCACCGGCCTGGACCCCATCATGGCCGACGTGATCAACGACCTGATCGTGAAGTGCACCAAGGAATTGGGCGCCACCACGCTGTCCATCACCCACGACATGGCCTCGGCCCGCAAGATCGCCGACCGCATCGCCATGCTGTACAAGGGCCGCCTGATCTGGGTGGGGTCGGCCAAGGACATCGACGATTCCGGCAACGCCTTCGTCGATCAGTTCATCCACGGGCGGGCCGAAGGCCCGATCAAGATGGAACTGCGCGCCTGACGCGCGCGGGCCGAAGGCCCGATCAAGATGGAACTGCGATGCGGTTCAGGCCCGCCGCCCGGCGATGACCAGGGCGATGCCGCCGAGCACCGCGGCAGCGGACAGCATCAGGCGCAGGCTGAGGCTTTCCCCCAACAGCATCACGGCCATCACGGCGGTGAGGACGGGCACGCTGAGTTGCACCGAGGCGCCGCGCGCGGCGCTGAACGACGGCAGCACCGCATACCACAATCCGTAGCCCAGGCCGGACGCGACCGCGCCCGACAGCACGCCATACAGCACGCCTTTGGGGTCGAAGGACAGCTCGGCGGAAAAGACCAGCGCCACCGCCACAGCCATGGGCACAGCGCGCAGGAAATTGCCTGCCGTCGCCAGAGTGGGATCGCCGCCCTTGCAGCCCAGCAGGGAATACCAGCCCCAGAACACCCCTGCCAGGACCATCAGTCCCGCGCCCGCAAGCGGTGGGGCGGAGACGCCGGGCGCCACCAGCACTGCAAGTCCCGCCAGGGCGAGAGCCAGCCCGCACCATTGCCCCCAGCCCAGCCGCTCGCCCCGGATCAGGCCGGTGACGATCATCGTCGCCTGCACCGCGCCGAACAGCAGCAGGGCGCCCGCCCCCGCCGGCAAGGCGGTGTAGGCGAAGGAAAAGCCGGCTGCGTAGCCCAGCAGGGCGATGCCCCCCCCCCAACTGCCGCCCCGCCAACTGCCCCCCCTGCCCCCCAACAGCGCCACCGCCCCCATGCCCAGGGCGCCCGAGGCGATGCGGATCAGGGTGAAACCGGCCGGGTCGATGGCGGTGGTGGTCAAGGCCAGACGGCACAGAATGGAATTGGCAGCACACGCCACCAAGGCCAGGGCGGTCAACGCCGCCACCTGCATCACCGTCCGTTCCGTCATGCCCGGCCTCCGCGCCTACCTATCGATAGGTAGACACGGGCCGCGACGTTTGTCAAAGGCGCAACGATGCCGTTCGCGACCTCGGCGATTGGCCAGAGGGTTCAGTCGTTGGTCAGCAGGTAGAGCAGAGCGTTCACGGCTTCATCGAACGCCGCCGTATGGCCGCGAACCCGGGCCAGCAGCATGGCGCCCTCGATCCCGGCGACCACCATGTTGCCCAGCGCCTGGGGGTCCACCCCGGCCGAAGGGCCGAAGGCGGTGATCTGCGCGGCCACCCATCGGCCGCACATGGTGAAGAAACCCGCCAGTTCGTCGCGCGCGGCCTCGGGCAGTTCCGCCACCTCGGCCCCCATCATGCCGCACAGGCAAAAGCGGTTGCCGTTGTCCAGGTGCTTGCGGAACAGCGCGACGAAGGCGCCCATGCGGGAATGGAAATCGCCGCGCTGCGCGATGGCGTCCAGGGCGGCGGCGGTTTCCGCGCGCTGGCCGCGCACCAGTGCCAGCACCAGATCGTCCTTGGCCGGGAAATGGTAGTGCACACTGGCCGACTTGATGCCCACCTGGGCCGCCAGATCGCGGAAGCTGAGGCCGGCAAGGCCGTGCTGCTGCGCCATTTCCTTGGCGCTCGCCAGAATGCGGTCGCGGGTGCTGTGATCCATGGGGCAAGACTAAGCCACTTCCACCCGGGCGGCAAGACGGCCGCCATGCTTGCCAAACGCGCGTGGTTTGCGCATATCTTGGCCGTCGCCCCGCACAAAGGCCCATATCTTGTCAAAAACCGCCTCCCGTTTCGTCTGCCAGGAATGCGGCGCCGTCACCGCCAAATGGGCGGGCAAGTGCGAAGCCTGCGGCGCCTGGAACTCCATCGCCGAGGAAGCGGCGCGCGAAAGCGCGCCCAAGGGCCTGGGCGGCCGCCCCGGCAAGAAGATCGAGTTCGTCGGGCTTGAGGGCGCCACCAGCGCCGACCGCCCGCGCCTGCTGACCCGCATCGGCGAGTTGGACCGCGTGTGCGGCGGCGGGCTGGTGGCGGGATCGGCCCTGCTGGTGGGCGGCGATCCGGGCATCGGCAAATCCACCCTGCTGACCCAGGCGACGGCGGCGCTGTCGTCGCAGGTGCCGGTGGTCTACATTTCGGGCGAAGAGGCGGTCGATCAGGTGCGTCTGCGCGCGCAGCGGCTGGGACTGGCCAAGGCGCCGGTGCAACTGGCCTCGGCCACCAATCTGCGCGACATCGTCCAGACCCTGGACGTGGCCGACGCCCCCAAGGTGGTGGTGATCGATTCCATCCAGACCATGTACGCCGACAACGTGGAATCAGCCCCCGGCACCGTCAGCCAGGTGCGCATCTGCGCCCACGAGCTGATCCGGCTGGCCAAGCGGCGCGGCTTCGTGCTGTTCCTGGTCGGCCACGTCACCAAGGAAGGCACCATCGCCGGTCCCCGCGTGCTGGAGCACATGGTGGACACGGTGCTGTATTTCGAAGGCGATCGCGGCCACCAGTTCCGCATCCTGCGCGCGGTCAAGAACCGCTTTGGCGCCACCGACGAGATCGGCGTGTTCGAGATGACCGACGGCGGCCTGCAAGAGGTGCTGAACCCGTCGGCGCTGTTCCTGGCCGAACGGCGCGGCAACGTGTCGGGCTCGTGCGTCTATGCCGGAGTCGAGGGCACGCGGCCCATGTTGGTTGAAATTCAGGCGCTGGTCGCACCCAGCACGTTGTCTTCCCCGCGCCGCGCGGTGGTGGGCTGGGATTCCAACCGCCTGTCCATGGTGCTTGCAGTCCTGGATGCACGATGCGGACTTGCTTTGTCGGGCAATGACGTTTATCTGAACGTCGCCGGCGGATTACGGATCACCGAACCCGCTGCCGATCTCGCGGTCGCGGCCGCGCTCGTGTCTTCCGCCACCGATGTTCCCGTTCCCGCCGACATGGTGGTATTCGGCGAAATCGGCCTTTCCGGCGAGGTGCGCGCGGTCGCCCAAGGCGACGCCCGTCTGAAGGAGGCGGCGAAGCTGGGATTCGCCCAAGGCACGGTGCCGGCGAGTCCACGCAAGGGAAAGGCGCAAGCCGCCGGCGGTCCTTTGGCGATTCGTCCCATCGGGCATTTGCAGGATTTGCTGGGGCTGTTCCGCCCCGGCCAGTGACGACCGGAAGCCGACGAGAGACTGTCTCCCATCATGGGCAATTTCACCGCCGTGGACATCATCGTCGCCGTCGTGATGCTGGGTTTGGCCGCATTCTCGTTCTTCCGCGGCTTCGTCCATCAGGTACTGGCCATCGGCGCCTGGATCGGCGCCATCGCCGGCACTTTTTACGGTTTCCCCATGGCGCGGCCGTTCTTCCGCAGCCATATAGATTCTGCGCTGGGCGCCGACCTGGCGACCGGCATCAGCCTGTTCCTGGTCTTGTTGCTGGCGCTGTCCATCGCCACCAAGGCCATTTCCGACCGTGTGCGCCGCAGCGCGCTCAACAGCGTTGATTCGTCGCTGGGCTTCGTGTTCGGATTGGGCCTGGGCGCCGCGCTGGTCAGCCTGGCCTTCCTGCTGATCACCATGGTGGCCGGCCCCGAGCTGCCCGACTGGCTGGCCGGCGCCAAGACCCGGCCGTGGCTCGAGCGGGGCGCCGCCATGATCCGGGGCATCGCGCCCGACAATTTCGGCGCCGCCGAGCACAAGACCAACGAGGTCAAGAGCGAGGCCCGCGACCTGATGGAGGCGGAGCAGAAGTTCCGCCAGATCGTTTCTCCGCAGCCGACCGCAGCGTCGGCCGAGGACAAGACCGGCCCGGCCAGGCCGGGCGAGGCGCCGGCCAAGCCGGCGAAAGGCTATGACAAGGAAAGCCGGAGCCAGATGGACCGGCTGTTCCAAACCAACCAGTGATGCGAGCGGCGGCACCCATGTTCACCACCAATCCCTTCGACGACGATCATCTGCGCGAGGAATGCGGCGTCTTCGGCATTCACGGTCATGCCGAGGCGGCCGCCCTGGTGGCGCTGGGCCTGCATGCGCTCCAGCACCGCGGCCAGGAGGCGGCCGGCATCGTCTCGTTCGACGGCGAGGCCTTCCACAATCATCGTGATCTGGGCCATGTGGAGGATTGCTTCGGCAACGAGGCGGTGATCCGCAAGCTCAAGGGCAACCGCGCGGTCGGCCATGTGCGCTATTCCACCACCGGCGAGACCCTGCTGCGCAACGTGCAGCCGCTGTTCGCCGAGATGGAATTCGGCGGCCTGGCCCTGGCCCATAACGGCAACCTGACCAACACCGCCGCCGTGCGCCGCCAGTTGGTGAAGCGCGGCTGCCTGTTCCAGAGCACCACCGACACCGAGGTGATCATCCACCTGATCGCCATCAGCCTGTATTCCACCGTGGAAGACCGGCTGATCGACGCGCTGCGCCAGATCGAGGGCGCCTATTCGCTGGTCTGCCTGACCAAGGACAGCGTGATCGGCGTGCGCGACCCGCTGGGCATCCGCCCGCTGGTGATCGGCAAGCTGGACGGCGCCTGGATCCTGGCGTCCGAGACCTGCGCGCTGGACATCATCGGCGCTGAGTTCGTGCGTGACGTGGAGCCGGGCGAGATCGTGGTCATCAACGACGACGGCATCCGCTCGCTGCGTCCGTTCGGCAATCGCGGCCGCCGGTTCTGCATCTTCGAATACATCTATTTCGCCCGCCCCGATTCCATCATGGAGGGCACCAGCGTGTACGAGGCGCGCAAGCGCATCGGCGCCCAGCTTGCCCGCGAAAGCGGGGTGGCCGCGGACGTGATCGTGCCGGTGCCCGATTCGGGCGTGCCGGCCGCGCTGGGCTATGCCACCGAAGCCGGCATCCCGTTCGAGCTGGGCATCATCCGCAACCACTATGTGGGCCGCACCTTCATCCAGCCGACCGACCGCACCCGTCACGCCGGCGTCAAGATGAAGCACAACCCCAACCGCGCCAGCATCGCCGGCAAGCGGGTGGTTCTGGTGGACGATTCCATCGTGCGCGGCACCACCAGCCGCAAGATCGTCGAACTGGTCCGTCAGGCGGGCGCCACCGAAGTGCACATGCGCATCAGCTCGCCGCCCACCAGCTTCCCCTGCTATTTCGGCATCGACACGCCCGAGCGCGACAAGCTGCTGGCGGCGCGCTACGACCTGGAGGGCATGGCCAAGCTGATCGGCGTCGACTCGCTGGCCTTCATCACCATCGACGGCCTGTACAAGGCGGTGGGCGAGGACGCCCGCAACCCGCTGGCGCCGCAATTCTGCGACGCCTGCTTCACCGGTGAGTATCCGGTCAGCCCGACCGACTATCTGGAGCGCGCCAAGGCCGCCAACCAGCTTCTGGCCGAGGGGGCATCGTAATGGGTCGCCTGGACGGCCGCATCGCCCTGGTCACCGGGGCATCGCGCGGCATCGGCCGCGCGGTGGCCAAGCGCTTTGCCGCCGAGGGCGCCACGGTCGTGTGCCTGGCGCGCACCATCGGCGCGCTTGAGGAACTGGACGACGAAATCGCCGACGCCGCCCAAAGCACCGGCAGCGGCGGCAAGGCCGTGCTGGTGCCCCTGGACCTGCGCCGCTTCGACGAGATCGACCAGATGGCCGCCGCGCTGTACCAGCGTTTCGGCCGCCTGGACATCCTGGTGGGCAACGCCGCCGACATCGGCGGCGGCCTGGCGCCCATCGGCCATGTGGACCAAAAGCACTTTCAGGCGGCGTTCGACATCAACGTCACCGCCAATTACCGCCTGATTCGCGCGCTGGACCCGCTTTTGCGGACGTCCGACGCCGGGCGCGCCATTTTCGTCACCGACAATCTGGCGCACGGCTCGCAGCCGTTCTGGGGCGTCTACACCGCCGGCAAGGCGGCGCTTGAGGTGATCGTCAAAACCTGGGCGGCCGAGGTCGAGCGCATCAGCAAGCTGCGCATCAACCTGATCGATCCCGGCGTCGTCGCCACCCGCCTGCGCACCATCGCCTTTCCGGGCGAGGACGAGACCAAGCTCGCCCAGCCCGAGGACGTGACCGACGCGTTCGTGGATCTGGCCGAGCCGGCCTGTGCCCGCCATGGCGAGATTGTTACCATCCGCTAATCATTCTGCTACGAGATCGGCCCGATTGACCCTGCCCGACGCGTGGCCCATGCTACGCGCCGGGGTCGGGGGGAGAATGTCCGCTGCAATGGCGACGGATATGGTGATCAACGTGCCGGAACGGGCGAGTCGTCGCCGGGCCGGACCGATGAGGGCGGGATGAGCAGCACTCCTCAGGACAACAAGACGTTCGAGGCCAAGGTCGGCAATCTGATTGCCGCCACCCGGCACCTTGAGATTCCGCAGATCCTGCTGCTGCGCCGCATGACCATGGCGGACCCCGAAAGCCTGCGCTGGGCCACCGAGCGGCAGTTGCAGGTGGTGTTCTCGGTCATCATCGCCAAGGCGATCGAGCGCATCGGCCTGGACCGCCTGCGCGAGGCGCGCGACCAGGGCTTCGCGCCCATGCTGCCGCCCGGCGCCGCCGCCGCGCGTGAGGAGGACATGCGCGTTCTGGGCGAGGTTGCCGCCCAGATGCTGGGCAACCCGCAGGCCCCCCTGTCCGAGCACGAGGCGGCGCTGGACAAGCTGCTGTCCATCGGGCCCGCCCCCGCCCCCGCCCGCACCGCCCGGCAGAACAGCCCGATCAAGGAGCCGCCGCCCCTGTTCGCGGCGCAATTGGGGCCGGACCTCGAGCGCGTGGTGCTGCCGTCCAACCTGCGCGGCGGCGATGGCCAGTTGACCGAGGAAAAGGCGTACACCGACTTCCCCACCCTGTTCGACGACACCATCTGCAATTTCTCGCGCAAGATGCTGGGCCTGTTCCAGGTGCGCAGCACCGACCGGCCCGAGCGCCTGCCGTTCCTGCTGGCGCCGCAATTCGCCGCCTGTTACGAGGACGTGCTGCGCCGCATGGTGCTGCCCGCCATGCGGACCTCGCGCCATATCCAGCAACTGGGCCTGAACTACAATTGGGCCGAGGTGGGGGGCGCCAAGCTGGTGGATATCATCCAGTCGGGCGAGGTCAACAACCCCATCCTGCATCACTGGGACGCCCGCTGGGGCGCCTTCCGCTCGGCCAAGGGCAAGAAGCCGAAAGCCGAGGACAATCCGTGGCCGCTGTTCCGCGAGGACGCCACCCGCTCGGGCTACGCGCCGCCGGACGAGGACGACCTTGCCCTGTTGCAGGACCTGCTGCGCTTCGAGATCGAGGCGTTCGCCAAGGCATGGCGCGAGATCAGCCAATTGTACGAACAGGAATTCACCCCCAATGCCCGCCAGGAGCAGGCGCGCGAAGGCGCCTTCCGCGACGGCCTGATGAAGTGGGCCAGCAAGCTGCCCGATCATGTGGGCGAGTTCTTCGCCATCAAGGCCTATTTCCTGTTCGCGCGCATCGACGGGCAATATCTGCGCCGGCTGATCGCCAATTTCGGCCGCTCCGACCAGGAACGGCGGCGCAACGCCCCCTATCTGGTGCAATTCGTGCAAAACCTGGGCAGCTAAAGCGCGACGACACTTGCGGGTTGGATTGCCGTGGGTTATGCCCTCGGTATGAGTTGTGCCTGTGTCCCGCGGCGTGATCGCCGGCGGGAGGCGGCACGGGTCCGGGCGGGACGCAATGGGACGGGACTAAGACGGAATGGACGTCAAGGGGTTCGAATCCAAGGTCGCTGAACTGGTCGCGATCACCCAGCGTCTGGACGTGACGCGCATCCTGCTGGTGCGGCGCATGACCATGACCGACCCCGAAACCCTGAAATGGGCCAGCGCGCGCCAGCTCGAGCTGATCTTCAACGTCATCTTGGAGAAAGCGCTGGAACGGACCGACCGCGACGTCGTGTTCGCCGCCAGCCGCAACCAGTTCGAATCCCTGCTTCCGCCCGGCGACGAGGCGGTGCGCGACCAGGAACGCTGGATGCTGTTCGACCTGTCGCGGGCCTTGCTGGCCGGCATGCAGCCGAGCGAGGAAAACACCACCGATGCGGTGATGGAGGAACTGGCCGCCGACGAAACCCCCATCGAGGCCGGCGACTTCCCCACCCTGTTCGACGAGACCATCGCCCGCCATACCCGCCGCACCCTGACCGCGCTGGCCTGCACCGGCACCCGGCCGCACATTCCGCGCCCCTTCTTCGTCGCCCCGCAATTCGGCGCCGTGTTCGAAAAGGTGGTGCGCGAGTACGTGGTCAAGTCCATCCGCTCGACCCGCCGCATCAAGGAACTGGCCGCCAGCCGCAACTGGCAGCAGAAAGGCAGCGCCGAGCGCTTGCTGGGCATGATCCTGGCCGGCGAGGCCAACAATCCCATCCTGCATTACTGGGATCAGCGCTGGCAGAATTTCGACCCGGCGCGCGCCAGCGCCAAGGGCAAGGGCACCATCCGCCCCGAGGACAATCCGTGGGAATTGTTCAAGGAGGACGGGACCAGGCACGAGTACATTCCGCCCTATTACACCGACATTCCCATGCTGCAGCGCCTGATCCGCTATGACGGCGAGGCGATTTCGGACGCCTGGCAGCGGCTGACCCAGATTTATCAGCAGGAATTCGCCCCCGCCAGCAAGGCCGACCAGGCCCGCCAGGGCGCCTTTCGCGACGCGGCGCTGAGCGCCATCGACTCGCTGGATCATCATGCCGGCGACCTTCTGGTCATCCGCGCCTTTTACGACCTGCCCAAGGTGGACCGCATGTTCGTCAAGATGCTGATCCAGAGCCTGGGACGGGGCGAACAGGAGCGCAACCGCAAGGCCCCGTTGCTGATCGCCTTCTACAACGACCTGCCGCGCTGAACATGGTCAGCCTGGACCACGTCAACATCGTGGTGAGCGATGCCGAACGCTCCATCGCCTTCTACGGCCGCCTGCTGGGGCTTGGGGTGATCATGGACCGGGTGCTGGAAGGCCCGTGGTTCGCCGAGGTCACCGGCCTGGACGGGGCGCGGGCGCGCTGCGTCATCCTGGATGCCCCGCGCGGCGGCTGCCGGGTGGAATTGCTGATGTTCCAGCAGGCGGACGGCCGCCCGCTGGCGGCCAATTCCATCCCCTCCACCGTGGGCCTGCGCCATTTCGCGGTGCGGGTCGGCAATATCGAGGCGGCGCTGGCCACGCTGGACGAGCCGCCGCTGATCATCGCCGTGCCGAATGATATCGTGCCGGTGGGCAAGCGCATGGCCTATGTGCGCGACCCCGACGGCGCCATCGTCGAACTGGCGGAATACGGCGGCCCACCCACCTTCTGCTGACGGAGGTTGCCATGGCGGACCCGCGCATCGTGGTTGTCGAGGACGACATCACCCGGCTGTCGGTGGACGCCATCGTCAACGCCGCCAATTCGTCCTTGCTGGGCGGCGGCGGCGTGGACGGCGCCATCCGTCGCGCCGCCGGCCCCGCCCTGCTGGCCGAATGCCGCCGCCTGGGCGGCTGCCTGCCCGGCGAGGCGAAGGTGACTGCCGGCCATGGCCTGCCGGCCCGGTGGATCATCCACACGGTCGGGCCGGTCTGGACCGGTGCGGCGCATGACGACGCGCTGCTGGCGGCCTGCTATCGCAATTGCTTGGCCCTGGCCCGCCCCCTACCCGCGCGCACCATCGCCTTTCCCGCCATTTCCACCGGCGCCTACCGCTTCCCCAAGGACCGGGCCGCCCGCATCGCCGTCGCCACCTTGGCCGAAATCCTTGCCGGCGACGATTTCTTCACCCAGGTGGTGTTGTGCTGTTTCGGCGCCGACAGCGCCGATCTGCATCGCGCCGCGCTGGAGGCTTGAACCGGCGAGCGCCCGGCGAACGGCAAACATAAAACGAGACCCGCGTGCGTCATGTGTGACGCTCGATGCGTCTGGAGTATCCGTGTTGATCAAGCGGCCTTTGGCCGCCGGGAGCGCCGCCAGGACACGCGCCGGCGCGCTTGTTCCCACGCGGGACGGGCGATCAGCATCACCTGCCCTCGGCCCGCGCCCGGATGGCGGCGTCCAGCGGCTGGCTCAGGCTGCCGGGACGGCCGTCGGCGGCGCCCAGGCGGATAGCGGCGGCCTTGAAGGCGGCCACCCCCACCGCCACCCCCAGGTCGGCGCGGTCGATCAGAACCGCGACGTTGAGGGCGGCCAGCGTGGGCCGCCCGCCCTGCCACACCAGGACGGGACCGCCCGAATCGCCCTGGACGGCGTCGCAATCGGTGATCAGCACGCCGCCGCGCCGCTCCATCACCGCGCAGCCCATATGGGCCATGGGCACATGGGCCTTGTCCTTGCCATAGCCGGCGGCGGTGACGGATTGGCCCGGCTGGGGATCGCCCCCGATCGCCACCCAGCCCACCGCCTCGCCCAGCGGCTCCACCAGTTCCAGCAGCGCCCAATCGTCGGCGCGGCCGGCCAGCCCGGCGCCGGCATTGTTGGTCGCCAGGTTCCAGCCCGGCGCCGGATGCATGCGCGCCACCTTGGACGCCCTCAGATATTGGCCGCGATCATAGCCGGCGACAAAGGTCAGGCTGGTGACGGGGATGGGGGCGCGGGTGCGGGGATTCCACAGGCAATGGGCGGCGGTCGCCAGCAACCGCGGCCCCACCAACACGCCGCTGCAATGCCCGCCCAAACCGTTGTTGAGCCGGCCCATGGCGCTCCACGGATATTGCGCGGCCTCGACCGCCAGCCGGTCGTCGCCGCCCTTGATGCCGCGCAATTCGCGCGACAGCCGCTGGCTGGGATCGGCCGCCCCGGCGACGGCGGCGGAACACGCCAGGGCCAGCACGGCCAGGACAAGGGGGCGGATCACAGGCCGCGCCCGGTGATGGCCGCCGCGATGTCGGCGGCCGCGTTCAGCGGCGGATGCTCCCATGTCTCCAGGCGGGTGCCTTCGGCCAGCGGCCGGGCCAGCCCGCGCCCGTAAAGCTCGGCATGCAGGCGCGCGTGCTTGGGCGCCACGAAGCCGTCGGGGGCGAAGATGTAGACCGGCGCCAGGCTGGCGCAGGCCTCGCACGCCATGGACACGGAATCGCCGGTCACCACCAGGGCGTCGGCCAGGGCCAGGAAGCCGAAATAGGGGTTGTCGCCGCCCGCCGCCCACGAATGCACCAGACGGGGCTCGGGCAGCGCCGACAGCAGGGCGGCCTCGGCCTCGGCGCCGGTGCGGCGGCTGGTGGTGACCAGCACCGAGCCGCCGGCCGCACGGGCCAGCGCCGCCGCCCGCTCGCCCAAGGCGCGCGCCATGGCGGCAGTGAAGGGCCGGTTCTTGGTGCTGCCGCCGACAATCAGGCCGATCCACGGGCGCGGCAGATGGGCGAAACGATCGCGCCACTGCTCGGCCGCCGCCGCCAGCTTGTCGCCGTTCACCCGGTGCGGGGCGCCGGTGATGTGCAGCACGTTGCCGCCGTCCATCCCCTTGCCGTCATGGGCCGGCACCGCGATCAGGTCGAAATCGGGGCGACCGCCCGGCCCGGGGTCCATGATCTGCACCAGACGGGCGCCGCAGCGCCGCTTGATCCAGCGCGCCACCGGCGCGGTGCGGCGGCCGGCGGCGATGACCAGCCTGGGCCAGGGCGGGCACAGCGCCGCCCGGCTGTCGCCCACCACCCCCATCAGCGATGCGCCGCGCAGCAGGTTGGGCAGGCGGGCCAGCCGGCCGTAGCGGATGGTTTTCACCGCGAACGGGCGGCCCAGCGCCTCGGCCACGCCCAGGCATTGACCCACATTGCCGGCACGGTCGTCGGCCAACACCCAAACCTCGGGGGCATCCTCATTGCGCATCCAAGCACCCATCCCTACATGCTGGCGGCAGGGTCGGCCAAAGCGGTCAACTTTGCAACCCGGACCCGCAAGGTTTGGCCAACCGGCGCCAGCGGGGCGGCGCTAGAATAATTGACCATCGGTTCTCCAGCACGGGAGGTCAGCCATGTTGTCCTCGACTGCGCTCAATCGCCAGACCGTCGAAGAGATCATGGGCCGGCTCGACGATCTGAAGCTGGCCGAAATCCTGGAAACCGGCGCCTCCACCGCCGAATTGCTGGAAGCCAAGCGGTGGACGGCCGGCGACAAGCGGACGGTTCCCGATTCCCTGCCGATCCGCCTCGCCGTGGTGGACCGGCTGTGCGACATCATCCGCACGGACGAGCCGGACTGGTACGACGGCGACAGGGGCTGACGCCCCTGCCCGACCGCGCGGCTATTCGCCGGTGAAATTGGGCCGGCGCTTGGCCCGAAAGGCGGCCACGCCCTCGGCGTAATCCTTGGTGTCGAGGAAGGCATAGCACTCGTCCAGCTCGGCCGCGCTGATGGGCGACGGGTCGGTGGACAGGCGGCGGATGAACTGCTTGTGCCAGCGATTGGCCAGCGGCGCGCCCTGGGCGATGCGCTTGACGGTGGCGGCCACCTCCTCTTCCAGGCGCTCGTCCTCGACCACGCGGGTCAAGAGGCCCTTGGCATAGGCTTCGTCGGCATCCAGGATGCGCCCTTCCAGCAGGATTTCCGACGCGACCCCCGGGCCGGCGATGCGGGCGATGGCCGCCAGTTCGGGATAGGCCATCACCACCGAGATCTTGTTGATGGGCGCGCCGAACCGGCCCGACTTGCCCGAGATGCGCAGGTCGCAGCAGCAGGCCAGTTCCAGACCGCCACCGACGCACGGGCCGTGAATCATGGCGACCACCGGGGCCGGGCATTCGGTCAGCGCCTTGAGCGCGCGGCGCAGGATAAGGTCGTATTCGCGCGCCTGGGCCGGGGTGGCGCGCACGGTATCGAATTCGTCGATGTCGGCGCCGGGGGCGAAGGCCTTGGTGCCGGCGCCGCGCAGGACCACCGCGCGCACCGACGCATCGGCGGCCAACCCCTCGAACGCCTCGGCCAGACCCTGCCACATGGGCAGGTTCAGCGCGTTCATGCGCTCGGGCCGGTTCAGCACCACGGTGGCCACGGGACCGTCCTTCACCACCTGGATCAACTCAGACATGCCAGCTCCCTTTGTTTTGCCTGCTTGCAGGAATCGGCGATTGTGCCTATAGAGCCATCAGCCGGCAAGGCGACACGACCCATGGCATAGGTGACTCCTCATGCAAACCGCTTCCCGCACCCCCGAGCAGAAGCAGGCGGCCCTGACCACCGCCCGCATCCTGCTGGAGATCAAGGCCGTCAATTTCCGTCCCGAGGAGCCCTATACCCTGACCTCGGGTTGGGCCAGCCCGGTCTATGTGGATTGCCGCAAGGTGATCAGCTTCCCGCGCGCCCGCCAGAAGATCAGCGAGCTGGCCAGCGAGGCCATCCTGCGCGAGGTCGGCTATGAATCCATCGACGCGGTGGCGGGCGGCGAGACCGCCGGCATCCCCTATGCCGCGTGGATTTCCGATCGCCTGAGCCTGCCCATGCTGTACGTGCGCAAGAAGCCCAAGGGCTTCGGCCGCAACGCCCAGATCGAAGGCGATTTCAAGCCCGGCTCGCGCGTGGTCCTGGTCGAGGATTTGGCGTCCGACGGCGCCTCCAAGGTGAATTTCGTCAACGCGCTGCGTGACGCCGGCGCCGAGTGCAACAATTCCTTCGTGGTGTTCTTCTATGGCGTGTTCCCGGGCGCGCTGAAGCACCTGAACGAGATCGGCGTGCATCTGGGCTATCTGTGCAATTGGTGGGACGTGCTGGAAGTGGCCGAGCAGGACAACCTGTTCGACAAGCGCACCATCGACGACGTGCGCAACTTCCTGCACGATCCGGTGCAGTGGTCCAAGCTGCACGGCGGCCGCGCCGAATGAACGACGACGGGCGGAGGGGCAACCTTCCGCCCGTTTCTCATTGAAGCAGCGCCATTTGCATCAAGCCCCGCACCGGACGGCGCCCCTCCACCGTGATCCAGCCATGACCGAACATCGCGAACACACGCTCAGCCGCGGGCTGAAGAACAGGCACATCCAACTGATCGCGCTGGGCGGCGCCATCGGCACCGGCCTGTTTCTCGGCGTCGCACAGACCATTAGGCTGGCCGGCCCCTCCGTGCTGCTGGGCTATGCCGTGGCCGGCATCATCGCCTTCCTGATCATGCGCCAATTGGGCGAGATGGTGGTGGAGGAGCCGGTCGCCGGTTCGTTCAGCCATTTCGCCAACGTCCATTGGGGCGCGTTCGCCGGCTTCCTGTCGGGGTGGAACTATTGGGTGCTGTACGTGCTGGTCAGCATGGCCGAGCTGACGGCGGTGGGCATCTATGTGCAGTACTGGTGGCCCGACATCCCCACCTGGGCGTCGGCGCTGGTGTTCTTCGTCCTGCTCAACGCCATCAACCTGCTGCACGTCAAGCTGTTCGGCGAGCTGGAATTCTGGCTGTCCATCGTCAAGATCGCCGCCATCGTCAGCATGATCGCCTTCGGCCTGTGGTTGCTGCTGGGCGGCACCGGCGGGCCGCAGGTGTCGGTCACCAACCTGTGGGCGCTGGGCGGCTTCTTCCCCAACGGGGTGGGCGGGCTGATCATGGCCATGGCCGCCATCATGTTCTCGTTCGGCGGGCTTGAGCTGGTGGGCATCACGGCGGCCGAGGCCGACAATCCCGGCAAGACCATCCCCAAGGCCACCAATCAGGTCATCTACCGCATCCTGATCTTCTATGTGGGCGCGCTCGCGGTGCTGCTGTCGCTGTATCCGTGGACCGAGGTGCAGCAGGGCGGCAGCCCCTTCGTGATGATCTTCCGGTCGCTGGACAACGGCCTTGTCGCCAACGCGCTCAATGTGATCGTGCTGACCGCCGCGCTGTCGGTATGCAACAGCGGCGTCTATTGCAACAGCCGCATGCTGCTGGGCCTGGCCACGCAAGGCGACGCGCCGCGCGCGCTGACGCGCGTCAACGGCCGCGGCGTGCCGGTGGCCGGCCTGGCGGTGTCCGCCGCGGCGACGGCGGTCTGCGTGGTGGTCAATTACGTCATGCCCGGCGAGGCGTTCGAGCTGCTGATGATGCTGGTGGTCGCCGCGCTGGTCATCAACTGGGGCATGATCAGCCTGACCCACCTGAAGTTCCGCAGCCGCATGGATGCCCAGGGCCGCCGGACCGCCTTCCGCAGCCCGCTCTATCCCTTCGCCAACTACCTTTGCCTGGCGTTCATGGCCGGCATTCTGGTGATCATGTACCTGACCCCCGGCATGTCCCTGGCGGTCCTGGTCGCCCCGGTGTGGATCGCGCTGCTGGCGGGCGTCTACTGGCTGCGCCAGCGGATGATCGGGGCGCAGGAAGCAACCCCCTAAGGGGTGCCGCCCGAACGCCCCCCCCTACACCTCGCAGGCGGCCAGATGCACCAGGAACTGGCCGATCAGGTGATGGGGATCGGTGCCGAATTCCGCGCGGAAGCGGGCCTCGTCGGCCTTGTCCATGTCGGTCAGCGGCGAGAACAGCGCCTGGAAGAAGGCGCAGAAATGGTGATTGCCGAACACGCGCGGCTCGTCATGGCCGGGGGCGTGTTCGCGCACCACGAAGGCGCTCTGGCCCAGGCTGACGGTGCTGGGCGTGTACTGCATCAGTTTCATGAACCAGTCCTTGCGCACGTCCCAGCGCTTGAACGAGTTGGCGATGCGCACCAGCGTGTGCCACAGCACGATCTTGGCGTCGGGGTCGTCGTAGAAGACATCCCAACTGAACTCGTCGCCCAGGCGCTCGCGCAGTTCGCGCACCCGCTCCATGCAGCGCTCGCCATAGGTTTCGGCCTCGTCGCCCAGCACCAGATGGAAGAACGAGAACACGTTGGGCAGGATGTCGCGGTCCAGGATGTCCTTGTGGAACAGCTCGGTCAGCGGATGGACCATCAGCCGGCCAAAGGCGTTCTGCCGCCGTTGTTCCAGCTTCTCCTCGTCCACCACCTCCATCAGCTCGCGATAGGCGCGGCGATAGAATTCGTCGAACTGGCCGGAAATCTTCAGCCCCTCCACGATGTCGTGCAGGGTGTCCCTGCTCAGCGGCTTGCCTGAATAGGCGGTCTCCGCCGCCTGCAGCAGGGCATCGAGGACGTGATTGGTCGTCCTGCGCAACAGTTTCGGCCCACGCGAACCCATCGTACCCTCCCCGGGCGGGCCGGCTTTTCCAGCCCCTGAGCCCATGGGTACGATCATAGTCTTATCAGGCGGCACTTCCAACAGAGCAACCGCGCCCAATACTCGAATTCTTGTTCGATTTACTGACCATTAACCTTGCAGCCAGGCGGCCATCAGCGCCGATACCGCCTGCGGCTGTTCAAGGGTGGACAGATGGCCGCAATGGGCCACGACCTCAAGGCGGGCGGCGGGGATCAGATCGGCCATTTCCTCGGCCCATTCCGGCGGGGTCACGGCGTCGTCGGCGCCCACCACCACCAGCGTGGGGCACGGCACGCGCGGCAGGCCGGGGCGCGAATCGGGGCGGTGCATGATGGCGTTCTGCTGGCGGGCGAAGGCGTCGGGGCCGACCGCCAGGGCCATGGCCTTGGCGACGCCGCCCACCCGCTCCAGCGCCAGATGGTCGGGATGGACCAGATTGGGCAGCATGGTGGGCATGATCTTGTCGAAACCGCCCGCTTGGGCGATGGCCACCGCGTCCTTACGCCGCTGGCTCTGTTCGGGGGTGTCGGGGCGCGCGCTGGTGTCAAGCAACGCCAGCCGCTCCACCCGTTCCGGGGCGCGACGCAGGATTTCCATGGCCACATAGCCGCCCATGGACAGCCCGGCCAGGGCGAACCGCCCGGGCGCCTGGGCCAGCACGCGCTCGGCCATGCCCGCCAGGCTGTCGTCCCGGGTCAGGTCGGCGACCCGGATGTCGGCCAGCGGCGCCAGCGCCGCCACCTGATGCTCCCACAGGCGTTCATCATTCAGCAGACCGGGCAGCAGCAGCAGGCAGCGGCTCATGACGCGTTTCCTTTTTTCCAGACGATTACTTGATCAGGGCGATCAGGTCTTTGAACTGGGGGGTGCCGGCCACGTGCAGCCATTCGAACACCACGCTTTCGCTGGCGGCCACGTCGATGCCGTTGGCGGCCATGCGCGCCAGCGCCGAGGCGTGGTTGGCCGCCACCCGCGACGAACAGGCGTCGCCGGCCACGAACACATCATAGCCCGCCGCCTTGAACCCGAGCGCGGTTTGCAGCACGCAGACATGGGCCTCGATGCCCGCCACCACGATCTGGTCGCGGCCCGACGCGCGCACGCGCTCGGCGATGGTGGGTTCGGCGGCGCACGAGAAGTGCATTTTCTCCATCACCGCCCCCGCGGGCGCCAGCTCACGCAGTTCGCCCAACGTGTGGCCCAGGCCTTTCGGGTATTGCTCGGACACGATGACCGGGATGTCCAGCCGCGCCGCCGCGCGCAGCAGCAGCGCGCAATTGCGGTAGACGGGGCGCGGTTCGGCCATGACCGGGCCAAGATTTTCCTGAACGTCAACCAGCAGGAACAACGAACGAGCGGCTTCGATCAGCATGCGTACCTCCGCGATTTGTCGCCCGAAACCGTAGCCCAGGCAGAGCGCTGCGCCAACTATGGCGTTCCGTCGTTGACAGAACGACATGAACTTCTATTATCCCGGCCCATATGACTCATCCCATCGACTCCAGCCGCCTGGACGGCTCTCCGAACCCCATGGACTTCGCTGATCTGGGCCTCAGCCCTGAACTGCTCAAGGCGGTCGAGGAATCGGGCTACACCAAGCCCACCCCGATCCAAGAACAAGCCATCCCCGTCGTCCTGATGGGACGCGACGTCCTGGGCTGTGCCCAGACGGGCACCGGCAAGACCGCCAGCTTCACACTGCCCATGATCGAGGTCCTGGCCGGCGGCCGGGCCAAGGCGCGCATGCCGCGCTCGCTGATCCTGGCGCCGACCCGCGAATTGGCCGCCCAGGTGGCCGAGAACTTCGACAAGTACGGCAAGTACCACAAGCTGGCCAAGGCGCTGATCATCGGCGGCGAATCCATGAGCGATCAGGTCGCCATCCTGGATCGCGGCGTGGACGTGCTGATCGCGACGCCGGGCCGTCTGCTGGACATGTTCGAGCGCGGTCGCATCCTGCTCAACGACATCAAGGTGCTGGTGATCGACGAGGCCGACCGCATGCTGGACATGGGCTTCATCCCCGACGTCCAGCGCATCGTCTCGCTGCTGCCCAAGATCCGCCAGACGCTGTTTTTCTCGGCCACTCTGGGTCCGGAGATCCGCAGGCTGGCCGACGAATTCCTGATGAACCCCAAGGAGATCACCGTTGCGGCGGCCTCCTCGACGGCCACCACCATCGAGCAGTTCCTGGCGGTGGTCGAGGATCTGGACAAGCGCGAGACCCTGCGCCACCTGATCCGCATCGAGAACGTCAAGAACGCGTTCATCTTCTGCAATCGCAAGCGCGACGTGGACGTACTGTTCCGCTCGCTCAAGAAGCACCATTTCGACGTGGTGCAGATGCACGGCGACATGACCCAGCCGGCCCGCCTGGAGGCGCTGGGCAAGTTCAAGTCGGGCGAGGCCAAGCTGCTGGTCTGTTCCGACGTCGCCGCCCGCGGCATCGACATCAAGGCGGTCAGCCACGTCTTTAATTTCGACGTGCCCATCCATTCCGAGGATTACGTCCACCGCATCGGCCGCACCGGCCGCGCGGGCGAGACGGGCCGCGCCTTCACCATCGCCACGCCTGACGACGGCAAGTTCGTGGTCGCCATCGAAAAGCTGATCGGCAAGGAAATCCCGCGTCTGGAGGTCGAGGGCGTGCCCGCCCTGGAACTGGACATGGAGCCGAAGAAGCGCCGGGGTGGCAGGGACAAGGGCGCCAAGCGCGACGAGGAAAAGCGCCCGCGCCGCGGTCGCCGTAGCGAAAGCGCCGCCGCCGAGGCCGAAACGGTGGCCGAAGCCGCCGCCGCGCCCGCGCCCGCGCCCGAGGAACGCCGCGAACGGCCCCGCCGCAGCCGCGACGAGGAGCGTCCGCGCCGCGAGCGCGACGAAGAGCGCCCGCGCCGCGAGCGCGATGAAGAGCGTCCCCGCCGCGAACGCGATGAGGAGCGTCCGCGCCGTGAGCGTGACGAGGAGCGTCCGCGCCGCGAGCGCGAGGATCGCCGCGAAGGCCGCGACAACCGGCGTGACGACCGCCGCGACGGCCGCCGCCGCGGCCGCGTGGACGAGCTGGGCATCGGCGAGATGACCCACCGCGACGGCGTCGTCGGCTTCGGCGACCATGTTCCCGACTTCATCCTGCGCGAGGTGCCCAAGATCGCCCCGCGTAGCGCCAAGGACGAGGGCGAACGGGAAGACGGCGAGGAGTAATCCGATGCAGACCATTTTCGTGCAGGTGAAGTGCGATCTGGGCCGCGCCTACGAGGTCGCCGACGAAGCCGTGGAACTGGAACAGGTGTCCGAGGTCCATTCCATTTCCGGCCAGTACGACCTGATGGTGAAATGCTATCTGGAGGACAGCCAGGATATCGGCCAGTTCGTGGTCGAAACCATCCAGACGCTGCCGGGGGTGAAGGACACCTTCACCTTGATCGCCTTCAAGGCGTTCGGCTGAAGCAAAGACGGCGGCCCACGGGCCGCCGTTTTCGTTGAGGCGTTCGGGTTCGTTGACGCGTTCGGGTTCGGGGAGGCGTTCCGGTCCGGGCGGGCGGACCGTCCGCCGCCGCCCTTCCCATCCTCAGTTCGCCATCCCCGCCAGCACCTTGGCGGCGATGGCCGATCCCAGCCCGTCGCGGCGGGCCGCATGTTCGGCCAGGGCGGTGCGCACTTCGGTGAACTCGCGGGCATTGGCGGCAAGGCTCCACTGCGCCGCACCGGCCAGGACCCCCGCCATGGCACGCCGGGCGGCTTCCTCGTCGCGGGCGGCCACCGCCAGCAGCGGCTGCAACTGGGCCTCGGGCATCCAGCCGTCCAGCAGTGCGGCGATGCGCCCCACATAGGCGCCGTCGCCGGTGGCGAAGAACGCCGCCCACAGCATGTCCACATGGACCGGGTGGGTGGGGGCGAATTCCTTGAAATCGGCGCCGGCGGCATCCATGGAACCGGCCGCCGCCTCGCCCACCAGGCTTTCCATCAGCCGGCGGCGTTCGGGATGATGGGAATAGTTGAGCGCCTGGGCCACCACCTCGACCTTGACCGGATCGCCGCCGCGCACCGCCTCCACCAGGGAGGGCGCGCAGGCGGGCGCGCCGTCGATCATCAGCGCCAGGAACACCGGCAGGGTCAGCACCGTTTGCGCCCGCCAGGCGTCGGTCACCTGCTCGGCCGCGAACAGCGCCACCAGCGCGGCCGGATCGGGCGCCCGGAAATAGCCCATCACCGCCGCCTCCAACGCCTTGCCCGTTTCGTTCGTCATGCTCTCCCCCTTAGCCCATCGAACGTCAAATATGACCCACGATGGCCTGGTTCTATGTTTGGCCCTCGCCGGGCGCGCGGCTGTGCGCCGGATTGAGCGCTCGGCGCTCTAGACCCCGAACCAGCGCACCGACAGGCCGGCCGCGCCGGCCGTGACCATGGCGACCATGGCATAGGCGATGCGGCGCGCCATCAGCCCGCCGCACAGGCCCGACACCAGCGCCGCCTTGACGCCGGTGTTGACGAAAGCGGCGATGGTGATCGCCGTGGCCGCCACCGTCAGCGCCACCGACTTGCCGCCCATCTGGGCCATGGACAGCGCCACCGCGTCCACGTCGGCCAGACCGGCGCCCGCCGACAGCAGGTACAGCCCGGCGGAGCCGCCCCAGCTTTGCAGCAGCTTGGACGCCACCATCACCAGCGCCAGCAGGGCGGCGAACTTGATCGCCATGCCCAATTCGAACGGATTGGAGAGCGCCATGGCGCCCGGCCGCCCCTCCTCCTCGCGCGAGCGCCACAACAGCCAAGTGGCCACTAGGCCGGCCACGGTCATACAGCCCAGCGGCACCGCCAGCCGTTCGCCGATGCCCGGATTGAGCACATAGACGATCAGCCACAGCCGCACGTACATGGTGGCGTTGGCCAGCGCGACGCCGGCCGCCAGCAGCGACTGCATGCCGGGACTTTCGCGGCCCATGCGGGCGAACGACACGGTCAGCGCGGTGCTGGAGGCCAGGCCGCCGAACACGCCGGTCAGAAGGCTGCCGATGCGGGGGCCGGCGATCTTGATGGCGAAATAGCCGATGAACGAGATGCCGGCCACCATGACCACCAGCAGCCACAGCTTGTACGGGTTGAGCACCTGCTCGGGGCCGTAGCCCTCGTTCGGCAGGACCGGCAGCAGCACGACCGAAATCAGCAGCAGCTTGATGGCGGCGCGCAGTTCCAGATGGGCCAGTTTGCGCAGCCAGCCGTGCAAGGTGTCCTTGGCGCCCAGCAGCGCGGTGGCGACCACGCCGCCGGCCGCGGCGGCCTCGCCCTGCCCCATGGCCGCCATGGCGCCCAGGGCAAAGGCGATGATCTCGGCCACCTGGGTGGTGACGCCCACATTCTGTTCGCCGCTGCCGGCGCGCACCACATGGGCGCCGACGACGATGGCCGACAAGGCGACGAAGCCGCCCACCAACACCAGCCCGCCCAGCGCCTGCGCCAGCCAGCCCACCACGCCGCCCAGCAGCCCGATCAGGGCGAAGGTGCGAATGCCGGCCAGGGCGCCGCCATGGGCCGCCTCGCGCGCCTGCCAGCCGCGCTCGACCCCCATCAACAGGCCGATGGCCAGCGCCAGCCCCAGACGCTGGAAAAGTTCGAGGTGTTCCATCTCCGTCCCCGGCAGGAAGATATCCGTTTGGGGGTGATCCTGGCATGCCTGCGATACTTTTGCACCTGTGCACTATGCCGCCTGCCCTAATCCCTCGGTTGTGCGGGGTATGGCCTGCCCCCAGGGCTTGCGGCATACTGACCGTCCATGCCGCCGGCCCGCCACCCGGCGCCGGACAAGGAGGACGAGCCCATGACCAGCACGGTTGCCCTGTTTCTGGCCCACGCCATCGCGCTGGAGGTGGAGGCGGCAGAACGTTACGAGGAACTGGCCGACGTGATGGAGGTGCACAACAACCCCGAAGTCGCCGCGCTGTTTCGCCAGATGAGCGAATTTTCCCGCCGCCACGCCGCCTCGGTGCAGGAACGCGCCCAGGCATTTGCGCCGCTGCCCCGGCTGAAAAGCTGGGAATACCGCTGGAATGCCGCCAACCCGCCCGAGGTGGGGGATTTCGCCGGCACCCATTACCTGATGACGCCGTTCCACGCCCTGCAATTCGCCCTGGCCAACGAGCGCCGCGGCTGGGAGTACTACAACCGCGAGGCCACCCAGTCGGCCGATGCCGAAGTGCGCGCCCTTGCGCACGAATTCGCCGAGGAAGAGGCGGAACACGTCAAGGAACTGGAGGACTGGCTGACCCGGGTGCCGCGCCCGACGGTGGACTGGGCGGACGACCCCGACCCGGCGGCGGTGATCGACTGAGCACGGGGGGCGGAAACGCCCCCCGTCATTCCTTGCCGCGATTGCCCAGCTTGATCGCAAGCACCGCCACAGCCATCACCAGCGTAAGGGCGTTGGCGACGATCACCGGCCACGCCCCCAGCAGCACGCCATAGACCAGCCAGAACGCCACCCCGGCCGCGAACAGAACCCACATGGACAGGGAGATGTCGCGGGTCTGACGGGTCTTCAGGGTCTTCACCACCTGGGGCACGAAGGCTAAGGTGGTCAGCGTGGCGGCAATGCCGCCCACCGCACCGGTCGCATCCACATTCATCGGCCATCCCCTCGCGTCGGCAGGAGGACTATCGGGGTGTTGTTTTCTATCACGATTCTGCTGCTGTGCCAGCTTGCCGGCGAGATCATCGCCCGGCTGCTGGGCTTGCCCATTCCCGGTCCGGTGATCGGCATGCTGCTGCTGTTCACCGGCCTGCTGATCCGCCGCGGCGTGCCCGAGGAGTTGGGCAAGACCGGCACCACCCTGCTGTCGCACCTGTCGCTGCTGTTCATCCCTGCCGGCGTCGGCGTCATGGTCCATCTGCGGCTGATCGCCGGGGAATGGCTGCCCATCACGGTGTCGCTGGTGGTCAGCACGGCGGTGACCATCGCGGTCACCGGGCTGGTCATGCAGGCGCTGGCGCGCGGAAAGCCGCGGTCATGAACGGCGACCTGCAGGCCATTTGGGTCTATCTGGAGACGTCGCCGCTGCTGGGCCTGACCGCCACCCTGCTGGCCTATCAGGCGGCGCACTGGCTGTGGCGCAAGGCCAAGATGACACCGCTGCTGAACCCGGTGCTGGTGTCGATCCTGCTGATCGCCGGCTTTCTGATGCTGACCGGCGTCGAGTACCGCACCTATTTCGACGGCGCCCAGTTCGTCCACTTCCTGTTGGGACCGGCCACCGTGGCGCTGGCCATTCCGCTTTATCGCCAGACCCGCCTGCTGATGCGCTCGCTGACCGCGGTGGCGGTGGGGCTGCTGACCGGGGCCACGGTGGCGGCCGCGTCCGCCATGGGCCTGGCATGGGCGCTGGGCGCGACCGAGCGCACGGTGCTGTCGCTCGCCCCCAAATCGGCCACCGCCCCCATCGCCATGGCGGTGTCGGAAAGCATCGGCGGCGTACCCTCGCTGACCGCCGTGCTGGCCATCCTGACCGGGATCACCGGCTCGGTGATCGCCGTCTGGGTGCTGGACGCGGTCAAGGTCAGGAACGAGGCGGCGCGCGGGCTGGCCATCGGCACCGCGGCCCACGGCATCGGCACCGCGCGGGCCATCCAGTTGGGCGAGGTGACGGGGGCCTTCTCCGGCCTTGCCATGGGCCTGACCGCCCTGGCCACCACCGCCCTGGTGCCGCTGCTCGTCACGCTGTTCTTCGGGTCGTGACCCCCTGCCGCCGGGCGGCGGCTACAGGCCGCCCAGCGAGCGGATCTTGGCGACGTTCCAGCCCTTGGCGGCGTCGGTCAGCACGTCGGCGCTGGCGATGTTGTCGCCCTCGATGGACAGGAGGATCCGGCCGCCCAGGACCATGGTGACCTCACCCGCCTTGTTGGAGGCGTCAAAGCGCAGCAGCGCATCCTCGGCGCCCAGCTTGATGCGCTTCATGTTGGGCTGGGCCGCGGTGGCGGCCGGATTGCTGAACAGGGCGCCGGCCGCTTCCACCGCCGGGCTGTCCAGGAACAGCGAGGCGTTCAGCGACGATTCGCCCTTGCCATAGGCGCGGGTGACCACCAGACCGCCGCCCACCTGCCCCAGGCCCTGGATTTCCGGCGGGTCCGCCTGCCAGCCGGCCGAGGCCGGCGGCATGGTATCGGCCAACGCCTTGCCCAGACGGTCGTGGACGTCCTGCAGCGCCGCCTCCAGCGCCTTGGCGGTGCGCGGCAGGTCGTTCTTCTGATAGGCGGCGCGCGCCGCGTCGATCTGTGCCGGCACCTGATCGGCCGCCCATGCCGGAACGCACAGCGCCAGCACCCCAACGCCACCTATGCACAGCTTGGCCGCCCAACCCATCGTCCATTCCTTCTTGCAGACGTTTGCCGGCGAACTTAGCAACGGGTGGGGGCGGGCGGCAAGGGTGCGCGCGAGCGCGGCCTTTGCTAGGCTGGGGCAAACGTCGGGGGCATCAGGGTGAATCTGGTCTTTTTCCTGCTGGCGCTGTCCGCCTTTGCCCTGGCCGCCTGGAGCGAGCTGCGCCAGGGGCCGGGCGCCATGGCGGCGCTGGCCGACACCGCCTTGAAGGCCGCCGAGGGCGCGGTGCCGCTGGCGCTGGGGCTGGTGGGGGTGATGGCGCTGTTCCTGGGCCTGATGAAGGTGGCCGAGGCCGGCGGCATGGTGCGCGCCCTGGCCCGCCTGCTGGCGCCGGTGCTGACCCGCCTGTTCCCCGAGGTGCCGGCCAACCACCCCGCCATGGGCGCCATGGTGATGAACGTGGCCGCCAACATCCTGGGCCTGGGCAACGCCGCCACGCCGTTCGGCATCCGCGCCATGGAGCACCTGGAGCGGCTGAACCCGGCCAAGGGCACCGCCAGCAACGCCCAGGTGCTGTTTCTTGCCATCAACACCGCCGGCGTGACCATCCTGCCCACCTCGGTGATCGCGCTGCGCGCGTCATTGGGGGCGGCCGATCCGGCGGCAGTGGTGGCTCCCACCCTGGGCGCCACGCTGGTGTCCACCCTGGTGGCCGTCGCCGCCGCGCGCCTGCTGCAAAAGGTGTGGGCGTCCCCCGCCGCCCCCCAGCCTGCGACGGAGGCGGGCGAGCATTCCTGCGAAGGCGCCGACCTTCCCCCCGTCCCGCCCGCCCCCGTTTGGGCATGCTGGCTGGCCGGGCTGGCGGTGCTGGCGTTCATCCCGGTCATGGCCATGTGGGGCGCCGTTCTGGGGCCGTGGATCGTGCCGGGCCTGATCGTCGGCCTGTTGGGGTTCGGCCTGGCGCGCCGCGTGCCGGTGTACGAGGTTTTCGTGGACGGCGCGCGCGAGGGCTTCGCCGTCGCCGTGCGCATCATCCCCTATCTGGTCGCCATCCTGGTGGCGGTGGGCATGTTCCGCGGCTCGGGGGCCATGCAGGCGGTGCTGGCGCCGCTGGGCGCCCTGCTCGCGCCGCTGGGCGTGCCGGCCGAGGCGCTGGCCATGGCCGGCATGCGCTCGCTGTCGGGATCGGGATCGTTCGGCCTGCTGGCGTCCTATCTGCGCGATCCGGCCGTGGGGGTGGATTCCGCCACCTCGGTTCTGCTGGGAACCATCTATGCCAGCAGCGAAACGACCTTTTATGTCATCGCCGTCTATTTCGGCGCGGTGGGCATCCGCCGCATCCGGCACGCCCTGGCGGCCGGGCTGATCGCCGACATTGCCGGATTGGTGGCCGCCGTCGCCCTCTGTCGGTTGCTTTACCCCTGACCGCCGACCGGGTATACCGGCGCCATGATGTGGGAATCCCTTACTGCCCTGCTCCAGGTCGTGGCGATCGACGTCGCCCTGGCCGGAGACAACGCCATCGTGGTCGGCATGGCCGCCGCCGGCCTGCCTGCCGCGCACCGCAAGCGCGCGATCCTGATCGGCATCGTCGCCGCCGCCCTGCTGCGCATCGTGTTCGCCAGTTTCACCATGCAGCTTCTGGAGATCGTCGGCCTGTTGCTGGCCGGCGGCCTGCTGCTGCTGTGGGTGGCGTGGAAGCTGTGGCGCGAATTGTCCGGCCAGGCCGAGGACGAACGGGCCGAGGCCCACCACGCCGCCGACGATGTGGACGCCGAATCGGGAAAGACCTTTGGCCAGGCGGTCTGGCAGATCGTCATCGCCGACGTCTCCATGTCGCTCGACAACGTGCTGGCGGTGGCCGGCGCCTCGCGCGATCACGAATGGGTGCTGGTGATCGGCCTGGCGCTGTCGGTGGCGCTGATGGGGCTGGCGGCCAACGTGGTGGCGCGCCTGCTCAACCGCCATCGCTGGATCGCCTATCTGGGCCTGCTGATCATCCTTTACGTGGCGCTGCGCATGATCTGGGACGGCGCGCAGGAAGTGCTGGCCTACACGGGCGCGCCGCTCTGACCCTACGGAACCGCCGGATTGCGGACCGGCCGGCGGGCGATCAGCTTGCGCAGGCGGGCGGTGATGCCGCCGCCTTGAAGGCGGCGGCGGCGGCGCGGACGAATTCGCGCATGGCGGTTTCGGCGGCGCTACGGTTGCCGTTGACCACCGCCGACGCCACCCGGTTGCCCAACGCCCGCTTCAGTTCGGGCGCCATCGGCCCGTACCGGGCCGGGTCGCCGGCCAGCACCGGCTGCCACAGGGTTTCCACCAGGCCGACCAGCACGGTGTTGCCGCAGCCGCGATGAATGGCGCCCAGCCAATCGCCATTCTCGGCCGCCACGCTGGCAAGGTCGCTGCGGGTCCGGGCGTCCATCCGTTCGGTGGCCAGGCAGGCGCACACCGCCTCCAACTCGGCCAGGGTCTCGAACAGGGCGGTCCCCACCCCCTCGCCCACCACCGCGCCGCGATGGGGGCGGTTTTCCACCAGGCCCAGCGATGCCAACTGGCGCACCGCCTCGCGCAATGGTGTGCGCGAGACGCCCATGCGCGAGGACTGGACCACCTCGTCCAGGCGCGTGCCGGGCCGGAACTCGCCGGCGACGATCTCGGCGGCCAGTTGCAACCGCACGCGCTCGGCGCGGGTCATGGCGGAGGTGTTCGAGGACGATTCTGCGCGCGACATCCCTGATCCCGTATGGCTGGCTTGATGCGAAATATAAG
>JAFAAW010000103.1 GCA_023426365.1 Pseudomonadota bacterium
TCGCCGGGATCGGCAAAGGCGGCGATGACCGGCGCCGGCATGACCAGCAGCACCGAGCGGGCGATGTCGCCCACATTCACCCGGCGTTTGGCGGCCAGCGCCTCGACCGCGTCGCGGAAGGCCGAGGCGCAGGGAATGGTGTAGGAATGCTTGACGGTGCCGCCGGCGGGCTGGGCGGTGTCGGCAGAACTGCTCATGATGTGCGGCTAGGCCCTGCGGCGGTTTTCGGTGAAATGCAGGCGCCGGCCCTCGGCCAGCAGGTTGCCCATCTCCTCGGCCGGCAGCGGCCGCGAGAACAGATATCCCTGCATCTGGTCGCAGCCCAGCGCGCGCAGGAACTCCAGGTGCTGGGTGTGCTCGACGCCTTCGGCCACCACCTTCATCTTCAGGGCCTTGGCCATGGCGACGATGGCGTCCACGATGGCTGCGTCGTTGGGATCGGTGATCACGTCCATGACGAAGCTGCGGTCGATCTTCAGCTTGGAAATGGGAAAGCGCTTGAGCACCGACAGCGACGAATAGCCGGTGCCGAAATCGTCGATGGCGCAGGCCAGCCCCATGTCCTTCAGCGTCTGAACCACGCCGATGGCGCTTTCGGCGTCGCGCATGGCCGAGCTTTCGGTCAGCTCGATCTCCAGATAGCGGGGGTCGAGGCCGCTGTCGGCCAGGGTGGTCTCCAGCGAGGCGATCAGGCGGCGCGCATACTGGAACTGCCGGCCGGAAACGTTGACCGCCACCGGGATCGCCGGCAGGCCGGCGTCCTGCCATGCCTTGTTCTGGCGGGCGCACTGGCTCAGCATGACGTCGCAGATGGCGTCGATCAGGCCCGATTCCTCGGCCACCGGAATGAACTCGCCCGGCGCCACCATGCCCATTTCCGGGCTTTTCCAGCGCACCAGCGCCTCCATCCCCACCACCGCGCCGGTGGTCAGGTCCACCTGCGGCTGGAAATAGGGGATGAATTCGCCATGCTCGACGGCGCGGCGCAGCTTGTTTTGCAGCGTCAGCGTCTTGGCGGCGCGCGAGCTCATCTCCTTGGTGAAGAATTGCAGCGTGGCCGGTCCCTGCGCCTTGGCGCGCTGCAACGCGGCCTCGGCGTTCTTGATCAGGGTCTCGGCATCCTCGCCGTCGCGCGGGAACAGGGCGACGCCGCTGCAGGCGGAAATCTCGAATTCCTCGCCCGCCACCGCTACCGGCGCCTGCGAGAGGGCGTGCAGGCGCTCCACCGCGTCGGTCAGCTCGCGCTTGGAGGCGTGCCCGCTGATCATCAGCAGGAAGCGGTCGCCCGAAGCGCGCGCCATCACGTCGTCGCGGCCCAACGCGGCCTGCAGGATGTCGGCGGCGGCGATCAGCACCTGGTCGCCCACCGAATGGCCCATGGTGGCGTTGATGATGCCGAAGCGGTCGATGCCCAGGCTCATCACCGCCAGCAGGGTATGGCGCTGGCGCGCCACCTCGCGCGCGGCGGCGAAGCGTTCCAGGAAGGCCGGGCGGTTGGGCAGCCGGGTCAGGGGGTCGTAAAAGGCCAGGAAGGACAGGCGCTGCTCCGCCACCTTGCGGTCGGTGACGTCGATGATGATGCCGTCCCACACGATGTCGCCGTTGTCGCGTCGGGTCGGGCGGCTTTGGCCGCGCAGCCAGCGGCGGCGACCGTCGTGGCCCAGCGCCGCCACTTCCTCCTCGAACGGCTCCATGGTGCGGGCCGAGCGGCCCAGCGCCGCCAGGAAACGCTGGCGCTCGTCCGCCGACAGGGCGTTGAGGAACAGTTGCGAATCGGCCATCAGTTCTTCCGGCTCGACGCCCAGGAAGTCGCGGCAGCCGTCGGACACATAGGTGAATTCCAGCCGTCCGTCCGAGCGCAGCACGCGCTGGAACACCATGCCCGGCATGTTGGCGGCGATGGCGCCCAGGCGCTGCTCGGACTCGCGCAGCGCCGCCTCGGTGGCCTTGCGCGCGGTGATGTCGCGGCCGATGGCGACGAACAGGCGATGCCCCTCCAGCCGCACCTCGCTGGTGGACAATTCCAGCACGAAGGTGGTGCCGTCCTTGCGCAGGCCGGTCAGTTCGCGCGGGCCGCCGCCCACCAAGCCGCCGGACCCGTCCAGCATGTCGCCGCACAGCAGGTGGGGGTGGCGCTCGCCGGCGGCCAGCAGCATGGTGAAGCATTGGCCGGTCAGTTCCGCCGCCTCCCAGCCGAACAGGCGCTCGGCGGCGGCGTTGACGGTATCGATGATGCCGCTTTCATCCAGGATCAGGATGGTGTCGGCGGCATGCTCCATCAGCATGTCCAGGCGGAATTCGGCGCGCCGCCCCTCGGTCACGTCGATCAGGGCGCCGTCCCACACCACGGTGCCGTCGCCGCGGCGGCGCGGTTTGGACGCGCCCTTCAGCCAGCGCACCTCGCCCGATTGGGTGATTGCGCGGAATTCCTCGATGCACAGTGACAGATCGGTGGCGGAGCGGTGGATGGCATCCAGATGGGCGTCGCGGTCGGCCCAGTGCACCACGTGCAGGCAGCCCCTGGAATTGACCGCCATGGCCTCGGGCGCCAGGCCCAGCACGCGCTCCACATTGCCGCTGAACAGCGGATAGCTGAGGCTGCCGTCGGCGCCCATGCGCCGCTGGAAGGCGAAGCCCGGCAGGCTGGCGGCGATGCCGTCCAGGCGGGCGGCCAGGTCTTCGGCGGGGGGCGCGATGCCGTCCTCCCCGCGGGCGATGCCCGCGGCGTTCGGTGTTCGGCTATCGGTGTCCCTGCCTTTGGTCACCCGGTCACTCCACCCCTCGGTGCAAAACCCCTTCGCTCCGGGCCACGATGGTATCGGCCTTGCTCCGTCCTGGCAACGGCGTACAGCTTAAGTTGCTGTTCGCCCGGGCGGCCCCTCAGCCCAGCTTCCGGCGGAAGTAATCGATGGTGCGCTCCAGCCCCGCTTCCAGCGGCACGGTGGGCTGCCAGCCCAGGATTTCACGGGCCTTGGTGATGTCGGGCTGCCGCTGCCGGGGATCGTCGGCCGGCAGCGGCAGGAAGATCAGCTTGGACTTGGACTTGGTCAGGCGCAGCACAGCCTCGGCCAATTGCACCATGGTGAACTCGCCCGGATTGCCCAAATTGATCGGGCCGGTGATGTCGTCGGCCGAGTCCATCAGGCGGACGAAGCCTTCGATCAGGTCGTCGCAATAGCAGAACGACCGGGTCTGGCTGCCGTCGCCATAGATGGTGATGTCGCGGCCTTCCAGCGCCTGGACGATGAAATTGGACACCACGCGGCCGTCGTCGGGGTGCATGCGCGGGCCGTAGGTGTTGAAGATGCGGGCCACCTTGATGCGGGTGCCGTGCTGGCGGTGATAGTCGAAGAACAGGGTCTCGGCGCAGCGCTTGCCCTCGTCGTAGCAGGCGCGCGGGCCGATGGGATTGACCGAGCCGCGGTAATCCTCGGTCTGCGGGTGCACCTCGGGATCGCCGTACACTTCCGAGGTGGACGCCTGGAAGATCTTGGCGCCGACCCGTTTCGCCAGGCCCAGCACGTTGATGGCGCCGTGCACGCTGGTCTTGGTGGTCTGCACCGGATCGCGCTGGTAATGCACCGGCGAGGCCGGACAGGCCAGGTTGTAGATCTCGTCCACTTCCACATAGAGAGGGAAGGTGACGTCGTGGCGGATCAGTTCGAAATACGGGTTGCCGATCAGGTGGGCGATGTTGTCTTTGGCGCCGGTGAAGAAATTGTCCACGCACAGCACGTCGCAGCCCTGGGCCAGCAGGCGCTCGCACAGATGCGACCCCAGGAACCCGGCGCCGCCCGTCACCAGAACCCGCTTGCGACCGTATTTCATCGAAACCACCTTCGAACCACATACTCAAGGTGAGAGAGTTCTTATTCTGCTTAGGGGGCGGCGGCAAGCGCGCTGTTGACTCCCTGGGTCGGAAGCGCGTACAAACGCACCCTCTCCAGGTTTCCGGGAGAAAACCGTCACCACGGTGACCCGCCAGTCCGCGAAGATACGCGCACTGGCGCGTTCCTGTTTGGGGCGAATCGATCGGGGCCGGAGGAGAGCGGAGCAAGCGGAAGCGAGCGACCGGGCCGTCGAGGCCCCGCGCGCCGATGCGAGCGCAAGCCAAGCGGGCGGCTGCCCGCGCCCGGCGATTGAGGGAATTTGATGTTCGAATCTCTGAGCCAACGCCTGTCTTCGGTCTTCGACAAGCTCACCGGCCGTGGTGCGCTGTCCGAAGCCGACGTGACCGAGGCGCTGCGCGAGGTTCGCGTCGCGCTCCTCGAGGCCGATGTCGCCCTGCCGGTGGTCAAGGATTTCGTGGCGCGTGTGCGTGAGCGCGCCATCGGCCAGGAAGTGGTCAAGTCGGTCTCGCCCGGCCAGATGGTGGTCAAGATCGTCCATGACGAACTGGTCGCCACCCTGGGCACCGAAGGGGTCGAGCTTAACCTGAACGCGGTGCCGCCCGCCGTCATCCTGATGGTCGGCCTGCAGGGTTCGGGCAAGACCACCACCTCGGGCAAGCTGGCCGTGCGCCTCAAGAAGGACCGCAAGAAGGTCCTGCTCGCCTCGCTCGACGTCTATCGCCCCGCCGCCCAGCAGCAATTGGAGATCCTGGCCCGCCAGGCCGACGTGGGCAGCCTGCCCATCGTGCTGGGCGAGATGCCGGTGGCCATCGCCAAGCGCGCCCTGGATGTCGGCCGCAAGGAAGGCTACGACGTCGTCGTCCTCGACACCGCCGGCCGCCTGCACATCGACCAGGAGCTGATGGCCGAGGTCGCCGCCGTGCGCGACGTGGCCAAGCCGGTCGAGACCCTGCTGGTCACCGACGCCATGATCGGCCAGGACGCCGTGACGCTGGCGCGCGAGTTCAACGAGAAGGTCGGCGTCACCGGCATCGTGTTGACCCGCGTTGACGGCGATTCGCGCGGTGGTGCCGCGCTCAGCATGCGCCACGTCACCGGCCGCCCCATCAAGTTCCTGGGCATGGGCGAAAAGCTCGACGCCCTCGAGGTCTTCCACCCCGACCGTATCGCCGGCCGAATCCTGGGCATGGGCGACGTGGTGTCCCTGGTCGAAAAGGCCATGGAGACCATCGAGCAGGACGAGGCGGAAAAGCTCGCCAAGCGCATCGAAAAGGGCAAGTTCGATCTGAACGACATGCTGAGCCAGTTCAAGCAGGTCGAGAAGATGGGCGACCTCAAGGGCATCCTGGGCATGATGCCGGGCATCGGCAAGATGGCCGCCCAGCTCAAGGACGCCAAGATCGACAACAAGATGGTGGCCCGCCAGAAGGCCATCATCCAGTCCATGACCCCGGCCGAGCGCAAGAATCCGGAGCTGATCAAGGCGTCGCGCAAGAAGCGCATCGCCGCCGGCTGCGGCTTGTCGGTGCAGGACGTCAACAAGCTCCTCAAGCAGCATCAGCAGATGGCCGACGTGATGAAGAAGGTCGGCAAGCTGGGCCAGAAGGGGTTGATGAGACATGGCCTGGGCGGGCTTTTGCCCCCCGGCATGCGTGGTTTCGGCCGCTAAGTCGGCGGCCGGTTGGTTTGAAAGTTTTGTCTAAAGGGAAGTTGGAAATATGGCTCTGAAGATTCGTCTCGCCCGTGGCGGTGCCAAGAAGCGTCCGTTCTACCGCATCGTGGTGGCCGACGCCCGCAGCCCCCGCGACGGCCGCTTCATCGAGAAGATCGGCACCTACAACCCGCTGCTGCCGCAGGACCATGCCGAGCGCTTCGTGCTGAACGCCGAAGCCGCCAAGAAGTGGCTGGCTGTCGGCGCCCAGCCGACCGACCGTCTGGTCCGTCTGTTCGCCAATCTGGGCCTGGTCGCCGCCCCGGTGCGCGCCGAGCAGACCAAGAAGCCGCAGCCGAAGGCCAAGGCCCAGGAGCGCGCCAAGCTGGCCGCCGAGCGCGCCGCCGCCGCCGCTGAACCGGCCGCCGAGTAAGCCATGACCGCCCGCGTGTGCGTCGGCGCCATTGTTGGCGCGCACGGGGTGCGCGGTCAGGTCCGTGTCAAGAGCTTCACCGCCGATCCGGCCGACGTGGCCGCCTATGGCCCGGTGGAGAGCGAGGATGGGGCCAGCCGCTTCAAGCTGAAGGTGATGGGAGAGGTCAAGGGCCTCGTCATCGCCAAGCTTGAGGGGGTGAACGACCGCAACGCCGCGGAAGCCATGCGGGGCACCCGCTTCTACGTCCCGCGCGAGCGGCTGCCGGAATTGGAGGAGGACGAGTTCCTCTATAC
>JAFAAW010000106.1 GCA_023426365.1 Pseudomonadota bacterium
GGCGGGGCGGGGGGGGGGGCGGGGGGCCCGGGCCGGGCGGATCAGCGTGGCCGACAGGCCCAGGGGCATGACCGGGGTGCCGGCGGCGGCGGGAATGCCCGCCGTCGCCCCCGTCTGGCCGTTCTGGCCGGGCAGGGCGCCGGCCGTCCCCGCCTGCCCGGGCGGCATTGCGGGCTGGCCCGGCACGCCGCCGCCGGGCGGCGGACCGCCCACGGCGAAGCCGCCGCCGAGGCCGGGGAACAGGGCGTTGAAGGCCGCCGGATTGAAGCCGGGCAGGGTGCCGGCGCCGGCCAGCGGCCGGCCATTCACGCCCACCAGGAACAACTGGCCGCCATCGGCGCCGCCCACCATCTGCAAGGCCAGGCGGGTGCCGGCGGGGAAGGGGGGCAGGGTGGCGCCCGGCATGGCCTTGAGATGCAGGGTGCCGGACGGCAGCGTGATTTCGACCATGCCCTGGGCGCGGCCGCTGACCGTGGCTTCCACCAGGGCGCCGTCGGCCAGTCGCGGCGCAGTTGCTCCATCGGTAGGTCGCGGCGCCGTCGCGCCGTCGGCGCCCGCGCTGGGCGACACCACCTTGACCGGCACCACGCCGCCCCCGCCCGCGCTGGATGGCGGCACGGCGGCGGGGGTGGCGGGAATGGCGTCGGCCATGGCTGGCGGCCTAGCTGCGCACCAGGCGTTCGACCAGCGCTTCCACGTCGGTGGCGGCCTCGCAATTGGGCGAGCGGATCAGGATCGGCGTCTGGTTGCGAATGGCCTCGCGCACCTTGAGATCGCGGCGGATGACGCCGGCCAGCGGCGGGCTGATCTTGAGGAAGCCCTCGCACGCCTTCAGCAGGGTGTTGTAGATGCGTTCGCCCTCGCGCGTGGAATTGGCCATGTTGACCACGATGCGCATGTCGGTGCCCGGCCGTTCCATATGGGTGACCTTGATGAAGGCATAGGCGTCGGTCAGCGAGGTCGGCTCGTCCGTGGTCACCACCAGGATGGTGCCCGCCTGCTGGGCGAAGTTGCGGGTGGTTTTCTCGACGCCGGCGCCCAGGTCCACCACCACCTTGTCGTAGCTGTTGGACAGCACCACCAGATCGTCGCCCAGCATCTGCAGGCGCGACAGCGGGATGTTGGCCAGCGTGCCCGACCCCGATCGGCCGGCGATGATGTCGAACCCGCCATCCGCATAGCGGGTGGTCGCCTGGTTCAGCGTCAGACGGCCGGCGACCACGCTGCCCAGGTCGGTCTTGGGCATCAGGCCCAACTGGATGTCCACGTTGGCCAGGCCCAGATCGCCGTCGAACAGCAACACCTTGCGGCCCGAGCGGGCCAGCGCGTGGCTGAGCGTGATGGAGAACCACGTCTTGCCGACGCCGCCCTTGCCGGAGGCCACGGCGACGACATTGCGGCCTTTGGCCCGTTGAACGGGGCGGGGCGCGAGCGTGGGGGCATCAGGCGTCGTCATGGTGCGGGTGCCTCGTCAGTCCAGAAGGTTTCGTCGTGTGTCGGTGCCGGCTCGGGCGCCTGCGGAAGGATCAGGCGGGCCAGCGAGACGGCGGAGATGGGCGAAAGGCCGCTGGCCACGTGCGGGCTGGCCGAGACGTCGGCCAGCGCCAGTTGGCCCATCTCGGCGGCGGCCAGCATGGCGCCCAGCCGCCGGGTGGTGTCCAGGCGGGTGGTGAACAGCCGGGTGGCGCCGATGGTGGCGAAGGATTCGGCCATCTCGCCCGCTTCGACGGCGTCGCCGCCGGCGGCCATGACCAGGATGGGTTCCACGTCGGCGGCCTCGACCAGCTCGCCCAGATAATCCATGTCGGTCTGGCGGAAGGGGTTGAGGCCGGGGCTGTCGATCAGCATCAGGTCGAACATGCCGGTCGCCGCCTCGACCGCGCGGCGCAGGGATTCCGGGCCGCGCGCCTTGACCAGCTCGATCTCGAGGATGCGGGTGAAGGCGGCCAGTTGCTCGGTGGCGCCGGCGCGCAGGTTGTCGCAGGTGATCACGCCCACGTGGCGCTGCCGCAGCACGCTGCGGGCCGCCAGCTTGGCCGCCGCGATGGATTTGCCCGATCCGGGCGGCCCCACCAGCATGAACGGGCGCGGCGCCGAATGCTCGGGCAGGCAGGCAAAGGTGAAGCCGGCTTCCAGCGCGGCGGCGCAGGCCAGCACCGGGTCGGCGATCTCGGCGGTGCGGGCGGCGTTGGTCAGCCGTTCCAGCAGGCGCGGCGGCAGGCCGTGGCCCTCCAGCGCGGCCTTGATGGCTTCGGCCGCGCCGGAGGGGTGGCTTTCCTCCAGCATCTCGGCCACCGCCAGATCGGCATCGGCAGGCTCCAGCGCGGCGGTGATGCGCACGCCCTTGGTCCCGGCGGCCCGCTGGGTCGAGACGATGATGGCCTCGTCGCCCAGTTCCAGCCGGACCATTTCCATGGCCTCGGCCATGGTGGCGGCGGTGAAGGATTTGAGCCTCATTCAGACGGAACTCCGCTCATCAGATCTGCCCCAGCGTCTTGATACGGGCCTTGGGATGGATTTCCGCCTGACTGATCACCACGGTGACGGGGCGGAAGCGTTCGATGATGGAACGCACATAGGGCCGCACCATGGGGCTGGTCAGCAGAACCGGCGTCTCGCCCTGCATGGCGAAACGCTCGAAGGTCTGGCGAACCTTGGTGATGAAATCCTGCAACTGCGACGGCGGCATGCTGAGCTGCTTTTCCTCGCCCTGGCCGATCAGGCTTTCGGCGAAGGCCTGTTCCCAGTCGGGCGACAGGGTGATCAGCGGGATGAAGCCCTGGTGGCCGCTGTGCTGGTCGGAAATCTGGCGGGCCAGGCGGGCGCGCACGTGTTCGGTGATCATGGTGACGTTGCGGGTGTGCCCGCACGCCTCGGCGATGCCCTCCAGGATGGTGGGCAGGTCGCGGATCGAGATGCGCTCGCCCAAAAGGTTCTGCAGCACGCGCTGCAGGCCGCCCACGGTGATCTGGCTGGGGATCAGCTCGGTCACCAGCTTCTGCTGTTCCTTGTCCAGTTCGTCCAGCAGCTTCTGGGTCTCGGCATGGGACAGCAGCTCGGACATGTTGTCCTTGATCACCTCGGTCAGGTGGGTGGTGACCACGGTGGGCGGGTCCACCACCGTATAGCCGCGGAACAGCGCCTCCTCGCGGTTGGTGGGGTCGATCCACATGGCCGGCAGGCCGAAAGTGGGTTCCTTGGTCTTCTCGCCCGGCAGGGTGATGTCGTCGCCGCGCGGGTCCATGATCAGCAACTGGTTGGGGCGCAGGTCGCCGCGGCCGGCCTCCACCTCCTTGATGTGGATGACATAGGCGTTGGCCGGCAGTTGCATGTTGTCCTGGATGCGCACGCTGGGCATGACGAAGCCCTGCTCGGACGCCATGGCGCGGCGCAGCGACTTGATCTGGTCCGTCAGCTTGACGCCCTTGGGATTGTTGATCATCTGCAACAGGCCGTAGCCCAGCTCCAGCCGCACCATGTCGATCCTGAGCGCGGTCGAGATGGGTTCCTCGGCCACCGGGGTGTCCTGGTGGTCGCGCTCCTGGGCTTCGAGCGCCTCGCGCTCGGCGCGGGCGCGGTGGTTCTTGTCCAGGAAGAAGGCGGCCGCGCCCATGCCGCCGCCCAGCACGGCGAAGGGGATGAACGGCATGCCCGGCACCAGCGCCATCAGGAACATCAGGCCGCCGGCCGTGCCCACCGCGCGGGGATAGCCGGCAAGCTGGCCATAAAGGGCCTTGTCCACCGCTTCCTGCACGCCGGCCTTGGTGACCAGCATGCCGGCCGCCACCGACACCAGCAGCGCCGGCACCTGGGTGACCAGGCCGTCGCCCACCGTCAGCTTGGTGTAGTAATCGGCCGCCTGGGCGAAGGTCAGGCCGTTCTGCGCCATGCCGATGATCATGCCGCCGATGGCGTTGATGAAGGTGATCATCAGGCCGGCGATGGCGTCGCCGCGCACGAACTTGGAGGCACCGTCCATGGAGCCGAAGAACTGGCTTTCCGCCTCCAGCTCCTTGCGCCGCGCCTTGGCGGTGGCTTCGTCGATCATGCCCGCCGACAAATCGGCGTCGATGGCCATCTGCTTGCCCGGCAGGCCGTCCAGGGTGAAGCGCGCCGCCACCTCGGCGATACGGCCCGAACCCTTGGTGATGACCACGAAGTTCACGATCACCAGGATGATGAAGACGATGATGCCGATGACGAAGCTGCCGCTCATGATGAAGCTGGCGAATGCGGCGATCACCTGTCCGGCGCCTTCGACGCCTTCGTGGCCGTGGCTGAGGATCAGGCGGGTCGAGGCAAGGTTGAGCGCCAGCCGGATCAGCGTCGCCAGCAGCAGAACGGTGGGAAAGGACGAGAATTGCAGCGGCTTCTCGATGAAGATGGCCACCATCAGCACCAGCACCGAGAAGGTGATGGAGATGGCCAGGCCCATGTCCAGCGCCCAGGTGGGCAGCGGGATGATCAGCGCGGTCAGGATGACCAGCACGCCGACCGCCATGATCACGTCGCCGCGCCTGAGCGCGGCGCTCAGCCGTCCCCATACTTCCTTGGCGGTGCCGACCGCGTTGGTGGCCGCTCCGTCTGCCATGCTCTAGCGCTCCGCTCCGGTCTGGATCTTCGCCATGTCAGGCGGCCTCGCCGCCCGCGGGCGGCACCGGCACGCCTTCGTCGGCGTATTGCTTGAGCTTGTTGCGCAGCGTGCGGATCGAGATGCCCAGGATGTTGGCCGCGTGGGTGCGGTTGCCCAGGCAGTGGCTCAGCGTGTCGATGATCAGGTCGCGCTCGACCTCGGCCACCGTCTTGCCCACCAGATTGGACTTGGCCCCCGACATCACCGAGGCGGCGGCCGACGCCGCCTGGGCCACCACCGGGTCCTGGGCGCCGCCCAGCGGGCCACCCGACAGGATGATGGCGTCGGGGCCGATCTCGCCGCCGGATGCCAGCAGCACGGCGCGGTGCATGGTGTTCTCCAGCTCGCGCACGTTGCCGCGCCAGGAATGGCGGACCAGCATCTGGCGCGCCTCGGCCGACAGCGGCCGATAGGCGATGCCGTTGCTTTCCGAATACTTCTTGTTGAAGTGGTCGGCCAGGATCGCGATGTCGAGCGGACGCTCGCGCAGGGCCGGCAGCATCAGGTTGACCACGTTCAGGCGGTAATAAAGGTCCTCGCGGAAGGTCTTGGCGCGGACCTCCTCCTCCATGTTGCGGTTCGAGGTGGCGATGATGCGCACATCCACCTTGACCGGCTGATTGCCGCCGACGCGGTCGATTTCCTTTTCCTGGATGGCGCGCAGCAGCTTGGCCTGCAGGCGGATGTCCATCTCCGAGATTTCGTCCAGCAGCAGGGTGCCGCCGTTGGCTTCCTCGAACTTGCCGATGCGGCGCGCCACAGCGCCGGTGAAGGCGCCCTTCTCGTGGCCGAACAGTTCGGATTCCAGCAGGTTTTCCGGGATGGCGGCGCAGTTGACGGCGACGAAGCGGTTCTTGGCGCGCGGGGACTTGTTGTGGATGAAGCGCGCCATCAGCTCCTTGCCGGTGCCCGATTCGCCGGTGACCAGGATGGAGGCGTGGCTGCCGGCCACCTGCTCGGCCAGCTTCATGGTGGCGGCCATGCGCGGGTCCTTGAACAGGATGGCGTGGCTTTCCTCGGTCACGGCGGCCAGCACGGCGGCGATCATCTCGGCGTCGGGCGGCAGGGGGATGTATTCCTTGGCGCCGGCCTTGATGGCGCGCACGGCGGCCGAGGCGTCGGAGGCGACGCCGCAGGCGATGACCGGCACGGCGATGCGTTCGGCCTCGACGCATTCGATCAGCTTCTGGACGTCGCGGCGGACGTCGATCATCACCAGGTCGGCGCCTTGGCCGCGCAGGAACTCCAGCCCCTGGTCCACGTCCTCGGCCAGACTGACCTTGGCACCGCGTCCCATGGCGATCTGGCTGGCGGCACCGATCTGGCCGTCCATGGCGCCGATGATCAGAAGTCGCATGTCATCCCCTTTCCTGCTTCGTCATGGCCGGGCCGGGCCCGGCCATCCCGCGGCGCCCGCCGTTCCGGTGCGACGGCGACGCCACGGGCGGCATCAGCCCACCATCAGCCGCGGTCGGTCTTGATGATTTCCGTCATGGTCACGCCCAGGCGGTCTTCCACCACCACCACCTCGCCGCGCGCCACCAGGCGGTTGTTGACGTAGATGTCGATGGCCTCGCCCACCTTGCGGTCCAGTTCGACCACGGCGCCGCGGCCCAGCTTGAGGAGCTGGTTGACCTGCATGCTGGACTTGCCCAGCACGGCCGACACCTGCACAGGAATGTCGTAGACGGCTTCAAGGTCGCGGGCGGATCGCGGACCGTCCGGCACGTCGGGGGCGCGTTCTTCCTCGGTATTGAAGTCGTTCAGGTCGAAATCAGCCATGGGCTTGCCCTTTCACAAAAACCTCAGGTGCCGGCGAAGTCGTCGGCGGGGGCCGATTCCACGCGGCGCTCGGGCGGGGCCAGCGCGCGTTCGATCGTGCCTTCGATCTCTTGCCACAGGCGGCTCTGGTCGCGTTCGGCGCCGCCGTCGGTCCATTCCACCCGGGCATCGCCGACGGCCAGCCGGGAATCGGCCTGCACCACCACGCGGCCCTCGAAGCCGTGCGCCTGACAGGCCGCCTCCAGCTTTTCGCGCACGCCGTCCACCAGCGGTTCGGCGACTTTGACGATGATGCGCGGCTCGTCCAGGATGTGGCCGACCACGTCCTCGACCAGCCGCGTCACCTCGGCGAAGGCATGGATTTCGCAGGCCGCCGGCAGCACCTTCTTCAGCGCCGCCTGCGCCACCCGCACGGCGGCGCGCGCATTGGCGTCCTGCGCCTCCTCCTGCTGGCGGAACAAGGTGGCCATCTGGTCGTTCAGCGCCGCCAGCGCTGAGGCGGTCAGGCGTTCGATCTGCTCGCTGGCCTCGGTGAAGCCGGCCTGGCGGCCCTCCTCGAACGCGGCGTCGCGGGCGAAGGCCAGCTCCTCCTCGGTGAAGGTGGGCGGTGGCGGCGGCTCGGGTTCGGCCTCCTCCTCCGGCTCCTCCGGCTCCTCCGGTTCGGCCTCGACGGCCGCCGCGCGCTGCGGCTGGTCGAAATCCAGGTCGAACATGTATTTGCGGTACGACGCCATGGCTTAGTACACCAGCTCGTCTTCCTCGCGGCCTTCCGAGATGACGATCTGGCCGGAGGCCGCCAGTTCCTTCGCCATGGCGACGATGAGCGACTGTGCCTGGTCCACGTCGCGCAGGCGGACGGGACCCAGGGCCTCCATGTCTTCCCTGAGCATCTTGCCGGCGCGTTCGGACATGTTCTTGAAGAACAGTTCCTTGACCGCGTCCGAGCCGCCCTTGAGCGCCATGGCCAGCTTGTCCTTCTCGACCTGGCGCAGCAGGGTCTGGATGCCCGAGGCGTCGATGCGGACCAGATCCTCGAAGGTGAACATGAGCGCCTTGATCTTCTCGGCGCTTTCGCGGTTGCGTTCCTCCAGGGCCGACATGAAGCGGTTTTCCGCGTTGCGGTCCAGGTTGTTGAAGATGTCGGCCATCATCTCGTGGGCGTCGCGGCGCTGGGTGCGGGCCAGGTTGCTCATGAATTCGGTGCGCAGCGTCTTTTCCACGCCGTCCAGCACTTCCTTCTGCACCGCCTCCATGCGCAGCATGCGCATGATCACTTCCATGGCGAAGTTCTCGGGCAGCAGGCTCAGCACGCGCGCCCCGTGGTCGGCCTTGATCTTGGCCAGCACCACGGCGACGGTCTGCGGGTATTCGTTCTTCAGGTAATTGGCCAGCACCGCCTCGTTCACGTTGCCCAGCTTGTCCCACATGGTGCGGCCGGCGGGGCCGCGGATTTCTTCCATGATGGTGGCGACGCGGTCCTTGGGCAGCGACTTCATCAGCAGCCGCTCGGTGCTCTCCATGGAACCCACCAGCGAGCCGGTGGACGACAATTGGTCGGCGAATTCCACGAACAGGCGTTCGATCAGGTTGGCCGACACCGTGCCCAGGTTGGCCATGATCTGCGAGAGTTCCTTGATCTCCTCGTCGTCCATCATGGAGAAGAGCTTGGTGGAATGCTCCTCGCCGAGGCTCAGCATCAGCATGGCGGCCTTTTGCGGGCCGGTCAGCGAACGGTAGTCCTCTTTCATGCGGGCCATGGGGTCGGACTCCTGTTCCTAGTTCTCTTGGTACAGCCAGTTGCGGATGATCGACAGCGCTTCCTCGGGATGCTTGTCCACGATCTCGCCGATCTTGCGGATGGACGACGCCTTGACGCGGCCCTCCACCTTGTCGATGTCGATCAGTTCGTCGGCGATCACCTCCTCCTCGCCGCCCAGGGCGGGGGCGGGGGTGGGCGGCGCGCCAGGGCCGGTCAGTTGCGGCACCACCTGGCCATCGGCGGTCAGCAGGCGGCGGCCGTCGGGGCCGACCTGGCCCTGCATGCTTTCGATGGCGCGGCCGATCAGCGGGCGCAGCACCAGCAGCAGGAACAGGATGGCGACGATGGACAGGCCCAGGTTGGAGGCGACCTTCTCCACGAAGTCGCGGCGCATGCCGAAGATGAACTCGCCCGGCTCCTCGGCGGCGTATTGCTCCTCGCCGCCGGCGAACTGCATGGAGATGACCTTGACCTGATCCTCGCGCGAGCGGTCGTAGCCGATGGCGTTGCGCACCAGCTCCTCGAGCTTGGCGGTTTCCTCCGGCGTGCGGTCGCGATAGGTCTTCTTGCCGTCGGCGGCGACGTCATAGACGCCGTCCACCAGCACGGCGGCGGTCACGCGGCGGATCTCGCCCATCTCGCGCACCGTGTTCTTGGTCTTCTTGGAAATCTCGTAATTAACGGTTTCCTGGCTCTTGGCCGACTTCGAGGACGAGCGGCTGTTGGACGAAGACGCGGCGGGGTCGGGCAGGTTGTTGGTGACCGACACGCCCGGCGGTTCGCCGTCCTCGCTGCTTTCGTCCTCGTTGACGGTGACCTGGCTGCGCACCACGCGGCTTTCGGGGTCGTAGACCTCCTCGGTGGTGACGGCGCGCGACATGTCCATCTCGACGGCGACCTCGGCGCGCACGCGGCCCGGACCCAGCGACCGCTCCAGGATGCTTTCCACCGTGCGGGCCAGACGGTTCTCGGTCTTGAGCTTGAGTTCCTCGGCGGTCTGGGCGGCCAGTTCCTGGTCGTTCTCGAAACCCTTGGCCAGCAAGGTGCCCTTGTCGTCCACGATCGAGATGCGCGAGGGCTTCATCTTGGGCACGGCGGCCGCGATCAGGTGCTGGATGGCCACCACCTGGGCGCGCTCCAGGCGCGAGGCGCCCTGCATCTTGAGGATGACCGAGGCGCTGGGTTCGTTGGCCTCGCGGGCGAAGGCCTCGCGCTTGGGCAGCACCAGATGGACGCGCGCGGTCTTGACCTTGTCGATGGCGCGGATGGTGCGCGACAGCTCGCCTTCCAGGGCGCGGACGTAATTGATGTTCTGCTGGAAGCTGGTGGACGACAGCGCGTCCTGCTTGTCGAACAGCTCGTAGCCGGCGACGCGGCCCATGGCGGGCATGGCCTGCTCGGCCATCTTGACGCGCAGTTCGTTCTTGCGGTCCTTGGGCACCCAGATCTCGGCGCCGTCGCGGCGGACCTCGTAGGGAACCTTTTCGGCACCCAACTTCTCGACGATGGCCTTGGAATCGGTCATCTCGAGATCGCCGTACAGCAATTCCATCTGCGGCGCGGCGACCCGGCTCATCAGATAGATGAAAAATCCCAGGATGGAGACGCCGACACCGGCGATCGCAGCAAGCCGCATGGGGCCAAGGCCACGCATCATCTGCAGGAACGCGTTCACGTCGTCACCACCCGGATTCGCCAGTTCAGGGCACACACCCACATGGTGCGACCCTATTCCCCGCAAGATTTAAGAGAGGTTAACGGTGGGCAGTTTTTGCCGGGTGGCCCTTGCGTTCCCGCGCGCCGCCCAAGCGCGAAGAACGAAAAAATAAGGGACCGGGCTGGTGCCCGATCCCCCAAGTCTAGCGCGGATAAAAGGGATGGAGGGTTAACGCTTGATCTGCACCAGCTCGTCGAGCATCTGGTCGGCGGTGGTGATGATCTTGGCGGCGGCCGAATAGGCGCGCTGGGTGACGATCATGGTGGTGAACTCGGTACCGATATCCACCGTCGAGGCTTCCAGCGCGGCCGACTGCACCTGGCCGGAACCGGCGGAACCGGCGCTGCGCAGGGTCGGCTCGCCCGAATAGTCGGTCGAGATGTAGACGTTGCCGGTCAGGTTTTCCATGCCGTTGGGGTTGACGAAGGTGGACACCGGGATCTGGAACACCGGCCGGGTCACGCCGTTGTCGAACAGCGCGGTGACGATGCCGTCGGCGCCGATGGACACGCCGGCGAAATTGCCGAACTTGGCGCCGTTCTGGCTCCAGTAGGAGAGCGAATAATCGCCGTTCAACTGGGTCATGCCGTCACGGATGTTCAGGTTGCCGAAGAACAGGCTGACCTCGTCGGCGGTGCCGGTCATGTCCTTGGCGCCGTTGGCCCAGTCGATGGCCATGCCGGTGACGTTGATGGCCGAGGGCGTGCCGTCGCCGTTGAACTCGATGGCGTTGGTGCTCGTGCCGCCAGGCACCGAAACCGCCGCGACCGAGAAATCGTCCGGATGATCCGGGTCGCCGCCCTGCAGGGTGGCGGGCCTGCCGCCGCTGGTCAGCGACGACAGGCCGGTGATGTCGATGGTGTTGGCGCTGTCGTAGTTGCTGAACACCAGGGCCGAGGTGCCGCCGATGGCGCTGGCATAATTGCGGCCGGTGCCGGTCACGGTGGTGGCGTTGAAGGCGCTCATGTTGCCGGCGGCGGTGATGCCCACGGAAACGGCCGAGTTGGCATAAAGCGCGATGTCGGTGCCGGTCTGGAAGGCGGTGATGCCGGTGGTGCCGGTCTGGGCGTTGATCGCCGCGATCATGCCGGCGCGGGTCAGGCCGGCGCCGCTGATGGTGGTGGGCGGCGAGGTGGAGTCGAAGGTGATCGAGGTGGCGGCGGTCATGACCTCGAGGTCGTTGGCGTTGGTCGCCATGGTGCCGCCGCCGCCGGCGATGCTGCCGCTCAGGCGGAACAGGTCGCCGCTGCCGGTCACCGAGGCCGCCGCCGCGCTGCCATTGGTCAGGTCGAGCACGCCGGTGGCCGGATCGTAGCTGGCGGTGATGCCGTGCGAGGCGGTGCCGGCGTTGATGGCGGTGGCCGCGTCCGCCGGGCTGAGGCCGGCCAGCGCGTACGGATACTGGGTGCCGTCCGACGCGGTGATGGTCACGTTGCTGCCGGTGGACAGCGACGAGGTGTAGGTGCCCGAGCTGGCGTTGGCGGCCTGGGTGACCGCCTCGTACTGCAACTGATAGGCCTGCTGGATCTTGGCGGCCAGCTTCTCGGTGAAGTCGGCGACCGAGCTGCAGGTGGCCGGGTCCACGTACATGGTGGTGCCGCTCGACATGCCGCCGGTGGTGTTGAACGTCCACGGCGTGCCGCCGATGTCCATGGTGAACGAACCGGTCGAGGTCGGCATGGCGGTGAAGTCCAGGCGGCCCATGGCGGCATAGACGGTGTTGCTGGGGGCCTTCAGAACCAGGGACTTGGCGCCCTGGGGCGGAATGGCGCTCAGGTCCCACTTGTTCTGGGCCGTCTTGGTCCAGTTCAGGTTGATGGTGGCGTCGCCGCCCAGGCTGTCATAGATGGTGACCGGCTGCTTGAAGGTCTGGCCCGGCGTGGCGCCGTTGGGCAGGTTGGCGCCCATGCGCAGGTTGCGGGTCTGCGACGCGGTGCCGCCGATCTCGTTCAGGTTCATCGGGCGCAGATTGCGCGAATCGACGATGTTGTCGTTGATGTAGACTTGGCCGCCGTTGGCGTCCTTGTAGCCCTTCATGTAGACGTTGTTGCCGATCTGCACGGTCGAGGCCTGGATGCTGTTGTCCCAGGCGGTCAGCGGCCAGCCTTGCAGGTACCAGCCGGACACGTTCTGCAGATAGCCTTCCTTGTCCACCTTGAAGGAGCCTGCGCGGGTATAGGCGAACATGTCGCCATCGCCCGGATTGGCGGCCTCGTTGACCACGAAGAAGCCTTGGCCCGACAGCGCGATGTCGGTGGCCGAGTTGGACGCCTGCAGCAGGCCCTGAACGTCGACGCCCGAGCGCGGCTTGGACTGCACGCCGCCCGGCGAGTAGTTGGTCAACGACACCTGCTTGGTGACCAGGGTGCTGAAGTTGACCTGTGCCCCCTTGTAGCCGACGGTGTTGACGTTGGAGATGTTGTCCGAGATCGCGCCCATGGCGGACGACTGGGCCGAGAGGCCGGAAACACCAGAATAAAGAGCGCCGTACAAGCTCATGTGAACCTCCTATCCTGCAGGCCAGCCGTCAGTCGTTCTCGGTGGGGTCAGGGTCGTTCGTATTATCGGGGTCGGTCGTGCCGTTATCCGGATCGGTGGTGTTGTCCGGCGGGTCATCGCCAGGCTTGACGCTGGCGGTATCGCGAACGGTCAGGATCTTCTCGATGGTGACCACGACCTTGCCCATGCCGATCAGCGTGCCGGTGTTGTCCGAGGCCACGTCGGTGACCTTGCCGTAGACGGTGATGGCGCCTTCGACGGTGCGGCCGTCCGCATCCAGCGCGCTGACGGCGGCGGTGTACAGACCGTCTTCGAGCTGGTTGCCGTCCTTGTCCTTGCCGTCCCAGGTCAGTTCCTGGCGGTCGGTGATTTTCTTGAGCGGCAGGTTGGCGACGACATTGCCGCTGGCATCGCGGATCACGACCTGCGCCGTGACCGCCTCGCCGCCCAAAGTGGCCGAGAAGGCGGCCTTGCCGTTCTGCAACGGCAGGGCGGGCGTGTCGGCCTCGATGGTGTGGCCGAGATAGGCGATGGCCTGCGACTTGGTGTTCAGGTTCGTGGCCGAAATCAGCCTCTCGAGATTCGAGTTGGCGTTGATCTGCTGCTCGACGCCCGCGAACTGCACCAACTGGTTGGTGAATTCGGTCGAGTCCATGGGCGACAGCGGGTCCTGATGCTTGAGCTGGGTGGTCAGCATGGTCAGGAAGGTGTCGAAGTTCTGCGCCAGGGACTTGCCGCTGGCGGCGGCCTTGCTGGTCTCGGCGGCCGAGTAATTGCCGGCGGCGGCGATGCTGGTCATGGCTCGGTTCCCCCTTTAGACCTGGATGTCCACGCCGGAGCGGCCCATGCCCCAGCGGGCTTGGGCGGCGGCGGCGGCCTTGGCGCTGGCGGCGTCGGCGGCGGCGGCCGCCTCCAGCCGGGCGCGGCGGCGGCCCTTGGCGCTGCCGGAATTCTGCTGTGCCTGCTGCTGGTTGCCCTCGCGCAGGTTGAAGCTCATGGCGCTGCTGTCCGACTTCAGGCCGGCATCTTCCAGCGCCTTTTGCAGGCTGCCCTGGTCCTTCTTGAGCAGGTCCAGGGTGTCCTTGTTGTCGGCGGTGACCACGGCGGTCACGCTGCCGTCCTTGGCCACTTCCAGCTTGATCTCGATGCTGCCCAGCTCGACCGGCTTCAACTGCACCTTGATGGTGTCGCCGTCCTTACCCTGCTTGGCGATCTGCACCGAAATCTGGTCGATCACCTCCTGGCTCGGCGGCAATTGCGGCTGGCGGGCGGCCTGGGGCGCCTGCGGGGCCTGGGCCTTCTGGGCGGCGGCGGTGCCGCCGGTGCCGTTCAGCGCGGCCACCGGCTGGGTGCCCTGGGTCTGGCCGGTGGGGGCGTCGGGTGCATCGGCGGTGGCTTCGGCCTGGGCGGCCAGGATGGCGTCGAACGGCTTGGCCTGGACGACCGTGTTGTTCTGCTGGGCGGCGGCCTGGGCGTTGCCCTGCGGCGCGGCATTGGCGAGGCCGGCATCCTGGCCGTTGTTCTGCCCCTGCGGGGCGGTGCCGTTGGCGGGCAGCACCGGCGTCTCGGCGACGGCGTCCTGGGCCACCAGCACGTCGGCCGCCGTGGCGGCGGCGCCGGCCACCTGGGTCTGGGTCTTGGCGGGGGTGTCCACCTGGACCTGGACCTTCAGTTGGGCGCCGGTGTCGTTCAGGCGGCGGGCCATGTCGTCGGCCTGGGCCTGGGCCGCGTCGTTGCCCTCGGCCTTGTCGCCCTTCTTGCCGGCCTTGGCCGGGGCGGCGGCATCGGTGGCGGCCTGCGCCTGCGCCGGAGCCTGGGCCTGGGTCTGGGCGGTGTTCACATTGGCGGCCTGCTGGCCCTGCTGCTGGGCGGCATCGTCCGGCTGCTCCTCGGCCTGCTGCTGGGGCGCCTGGGCGATCTCGGCGTCGGCGCCGGCCGGGGCGGCCGCCGCATCCGTGTCCGGGGTGTCGGCTTGGGTGGCGGCCTGCTGCTGCGGGGCCTGGACGACCGCCGCCACGGCCTCGGGCGCCACCTGCGGCTGCTCGGTCGTGGTCGCGGTCGCGGCGGGGGCGGCGGCCTGGCTGGTCTCGGCCTCCGGGTTCACCGTTTGCTCGGCGGCGGTGGCGGCGGTGTCGTCATTGGCTTGGGTGTCGCGCGGCGTGGCGCGCTCGGCCTTGGTGTCCTCGCGGGTGGCGCGGCGCTCGGTGCGCTCGGTGCCCCTGTCGGTGCGCGCCTCGGCCTTGTCCGCGCGCTTCTCGGCGCGTTCGGCCTTGTCGGCGGCCTTAGCCTTGGGCTTGGCGGGGGCGGCTTGCTCGGGTTCGCGATCGAACCGGCTTTGCAGGGCCTTCTCGGCCGAGGGCATGCGGGCCGCGCCGCCGCCGAACAGGGTCGAGGTCGCCTGCTGCAGCGCGGCGTTGAACTCGGCAACGGCGTCGCCGCCCGACTTGGCCGCGCCGACGGCGGGCGTCGTGGTGGTGGACTGCTCGAGCGCCCGCTTGTTGATCGAATAAACCGTCATTTCCGGTTCCCCGTATGGAGCCTTTGCCACGACCTTCTTCGCAACGGGCATGCCAAACGGGATGGAAATGCAAAATCCAGGAAAATCAGTTATTTGTGGGCCGCTGCCGCTGCGGCCGGGGCGACGGCGGCATGGATCGGCAGGAAAAAAGTGCCGGGCGGCGGGAAAGGGATTCCGGGTGGGCCGTCAGCGCGGGTCCGACTCGTCGTCGCTGGCCATGCTCATGACCCCCACGCCCATGCCCACGCTGCCGAACGTCACGCACAGGCCGAAGAAGAACAGCACCATCACGGTGATGGGATGGGACGATTCCATCATCAGCGTGCGCAGGTTGCCCAGATTGGTCATCAGCACGGCGGCGCCGAAGGTGAAGGCCGCCGCCAGGCCGTACACCAGGTGCGCGGCCAGAAAGCGCAGGGCCTCACGTTCCTTGTTGTTCAACGCCACGGACGCCCTCCGTCCCCGCTGGTACCGTCAACCTGCCAACAAGATGGTGACGACCGCGGTGGTGTCAGCGGATGCAAGCCGGGGTATGACGGATGTGAGCGGTGGGGATTATAGCCAATCGCGCAATAGCGCCACCAGGGGAATATCGGCTGGCGGCATGGGCAAATCGGTCATGCGGCTGGCCCGGACCCAGGTCAGCCCCTGGCCTTCCAGCGGCCGGACGTCCCCCTGCCATTGGCGCACCGCGTAAAGCGGCATCAGCAGGTGGAAGGTGTCGTAATCGTGCGAGGCAAAGGCCAGCGGCGCCAGGCAGCTTTCGCGCACGTCGATGCCCAGTTCCTCGGCCAGCTCGCGCACCAGGGCCGCCTCGGGCGTTTCGCCGGCATGCACCTTGCCGCCGGGAAACTCCCACAGGCCCGACATCATCTTGCCGGGCGGGCGGGTCGCCATGAGAACGCGGTTGTCGGCGTCGATCAGCGCGGCGGCGGCCACCAGCAGCGTGGGGCGGCTGGCGTGGCTGCGGCTCCAGGCCTCGGCCTTCAGCGTATAGACCGGCATGACCACCGATTCGCCGCGCGCCGGCTGGGCGATGCGTTCGTGCTTGGCAAGGCCCATGCCCAGCTTGGCCATCACCGCGCGCGACGCCGCGTTGTCGGGATGCGCCGTCGCCCACACCGAGCCGTATCCCAGGTCGGCGAACAGATGGCGGATCAGGCGGCGGGCCGCCTCGCTGGCATAGCCCTGGCCCCAATATTCGCGGCCCACCCACCAGCCCAGTTCGGGGGTGCCGTCGGTTTCCAGGCCAAAGCCGATCAGGCCGATCAGGCTGCCGTCCAAGGTGCGTTCCATGGCCAGCGCGATGCCGGTGCGCGCCCGCACCTTCTCCGCCATCAGGGCGACGAAGCCTTCGGCGTCGGCCAGGGCATAGGGATGGGGAATGGCGGCGGTGTACTTGACCACCTCCCAGTCGTCCAGCAGCTCGACCAGGCGCGGGGCGTCGCCCGCCGCCAGCGGCCGCAGCCTGAGGCGCGCGCTCAGCAGCGGCTGGCCGCGCCAGACCGACCCCACAGACCAGCAGCCAAATTCTTCGTCGGACATGACGGTTCCTTGTCCCTGAAAACGTCATGGCCGGGCTTGACCCGGCCATCCCCGTGGACGCCCGGATCAGCTCCGGGCATGACGCCGTGCGTGCCTATCAGGTCCGATAAGACCCGTTGATGTCGATATAGGCATGGGTCAGGTCGCAGGTCCACACCGTGGCCTTCCCCTTGCCGATGCCCACATCGGTCTCGATGACGATGTTCCGGCCCTTCATGTGGGCGGTCACCGGGGCCTCGTCATAGCCGGGCACGACCTGGCCGTCGCGGGCCACCTCGACGCCGCCGATCTTGATCGACAGGCGGTCGCGGTCGGCCTTTTCGCCGGCCTTGCCCACCGCCATGACGACGCGGCCCCAATTGGCGTCCTCGCCGGCAATGGCGGTCTTGACCAGCGGCGAATTGGCGATGGCCAGGGCGATGGTCTTGGCGGCGCGGGCGCCGGCGGCGCCGGTCACGGTGACCTCGACGAACTTGGTGGCGCCTTCGCCGTCCTTGACCACCTGCTGGGCCAGGTCCAGCAGCAGGTCGAACAGCTTGGCCTTGAAGTCGGCCAGGCGCTTGTCCTTGGCGTCGGTGACGGCGGCGTGTTGGGCCTTGCCGGTGGCGAACAGCAGCAAGGTGTCCGAGGTCGAGGTGTCGCTGTCCACCGTGATGCAGTTGAACGAGCGGTCGGTGCCCTTCTTCAACAGCTCCTGCAGCACGTCATGGGGCAGGTTGGCGTCGGTGAACACGAAGGACAGCATGGTCGCCATGTCGGGGGCGATCATGCCGGCGCCCTTGGCGATGCCGTTGATGGTCACGGCGACGCCGTCGATCATGGCGGTGCGGGTGGCGCCCTTGGGGAAGGTGTCGGTGGTCATGATGGCCGAAGCCGCCTCGGCCCAGGCGTCGCCGGACAGCTTGGCGCGGGCGTCGGCCAGGCTGTCGGTGATCTTCTCGTCGGGCAGCGGCACGCCGATGGTGCCGGTAGACGCCACGTAGACCTCGGACTTCTTGCAGCCGAACAGGGTGGCCGCCTTGGCCACCGTGCGCTCGACCGAGGCCACGCCGGCCGCGCCGGTGAAGGCGTTGGCGTTGCCCGAATTGACGATCAGCAGCCGGCCCTTGCCTTTGGCGCTGGCCTCCTTGCACCACTCGACCGGGGCCGAGCAGGTCAGCGAGCGGGTATAGACGCCGGCCACGCTGGTGCCCGCGTCCACCTCGACCAGCAACAGGTCGGTGCGGCCCTTGTAGCGGATGCCGCAGGCATGGCTGGCCAGGCGGACGCCGGCCAGGGCGGGCATGGCGGGAAAGGCAGCGGGGGCGAGCGGCGAAATCGCGGTCATGGTGACGGCATCCTCAGAGGCGATGGACAGGGACACGGCTTGGCGCGGATGGGCGGCGCGGCGCGCGCCCATCCGTGCCTGTCCGCATCGGGTTTTGCTTACTTGGCCTCGGCCAGGGGCTTGCCCTCGGCGTCGAAGCGCTTGATCTTGGCCTTGGCGCGCATGTCGGCCACCAGACGCTCGGCGGTCTCCTCGGCCAGCTTCTCGCGCAGCACCGGCTGGGCCTGCTCGAAGGTGGGCGGGCTGGCCATGCGGCGGTCCTCGAGCTTGATCACGTGCCAGCCGAACTGGCTCTTGACCGGGGTGGTCGACAGCTCGCCCGGCTGCATGGCAAAGGCGGCGTCGGCGAACTGGGGCACCATCTCTTCCTTGGTGAAATAGCCCAGGTCGCCGCCATTCTGCTTGGCCGACGGGTCCTTGGACTTGGCCTTGGCGGTCTCGGTGAAGTCGGCGCCCTTCTTGATCTCGGCGATCACCGCCTTGGCGGCGTCCTCGCTCTCGACCAGGATGTGGCGGGCGCGCACTTCCTCGACCGGCTTGTATTCGGCCAGGAACTTGTCATAGCCCTGCTTGACGGCGGCGTCGGTCACTTCCGCCTTCAGCTTCTTGCCCATCCACGCCTTGACCACGAGCTGCTGCTCGATGTCCTTGAGCGCGCGCTTGACCTCGGGGTCCTTGTCCACGCCTTCCTTCTTGCCCTGCTCGTAGACCAGGGTGTTGTTGATCAGGCTTTCCAGCAGCGCTTCGTAGGGCACCTGGGCGGCCATCTGCGGCGGCAGGGTGCGGCGGTACGAGGCCAGGGCCGAGGCGTGCACCTCGGTGCCATTGATCACGGCGACCACCGGATCCTTGTCGGCGGCGGCGGCGGGCAGGGTGGCGATGGCGGCGCCAAGGCCGGCGACCAGGGCGGCGCAGCGCGCGGAGAAGATGTTCATCGGTCGGATGTTCCTTGCGTGAATGAGGACGGACGCCGGGGTCATGGCGGCCACACCTCGACACAGGCGGTTGAACCACAACCCGGCGGTCGGCACAAGAGCGGCCTCGGACCCTGTTCCATCGCGCCCTCGCAAAGGACTGCCGCCGATGCGCCAATAATGCTAGAATCGCGCCGTTTTCGCGCAAGGCGCGCGGAGGTTTTTGGATGGGTGCAGCCCTGGTTGCCAGAAGTGCCTCGTTCGCACTGGTGCTGGCGGTGGTTTACGGCGCGTTCGGTGCCATCTGGATCGCGGTCTCCGACTCGATCCTGGCGGCGCTGGTCGCCGACCCGCTTCTGCTGACCGCCATCCAGACCTGGAAGGGGTGGTTCTTCGTCGCCGCCAGCGCGGTGCTGATCTATGGCGTGGGCGTGGGCCTGCTCAGGGCCATCGAGGCGTCCGAGCACCGCTACCGCATGCTGTTCGCCGACAGCCCCGAGGCGCTGGCCCTGTATGATCCCGAGACCCTGCGCGTGGTCGAGATCAACGACGCCGCCGGCCGCCTGTTCGGCTACGACCCGGCCGAGGTGCGCGATCTCGCCATCACCGATCTGATGCCGCAGGACACGCGCGGGCTGTTCCAGCGCCAGCGGCCCCGCCTGGTGGACGGCCAGTCCGCCGGCGGGAACTGGCGCATGCGCCGCAAGGACGGCCACCCGGTGGACGTCTCGACCCAGGGGCAGATGGTGACGGTGGGCGGGCGCCGGCTGCGGCTGGTGCAGATCGTGGACATCACCGCCCGCCTGCGGGCGGAGCACGAATTGCTGCGCAGCCTGGAAGAACTGGCCGCCACCAACGAACGCATGCGCGAGCTGTCCCACGCCCTGTCGCACGATCTGCAGGAGCCGCTCCGGCAGGTGGGCAGCTTCGTGCAGTTGCTGGCCCGGCGCTATCAGGGGCAACTGGACGCCGAGGCGCATCAGTTCATCGGCTATGCGGTCGAGGGCATCGCGCGGCTGAAGGCGCTGATCGGCGATGCAGAGCGCTTTGCCCTGAGCGCCGCCTTCGTGCCCATGCGGGTGTCGGCCGAGCGCATCCTGCTGGATGTGCTGGCGGGGCTGCGCGGGGCGATCGACGCCAGCGGGGCGACCATTTCCACCCATGATCTGCCGTGGCTGCATGCCGATCCCGGCAAGCTGGCGGTGGTGTTCCATGTGCTGCTGGACAACGCCCTCAAGTTCCGCGCCGCCGGCCGCGCGCCTGCCATCGAGGTGCGCGCCGAACCCAGCGCCGAGGGCTGGCTGTTGCGCGTGGTGGACAACGGCATCGGCATCGAGCCGGAATTCCGCGAGGGGGTCTTTTCCCTGTTTTCGCGCCTGCACACGCGCGAACGCATTCCCGGCAACGGCACCGGCCTGGCGCTGGCGCGCAAGCTGGTCGAGGCCCATGGCGGACGCATCTGGGTCGAGGACGGCCGCGACGGCGGCACCGCCATCTGTTTCACCCTGCCCGCGGTCCAGGACGATTCAGCCTTTTCCCACATGGCCGGAAGCGGGGTTTCCGCTGCCTGAAGTATGAGGGGCGCTATGCCGCAACATTGACAGAAACCCCCTTGCCCTCTATCTGTTGCCCGTCGAAAAAGGCCCCGCGCCCGGCGGCCCATTCATAGAATTCCCGAGGTCTCAACGCATGTTCGGCGCCATTGCCCGGCGGCTCTTCGGAACCGCGAACGACCGTACCATCAAGGGTCTGAAGTCGCACGTCGCGGCCATCAACGCCCTGGAACCCCAGTTCCAGGCGTTGACCGACGCCCAGCTTCAGGCCAAGACGGAAGAGTTCCGAAACCGACTGGCCGACGGCGCCGACCTGGACGACCTGCTGGACGAAGCCTTCGCCACCGTGCGCGAGGCGGCCCGCCGCACGCTGGGCCAGCGCCATTTCGATGTCCAGTTGATGGGCGGCATGGTGCTGCACGCCGGCAAGATCGCCGAGATGAAGACCGGCGAAGGCAAGACCCTGGTCTCGACCCTGGCCGGCTATCTCAACGCGCTGCCGGGCATGGGCGTGCATGTGGTCACCGTCAACGACTACCTGGCCAAGCGCGACAGCGAATGGATGGGCAAGGTCTACCGCTTCCTGGGCCTGACCACAGGCGTGATCATGCACGGCATGGACGACGCCGAACGCCGCGCGGCTTACGCCTGCGACATCACCTACGCCACCAACAACGAGTTGGGCTTCGACTACCTGCGCGACAACATGAAGTTCCGGCTGGAGGAGATGGTCCACCGGCCGTTCAGCTTCGCCATCGTGGACGAAGTGGACTCGATCCTGATCGACGAGGCGCGCACGCCCCTGATCATCTCGGGGCCGACCGAGGACAATTCCGAGCTTTACCGTCTGGTCGATCGCCTGATCCCCAACCTGGTGGACGAGGATTTCGAGAAGGACGAGAAGGTGCGCGCCGTCACCTTCACCGAGGCCGGCGTCGAGCACATGGAGAAGCTGCTGGCCGAGGCCGGGCTGATGAAGGCCGGCGGCAACCTCTATGACTACGCCAATGTCAGCCTGGTGCACCACGCCAACCAGGCGCTGCGCGCGCACAAGCTGTTCACCCGCGACGTGGACTACATCGTCAAGAACGACAAGGTCGTGATCATCGACGAGTTCACGGGCCGCATGATGGAGGGCCGCCGCTTCGGCGAGGGCCTGCATCAGGCGTTGGAGGCCAAGGAAGGCGTGACCATCGAGAACGAGAACCAGACCCTGGCCTCGATCACCTTCCAGAACCTGTTCCGCCTGTATCCCAAGCTGTCGGGCATGACCGGCACGGCGATGACCGAAGCCGGCGAATTCCAGGAAATCTACAGCCTGGACGTGGTCGAGATGCCGACCAACAATCCGGTCGCCCGCCAGGACGCGGACGACGAGGTCTATCGCACCGCGCGCGAGAAGTACGACGCCATCGTCGCCCTGATCGAGGACTGCCGCACCCGGCTGCAGCCGGTGCTGGTGGGCACCACCTCGATCGAGAAGTCCGAATTGCTGGCCGATCTTCTCAAGAAGAAGAATATCCCCCATCAGGTGTTGAACGCCCGCTATCACGAGCAGGAAGCCTTCATCGTGGCGCAGGCCGGCGTGCCCGGCGCGGTGACCATCGCCACCAACATGGCCGGCCGCGGCACCGACATCCAGTTGGGCGGCAATGCCGACATGCGCATCCGCCTGGAGCTGGGTCCCGACCCGGATGCGGCGGCCGAGGACGCCATCCGCGCCGAGGTCGAGGCCAACAAGGCCAAGGTGCTGGAAGCCGGCGGCCTGTACGTGGTCGGCACCGAACGCCACGAAAGCCGCCGCATCGACAACCAGTTGCGCGGCCGCTCCGGCCGTCAGGGCGATCCCGGCGCCTCCAAGTTCTTCCTGTCGCTGGAAGACGACCTGATGCGCATCTTCGGCTCGCAGCGCATGGACGGCATGCTGCAGAAGCTGGGCCTGAAGGAGGGCGAGGCCATCGTCCATCCGTGGATCAACAAGGCCCTGGAAAAGGCGCAGCAGAAGGTCGAGGCGCGCAACTTCGACGTCCGCAAGAACCTGCTGAAGTTCGACGACGTCATGAACGACCAGCGCAAGGTCATCTATGAACAGCGCAAGGAACTGATGCAGGTGGACGACGTGTCCGACGAGATCGTCGGCATGCGCCACGAGGTGGTGGACGAACTGGTCGCCCGCTGCATCCCCGAGCGCGCCTATGCGGAGCAATGGGACCTGCCCGGCCTGCACGAGGAAGTGCTGCGCGTCTTCAATCTGGACCTGCCCATCGCCGAATGGGGCAAGGAAGAAGGCATCGCCGATCAGGAGATCAAGCACCGCCTCGTCGAGGCGGTGGACCGCAAGATGGCGGCCAAGGCGGCCGATTACGGTCCCGAGGTCATGCGCATGGTGGAAAAGAGCCTGCTGCTGCAGATTCTCGACCAGGCGTGGAAGGAACACCTGCTGCAACTGGATCACCTGCGTCAGGGCATCGGCCTGCGCGCCTATGCCCAGCGCGATCCGCTGAACGAATACAAGCGCGAGGCGTTCAATCTGTTCGAGCAGATGCTGCACGACCTGCGCGAACGGGTGACCAGCGTGCTGTCCCATGTGGAACTGCGCGTCGGCCCCAGCGAGGAGATGAGCGAGGCGCTGACCCCGCGCGGCCCGTCGGAAATGCACGAAAGCCGCCAGGACCCCGCCTTCGCCGAAGCCGGCGGCCAGCAGCCGGCGGGCGAGGCCGCTTGGGCCTCGACCCCGCGCAATTCGCCCTGCCCCTGCGGTTCGGGCAAGAAGTACAAGCACTGCCACGGCTCGGTCTGAGGCACGCGTCAATGAAGCGGAAACCGCCGGGCATCGCCCGGCGGTTTTTGTTTTCAGCCCAGGTAAGCGTCGCCGGGCCTGGTCGTCCGCCGCCACCGTTACCCCAGAACGGCGGTGCCATTACGGCTGGCATCGACGAAGCCGCGCATGCAACCTGCGGCCGGCAGGGCGATAAACTCATACGAAAGTCGCAAAAAATCACATTCCGACGGAGGAAGTTTCATTGAAACTGTGATAATTCTCAATCCCAGGGGGGAGGGCTTGGCCGAATACGGATGAGGACCGCCGTGGCGCAAAGCCCGTTGTCAGTGCAGGAAAAGAAGGCGGCGGCCCGGACCGGTTCGCGGGCGCCGTCCGCCACATCCGCCGAACCGGCCAAGCCGACCGAGCAGATTGCCGAGGCGTTGCGCGGCGACCTGCTGGCGGTGCTCCAGCAGGAAATCGAGGCGCTGGGCAAGCTGAGCCGCGCCGGTGCCTATGAGGCGGTGATGAACGATCCCGCCTTGCTCGATTCCTGTTTCCGTCTGTTCCGCGCCCGTCCCGAGCTGTTCGCCGGTCATGTGGTGGATGCCGGCCGCCAGCCCGTCACCAGCGACGACGGCATGCTGACGTGCGGACGCACGCTGGGCGAGGCGGTGGCGCTGGTGGTGCAGGCGTCGGCGCGGCGCTATTTCCGCCGCAAGCTGGGGGCGTCCAAGCGGGTGGCGACCCCGCCGCGCCGCCAGCCCAACGTGTTGGCGCGGATGGGAATGGCGCTGGGGCTGGTGGCGCGGCCCAAGCCGGTGTTTCGCAAGGTGGTGGGGGCGGGCGACCGGCTGTTCGGCGCCATCCGCGATTACCTGTGCTTCGACTGGCAGGCGGCGCTGATTCCCCATTACGCGCCGCTGGCGCCGGAAATGGTGACCCAGCTTGGGCGGCGCATCCTGGACATCCGCGAACCCAGCGAATTGCGCGCGCTCGCCAGCCGCGAGGAGCGCGCCGGCCTGGCCGACGGCCGCCCGCCCTTGCTGTTGGACAACGCCAAGCGGCTGATCAAGCCCAGCGGCGACACGCTGGATTCCGACCTGCTGTACAAGGTGTGCAGCCAAATGGACCTGGCCCGCGTGTTCCCCGGCCGCGATGCCGGCAAGCTGCGCCGGGCCATCGCCCAGGTGGCGGGCACCGCGCCCGAGGCGCTGGAACAGGTCATGCCGGTGCTGGGGGGCGATCTGCGGCTGTTCGTCAGCTTCTTCTTCGTCGCCTATGTCACCCTGGGCGAGGACGAGTACCGCGCCACCTTCGGCATCGGCGGCTCGACCGCGTGGATGGTCAAGCGCTACGCGGACCGGCTGGCCCAGTTGGGCGGCCTGCCGCCGCCCACCTTCGACGATATCCGCACCACTTTCGACAACGTGCTCAGTCCTTCGAAATAGGTCTTCCGGCGCCGCCATCCCGCCGTCTGGCCGCCTGTTCGCCGCCGCCGCTTGGGCGCATCTTCCCCGCCTCGAACAAAAGCAGGGAGGAAGACATGCAAACCCGCGATGTGGTGATCGTTTCGGGCGTACGGACCGCCATCGGCGATTACGGCGGCAGCTTGCGCGACGTCGCGCCCACGCGCCTGGCCGCCATCTGCGTGCGCGAGGCGGTGGCGCGCGCCGGCGTGGGCGCCCATGCCGTCGGCCACGTGGTCATGGGCAACGTGATCCATACCGAGCCGCGCGACATGTACCTGTCGCGCGTCGCCGCGCTGGAAGCCGGGCTGCCGGCCGAGGTGCCGGCGCTGACGCTGAACCGGCTGTGCGGCAGCGCCTTGCAGGCGGTGATTTCCGCCGCCCAGGCCGTCATGTTGGGCGATACCGACGTGGCGGTGGCCGGCGGCGCCGAAAGCATGAGCCGCGCCGGCTATCTGGTGCCCGCCATGCGCTGGGGCCAGCGCATGGGCGACGGCGTGATGATCGACGCCATGGTGGGCGCGCTGACCGATCCGTTCGGCAACGGCCATATGGGCATCACCGCCGAAAACGTGGCCAAGCGCTACCGCCTGACCCGCGAGGAGCAGGACGCGCTGGCGGTGGAAAGCCACCGCCGCGCCGCCGCCGCCCAGCAGGCGGGGCATTTCGACGGTCAGATCGTCCCGGTGACCGTCAAAACCCGCAAGCAGGAGGTCGAGGTCGTCCGCGACGAGCATGTGCGCACCGACGTCACCCTAGATCAGCTGGCCAAGCTGAAGCCCGCCTTCGCCAAGGACGGCACGGTCACCGCCGGCAACGCCTCGGGCCTTAACGACGGCGCCGCCGCGCTGGTGCTGATGGCGGCCGAGGCCGCGGCGCGTCAGGGGCTGAAGCCGCTGGCCCGCATCGTCGCTTACGCCCATTCCGGCGTGGCGCCCGAGGTGATGGGCCTGGGGCCGATCCCGGCGGTGCGCACGGCGCTTGCGCGTGCCAACCTGACCATGGCCGACATGGACGTGATCGAAAGCAACGAGGCCTTCGCCGCCCAGGCCCTGGCGGTGGCTCGCGACCTCGACCTGCCGGCCGAGCGCACCAACCCCAATGGCGGTGCCGTGGCGCTGGGTCATCCCATCGGCGCCACCGGCGCAATCCTGGTGGTCAAGGCCATGCACGAATTGCAGCGCATCGGCGGCCGCCACGCGCTGGTCACCATGTGCATCGGCGGCGGCCAGGGCATCGCCCTGGTGCTGGCGCGGAGCTGACCATCACTTCGACAGGGGCAGCGTCACGGTAAAGGTGCTGCCCCGCCCAAGGGTGGAAGCCACGGCGACGCTGCCGCCGTGGTTTTCCGCCACCCGCTTGACGATGGCCAGGCCGATGCCGGTGCCGTCGTACTTTCCCGGGCCGTGCAGGCGCTGGAAAATGCGGAAGATGCGGTCGAAATACTGTTCCTCCATGCCGATGCCGTTGTCGGTCACGCTCACCGCCACGGTGTCGCCCTGCCGTTCGGCCCGCACCCATATCCGGGGCGGACGGTCGGCGGCATGGTATTTCAGGCCGTTGCCGATCAGGTTCTGGAACATGCGCGCAAGCTGGCCGTGGTCGCCGCGCACGGACAGATCGGCGGTCGCCTCCACCGTCACGGTGCCGGGCGGCGGTGCCAGCAGCGTCAGGGCCTCGGCGATGGGCTGGGCCACCGGCAGGGATACCATCTGGCCCGCCACCCGGGTGACGCGGGAAAACGCCAGCAGGTCCAGGATCAGCGCATCCATGCGCTGGGCGCCGGTGCGCGCAAAGGCCAGGAACTCGCGGGTTTCCTCGTCCAACTGCGCGAGGCTGCGGCGCTCGATCAGGCCGATATAGCTGGAAATCTGGCGCAGCGGCTCGCGCAGGTCGTGCGAGGCGACATAGGCGAATTGCTCCAGCTCCTCGTTCGAGCGGCGGATGGTCGCCATGTGCGCCTCGATGCGCAGCTTGTCCTCGACCTCCTGGGTGACATCGCGGGAAAACACCGCCAAGAGGGGCGGGCCGTCGCCATTGGGCACCGGGGTGATGGTGTTCATGAGGTGACGGCCGCCGCGCTGGTCGCGCAACACCATGGTACGGCCGGTGCGCAGCACCTGAAGGCAGGCGAGGCGGCGGCGTTCGGCCACCTCGGGCGGGAACAGCGCGAACAGGTCGCGGCCCACCACCTCCTCGACCGCGTGGCCGAAGCGGTCGGCGAACACCTTGTTGCAGGCCAGCAGGGTGCCGTCGCCGTCGATCAGCATGGTGGCGTCGCTGGTGGCGTTCAGCAGGGCCTGGACCAGGGCGCCGCGCTCGCCTTGCTGGCGTTCGGCGCGGCGGCGGTCGGAGACGTTGTGCAGGATGCCCTCGGTGCCGCCGCCCTCGGCGTCGGACAGGCGGCGGGCGCTGATGCACACCCACACCGACCCGCCGTCGCGCTTGCGCAATTGCACGTCATGGCCGCTCAACCGGCCGCCGCCGGCATCGGTCAGGCTCAGCACGGTCTGGCGCTGGGCGGGGTCCACGTAGAAATCGCGGGCGTCGCGGCCCACCACCTCGTCCGGGCGCCAGCCCAGCAGGGCCTCGACCCCGCGCGAGACCATGACGATGCGGCCATTGCCGTCGACGCGGAAGAACACATCGGACATGTTGTCCAGCACCGCCCGCAGGTCCACCTGGGGCTGGCTGCAATCGCCTGGGGCCATGCCACCTCCGCATGGGTAAACCGCCATGGCAAATGTAGCATGCCCTTGGGCGGGCGGCGAGGCCGCCGCTCAGCCGCCCAGGCTGCGGGCGAGGGGCAGGAACTCGGCCACCACCTGCTCGTACAGCGCGCGCTTGAACGGCACGATCAGCGCCGGCACGTCCTCAAGCCGCATCCAGCGCCATTCCGAGAATTCCGGATGTTCGGTGGCGATGTCGATGTCGGTGTCCTCGCCCAGGAAGCGCAGCGCAAACCACTTCTGCTTTTGCCCGCGCCAGCGGCCCTTGTGCCAGGTGTCGGCCACCTGGGGCGGCAGGTCATAGGAAATCCAGCCCCGGCTTTCGCCGATGATTTCGGCCTTGGCGGTCCCGATTTCCTCTTCCATCTCGCGCAGGGCCGCCGATTGCGGGTCCTCGCCCTCGTCGATGCCGCCCTGGGGGAACTGCCAGGCGTTCTCCCGGGTGTCGATGCGGCGCGCGGTGAACACCAGCCCGGCGGCGTTGAACAGCACCAGCCCCACATTGGGGCGGTAGGGGCGGTCGTGATAGGGGATCAGCTTGGTCATGACTTTCCGGTCTGCTTGACGATGCCGGAGGCGGGCGCCAGCACCACGCCCTGTTCGCCCAGCCGGTCCAGCCAGCCCAACAGGCGGTCGAACGCCACCGGGCGGGGGCTGACCACCACCAGGCCGGCGCCGTGGTCGCGGGCGGTGCGGGCGGCGCCGTTCAGGCGCGCCTCGATGGCGTCGCGGAACAGGTCGGTTTCCAGCGTGGTGGTGACCGCCGCGTGGGGCAGGTCCGCATCCACCTTGGCGCCTTCGCCCAGGAACACCATGCCGCGATCCTTGAGCGCGGCCAGCACGGGGGCCAGCTTGGGCGAGCGCACGAAGGCGCCGTCGGGCGCCAGCACGCCGATGCCGCCGGGAACGCGGGCCAGCACCTGCTCCAGGCGGCTGATGTTCTCCTCCACCGGGTTGTTGACCAGCAGGCCCCAGGGGCCGGGATCGCGGGCGGGGAAGCCCACGGCCTCCGCCGGCAGCATGACCATCACCTCGTGGCCGGCGGCGCGCGCCTTCTTGATCCAGATGTCCAGGCCGCCCGCATAGGGGCTGAAGGCCAGGGTGACCTCGGGCGGCAGCTTGGCGATGGCGGCCTCGGTGGCGTCCTTGTCCAGGCCCAGCCCGGCCACCACCACCGCCATGCGCGGCTTGCCGGGGGGCGCCTCGAACGGGCGGGCATAGGCCTTCCACGGCAGGCGGCCGTCGCGCGGGACCACCGGCAGCGGGCCATAGGCGCTTTGCCGGTACAGCCCGTCGATGGGCGCGGGGGGCAGTGGCTTGACCTCGCCCTGGCGGGCCGGCAGCGAGGCATAGGTGGGCGCCTGATAGGCGATGCCGGGCAGGGGCTGAAGCGGAAGGGCGGATTGCTGCGGCGGAGCGGCAGGGGCGGGCGGCGCGGCGTTGACCGGTCCGGTGGGCACCGGTGGGGCGATGACGGGCGGCGGTTGCAGGCCGGCGGTGGCGGCGGCCGGCGTGGTGCCAGTGGTCGCGGTGCCGGTGGTCGCGGGGCTGGCAGGCGCGGCCGGCATGGGCGGCGTCGGGGGCATGGCGGCAACGC
>JAFAAW010000111.1 GCA_023426365.1 Pseudomonadota bacterium
CGGCATTCCCGCCCGCGACCGGGGCCAGCCGGCGCGCGGCCTCGGCCGTCACCGGCCGCTCGTCGAAGACGATCTGCACGGTTTCCTTGGCGAAGGTGCGCAAGTGAGCCAGCTTGTCGCGCGGCGACAGGCCCTCGACCCGGCGCATGTGCAGGAAATAGGCGGAAATGGTCGCCAGCGTGCGCTCGCGTAAGGAGGCGTCCTCGACGCGCCGCAGCATGCCGATCACCGCCGTCTGCACCAGTTCCTGCAAGACGCTGATATTGGCAGCGGCGTCGATGGCGGCGAAGGTGCCCTCCAGCCCCTGAAAGCCATGAGCCGTCGCCATTCGTTGATCAAGCGCCGCAGACATCCGATATTCCTCTGGAAATAAACACGATGTGAATGGACTGTTAAAGCTTGTGATTACCAGAAGATAATCAGAATGGTGCCATCACTCATTGCGTGAGTATTTAGGAAGTTGGATGCCCTGACGCAAGAAATAAAGGAGCAACCCCCTCCCATAGCGGAGAGGGGGCAACCCAGGGGCGTACAGGATCTGGGGCTGGATCGTTCAGACGAACAACATGCCGCCGTCGCGGCTGGCATCGGCCAGGAAGGTCACCACGCCGCCAGGGGCGATGGGGATGTCGGCGCGCAGGCTGGCGGGGTCGATGCCCAGCGCCTTCAGCCCCATCTCGCACACCATGACGGTGACGCCCAGCGCCACGCAGGCCTCCAGCAGCTCGTCGAAGCCGGCCAGGCCCTTGGCCTGCACGTCGGCGTCGGCCTGGGCGCCAGGCAGGGCGCGCCAATCCACCAGGGCGCGGGCTGCGCCCATGGTGAAGAACAAGGTGACCGGGCGGTTGCTGGCCGCCGCGCCCGCCGCCATCACCAGGGCGTAATGGACGCGGTCGTAATCGCCCGAGAACACCACCAGCGACAGCTTATCCACAGACATGGGCGGTGCTTCCATGGGCCGACAGGTCGGTGATGGTGGGATGGTCGCCGCACAGCGGACAGCCGGGATCGCGCGGCACCCGCACGGTGCGGAAGGTGACCGACAGCGCATCGTAGATCAGCAGGCGGCCGGCCATGGTCTCACCGATGCCCAGCACTTCCTTGACCACCTCGGTCGCCTGCAAGGCCCCCATGGTGCCGGCCATGGCGCCCAGCACCCCGGCCGAGGAACAGGTGGGCACCGAGCCTTCCGGCGGCTCCTCGCGGTAGATGCAGCGATAGCAGGGGCCACCCGGGCGATAGGTGGACAACTGGCCGTCGAAGCGCAGGATGGCCGCCGACACCAGCGGCTTGCCGGCCAGCCGGCAGGCATCGTTGACCAGGAACCGCGTGGGGAAATTGTCGGACCCGTCGGCGATCACGTCGTATTGGCCGACCAGTCCCAGGATGTTGTCGCGGTCCAGCCGCGCCTGGATGGGCACCACGCGCACGTCGGGATTGATGGCGGCCACCGCGCGGGCGGCGCTGTCCACCTTGGGCAGGCCGATGGATTGGGTGGTGTGCATGATCTGGCGCTGCAGGTTGGACAGATCCACCAGATCGTCGTCCACCACGCCGATGGTGCCCACGCCCGCCGCCGCCAGATACAGGACCAGCGGCGACCCCAGGCCGCCCGCCCCCACCACCAGGACCTTGGAGGCAAGCAGGCGCGCCTGGCCCGTCCCGCCCATCTCGGGCAGGATGATGTGGCGGGCGTAGCGGCGAATCTGGTCTTCGGTGAAATCCATGGGCGGCACCTCTTTCGGCCCATGGGTAGCATGACCGCCCGCGGCGCGCCAACCACCCGAGAGGGGTGAGGGCTAGAACTTGGCCTCGGTCCTTTCGCAGGTTCCGTCCAGCCGGATCTGCTTGTCCACGCGGGCGAACCGCCCCTTGATGCGGTCGATGCGGAAGGCCACCGCGCTGGGACCGTCGGCCAGCGGCCACAATCCCAGGCCGTCGCGATAGGCGGTGACGCCGAACTGGTCGCCCGATCCGGTTTCCACCGCCCGGCCGGCCGCCAGATCGATGGAGAAGGTCAGCGGCGCCGGCAGCATGGAAGGATTGTCGGCCTGACAGACCAGCCGCAGCACATCCTCGCCCGCGGCGGCGGCCACGGTCGGGGACACGGCCAGGGACAGCACGGCGGCGGCAAGCAAACGACGCATTGGGGTAACTCCAACTGCAACGGGCGAAGGCCACATCCTAGCACGACGGATGGTCGCCTGGATTGATCATGATCACGCCCACGTCACCTTTCGATACACAAACTTTGTGGACTTGCCGGCCCCGGTATGATGCGCTGGGGGCGGTCCATCTGCCGCTGCGGGGGTGTCCGATGTCGGCCGAGTGCCTTTCCGATCCGGCTGCGGGCCATCCGCGCCGCCAATGTTTCGACGTGCTGTCGCTGATGACCGAAGTGGTCATGCGCCTGGCCGAGGAGCGCGCCGGCGACGGCGCCCTGCGGCTTGAAGAATTGCGCCGCATCATGGACATGGTGCGCGGCGCCGGATCGCCCCTGCTGCGCGCCTTCGAGAACCAGGAGGAGCGCTGCCGCCGCGCCTTCCGTCCGTCGGCGCGCCACGCCACCAGCCGCAACGACGTCTTCCACCGCCTGATGGTGCGCCCGTTCGAAACGCTGCTGGAGGGCGAGCCGCCCGCCTTTCCCCGCTGCTTCCTGCCCAATTACTTCGAGCTGGTGAACGCCGCCTTCGGCGAGAGGCTGAAGAATTACGACCAACGCGCCCGCGAGGTGTTCCAGGACATGCTGGTCAGTCACGGCAACGACCTGGCGTGGGAGGTGTTCTTCAACGACCCCCGCACCCGCGCCATCCTGGGCCACGGCCTGACCCGGCTGGTGCAGTACGTGGAAAGCCCGGCCGGGCAGTGGGCGTGGCTGACCTGCATGAACCGCCAGAACGTGGACGGCGCCAAACCCACCACCGAGCAGGCCGACAGCGTGCTGACGGCGTTGCGCACAACCGCCAGGGCGCTGGCGCCACAGGACAAAAAACCTTGATACACCTCGCCGCTTGCCATTGATTCCGCACGCCCACATCATTGGGGCCTGAGTTTCGTTTGGGGACCCCTGTTCATGGCCGATATCGAGCGCGACCGCTTCGTCGCCTTGGCCTTTTGCCGCGCCGATCTGTTGTTCGAGCTGGACGATGATCACGACGTGGTCTTCGCCGCCGGCGCCACCGCCGTCCTGCTGGGCGAAAGCGGCGAGTCGCTGCGCGGCCGGCGCTTCACCGAGCTGATCGCCGACAGCGATCGCGGGCTGGCGGTCGAGGTGCTGGAGGCCGCCCGCGCCCAAGGCCGCATCGACGACGTGGTGGTGCGCCTGAACGGCGCCGGCCAGCGCCGCCCCAACGTGGCCATGGCCGGCTATCGCGTGCCCGATTTCAACAACCACTTCTTCCTGGCGCTCAAGATGGAGCCGGCGCTGCAATCGGAGCGGCTGAGCGAGGAGGACATCCGCCGCGACGCCGATAGCGGCCTGCTGGACGAGGCGTCCTATGCCAGCCTGGCGGCCGAGCGCGCCCAGGCGTTCAAGCGGGCGGGCGGGCGGCCGCAGATCACCATGGTCAAGGTGGACAACCTGGCCGAGATGACGGAGGCCCTGGGCGCCAGCGACCGCAAGCGCATCATGGCCGAGGTGGGCGACATCCTGGCGCGGCATTCGCTGGGCGGCGGCACCGCCGGCCGCGTGGGCGAGGACAGCTTCAGCTATCTGCACCGCGACGACGTGGACACCGAAGAGATCAACAGCATGATCTCGGACGCGGCGCGCAAGCTGTTCAGCGGCGACGTCAGCACCCACGCCCACACCCTGGACGCCGACGGCGCCGGCCTGGCCGAGCATCAGGTAGCCAAGGCCATCGCCCACACCATCCGCGCCTTTTCCGAACAGGGCGACAACGGCCTGGACAAAAAGAAGTCGCTGGCCCAGGTGCTGAGCGGGCTGGTGTCGGACACCATCGACAACGTCGCCTATATCCGGCGCATGGTGGCCGGGCGCGACTTCGACATGGCGTTCATGCCCATCTGCGACCTGCGGCTGGAGCGGGTGCATCATTTCGAGGCGCTGACCCGACCGCGCGACGCCAAGCCCGGCACCTCGCCCTATCACCTGTTCAGCTTGGCCGAGGAAGTGGGCATCGTCCACGAGCTGGACATGGCGGTGGTGGACACCACCATCCAGACCATGAACAGCCTGGTGCGCGAGCGCGGGCTGATGCCGGCGGTGGCGGTCAACCTGTCGGGGCTGTCGCTGTCCAACCCGCAATTCGTGGACGGGCTGATCAAGCTGCTGAAGCGCTCGGGCATGCCGCCGCGCAAGCTGATGTTCGAGCTGACCGAATCGGTCAAGATCGACGAACTGGCCCAGGTCAACGCCGTCATCCAGGACCTGCGCCGCATGGGCTATCGCTTCTGCCTGGACGATTTCGGCTCGGGCGCGGCCAGCTTCGATTACCTGAACGGGCTGGACGTGGACATCGTCAAGTTCGACGGGCCGGTGGTCAAGCGCGCCTGTTCCAGCCAAAAGGGCAGCGACCTGCTGTCGTCCATGGCCAAGATGTGCGCGTCCATGGGCATCCGCACCACCGCCGAGATGGTCGAGGACAAGCGCATGGCCGGGCGCGTCTATCAGTGCGGCGTGGATTTCGGCCAGGGCTATTATTTCGGCAAGCCCGACTTCAATCCCTTCATCTATTCCGACCGCTTCATGGGGACGCTGTAGCGGGCCGCCGCCGGCCCGCCACCCGTCACCCGTCGGCTGTCACCCGCCGCCGCTCAGGCCGCCTTCGGCTGGCGGGCGGGCAGTGTCGCCACCGTGACCGCGCCGATGGTCACCACGGCGCCGGCCAGTTGCAGCAGGGTGGGCGGCGTGCCGGTCAGCGCGGCGATGACCATGGCCACCACCGGCACCAGATTGAGGAACAGCGCCGTCCGCCCCGCGCCCAGCCGGGCCAGCGCGGCGTTGTAGAACAGGTACGACAGCACGGTGCCGCCCAGCCCCATGGCCAGCACCGCCCCGGCCGCCGCCGGACCGGGCATGGCCACGGGCACGTCCACCGCCCAGGCCGCCAGCACCAGGAAGGCCGCGCCCACCACCATCAGCGCGGTGGTGTTGGCCACCCCCGACACCGGCGGCATCAGCCGCCGGGCCATCACGTTGTAGCTGGCCCAGCACAGGTTGGCGGCCATGATCAGGGTGTCGCCGGCGGCCAGGGTCAGGCTGGCGCCGCCGCCCAGCAGCACCACGCCGACGCCGGCCAGGGCGACCGGGAACGCCAGCATCTGGCGCCGGCCGGGCCGTTCGCCCAGGAACACCGCCGCCAGCAGCGCAGTGACCAGCGGGTTGGTGGCCTGGATCAGCGCCCCGTTGACCGGCGAGGTGTCCTGCAATCCGAAAAAGAAGAACACGTTGAACCCGGCGATGCCCACTAGTCCCAACGGCACATAGGCGCGGGCGTGGCGCAGCAGCGGCACCCGTTGGCGCAGCGCCGCGGCCACCACCGCCATCACGGCGGCGGCGATGACGAAGCGCCCGGCGGCGGCGGCCAGCGGGTGCAGCTCGGCCAAAGCCGGCTGCGACAGATTGAAGTTGGCACCCCACAGCACGACGGAGAGCACCAGCAGCCCGATGGTCGGATGGTTGGCCACCACCGCGCTCCTTTCAGAAAAACTTGACCGGCACCCATGCTGACAGGCCATAATCCCGGCCGCAAACCAGTGTTTCTGTGGCCAGAGCGCAAGGAAATTTAATGGCCCGCCGGCTCCCCCCCCTTCGCAGCCTGCGCGCCTTCGAGGCGGCGGCGCGCCATCTGTCCTTTGCCCGCGCCGCCGACGAGCTGCACGTCACCCCGGCCGCCATCAGCCAGCAGGTCAAGCTGCTGGAGGGGCATCTGGGGGTGGCGCTGTTCCATCGCGGCGCCCAACTGACCTTGACCGAGGGGGCGGCCGCCGCGCTGCCGCTGGTGTCGGATTCCTTCGACCTGATGGAGCGCGCGGTGGAGCGCCTGCGCCAGGGCCGCGACCACGGCCCGCTGGTGGTGTCCACCTCGCCCGCCTTCGCCGCCCGCTGGCTGATCCCCCGGCTGGCCCGCTTCCAGGAGCGCCACCCGGACATCGACCTGCGGCTGTCCGCCAGCATCCGGCTGGTGGATTTCACCACCGAGGACGTGGATCTGGCCATCCGCTATGGCGCCGGCCGCTATCCCGGCATGCACGTGGAACGCCTGAAGGCCGAGGAGGTGGTGCCCGTCGCCTGCCCGCACCTGGCCGAACGGCTGAAATCCGTGTCCGATCTGCTCGATGTGCCGCTGCTGCACAACACCGCCATGGATTGGGACACCACCTTTCCCACCTGGCCGATCTGGCTGGCCAATGCCGGGGTGACGGCGCCGGTGGGGTTGACCCCGCGTCGCTTCGACGACTTCAACCTGGTGCTGCAGGCGGTGCTGGCCGGGCTGGGCGTCGCGCTGATCTGGCGCACCCTGGTGGGCGAGGAGATCAACGCCGGCCGCCTGATCCCGCTGTTCCCCGCCCAGCCGCTGGTCAACGCCTATCACCTGGTCTGTCCGCCCAAGCACATGGACAACCCCAAGGTCGCCGCCTTCCGCGACTGGGTGATGGAGGAAGCGGCCGACTGAGGCGCCGGAGACCGCTCAGGCCGCGGGCAGGCGCAGGTGGAAGGCGGCGCCCGCCCCCAGCTCCGACTCCACCCACAGCCGGCCGCCATGCATGTCCGCCACCTTGCGGCAGATGGCCAGACCGATGCCGCCGCCGGCATAGCGGCCCGGCTCCAGCCGTTCGAACATGCGGAAGATGCGGTCGTGGAACTCGGGGTCGATGCCGATGCCGTGATCGCGCACCACCACCTCGACCCAGCCGTCCGCCTGGTGGGCGGCGATCTCGATGTCGGGCGCCTGGCCCTCGGCGACGAATTTCAGCCCGTTGCCCACCAGATTCTGCATCAGCCGCACCAGCGCGTCGTGGCGGCCGCGCACCATGGGCAGGGCCATGCGCTCGATCCGGGCGCCGGTCTGCGCGATGGCGCCGGCCAGCTCCTCCAGCGCCTCGTCCACCACCTTGTCCAGCGAGACCGGGTGCAGCGCCACCTCGCCCCGGTCCAGCCGGGTATAGGCCAGCAGGTCGTTGATCTGGCGCTTCATGCGCTCGGCCCCCGCGACGATGAAGGCGATGAACTCGTCCGCCTCGGCCCCCATCTGGCCGCCATAGCGCCGCTTCAGCAACTGGGTGAAGGCGACGATGGTGCGCACCGGCTCTTGCAGATCGTGCGAGGCGGCATGGGCGAATTCCTGCAGGTCGGCGTTGGTCAGGGCCAGGGCGTGGCTCTTGGCGGCCAGCTCGGCGCGCGCCTGTTCCAGTTGGGTGACCTGCCGGGTCAGATCGGCGGTGTGCACCAGGAAGGTGCCGGTCAGCGGCCGCAGCACCAGGAACAGCCCGGCCACCCCCAGCGCGGTGACCACCAGCGTGCCGCACACCGCCCACAGCAGCAGGGAATCCACCTGCCGGGTGGCCTCGGACAGGGTCAGCCCCTGCACCAGCACCCACAACGAGCCGGGCAAGGGCGCCGCCGCCACGATCTGGCCGTCGATGTCGCGCCGTTGCGCGCCGCCGCTGGCGAGCGCATCGGCCACCAGGGCCTCGATCCCCGGCCGCAGCATGAAATCCTCGCCCGACACCATCAGCGGCCGGGGCACCCCGCCCGCATCCACCAGCGCCGCCCAGCCGGTCTGGCCCACCAGGGCGGCCGCATCCACCACGGCCTGCAGCGCCGCCGCCTGAACCACCACCACATCGGTGCCGGCGATGGTGCCGTCACGGCTGCGGATGGGGGCAGCCACCACCAGGAAGGGCTGGCCCAGATGGCGGCGCAGGCCCAGCAGGCCGCCCCGGGGCAGCGGCGGCAGCAGGCCGTCCTCGGCATGCTCGCCCACCGACACCACCGGCGTGCCGGTCGCGGCAAAGCGGCTGATGCCCACCAGTTCGGGCGACAGGTTCAGGGCGTCGGCCAGCTTGTCGCGGGTGAAATCGGCCACCGCTGCCAGCGTCACGGCGCCGCGATTGTACTGTTCCAGCCGTTCGCGGATGACGGTGCGGCTGCTGACCTGTTCCGCCAGGTTGCGGGCCTGGGCCAGGGTCTGGCTGGCGGCCATGACCCTGATGGTCAGTTCGTGGACCAGTTCGCCGCGCGCATCGGCGCGCAGGCGCCATGCCAGCGGCCCGATGGCGGCGGCGGCCACCACCAGGCTGATGCCGACCATGGCCAAGGTGGCATAGACCAGGATGGCATGCCGCAGCTTTTGGGCATCCATTGGAACCACAGCCACCCCCGTGCGCGCATTTCTCCCCTACGCCGCACAATAACCACATTCGCAACGTGGACAAACGCCGTAAATGGCGTCCCGCCTCCATCCTTGGAGGGAACGCGAGGTCAGGCCTCCTCCTTGCGGGGGCGGCGGACCCCGGGCGGCAGCTTGGTCTTGGCGTCGCACACCGCCTTGTCCACCTGGGACTGGGTCAGGTTGTTCACCTGGGCAAGGTCGGCGTCGGACAGGTCGCAGCCGACCAGGATGGCACCCTTGAAATCGGCGCCGGCCAGTTTCGCCCCGCCCAGGCGCGCCCCCGACAGGTCGGCGCCGCGCAGGCAGGCGCCTTGCAAGTTGGCCAGGCGCAGATCGCAATGGCGCAATTGCGCCACCCCCAGATCGGCCGCCGACAAATCGGCCGCCGACAACGAGGCATAGCGGAAATCGGCGCCGTCCAGGCGCGCCTCGGCCAGTTGTGCGTCGGACAGATCGGCTTCGCGGAAGCCGGCATTGGCCAGCACGGTGCCGGCGAGGGCGCCGCCGGCCAGGTCCATCTTCTTGAAGTCGGCCCGCTTGCCCTCGGCGCCCTGGCTGGTCAGCCATTGCAGATGGGCGGCGACGATGGCGTCCACGTCCAGCCCGGCCACGTCCTTGCCGGCGCGGCTCTGGTGGCCGGCCTCGGCCAGCTCCTCCTGCCAGCGGGCGCGCTCGGCCTCGGCCGCCGCCGCCTCGTCCTTGCGGCGACGCTTGGGCTTGAGCATGTCGGGCAGCGCCTCGATCAGGCCGTCCAATCGTCCCTTGGCGGCGGATCTGGGCGGCGCGCCCCCGTCGTCGGCAATGTCGCCGTAGCTGCCGGTGGCCGCCTTGACCGGAAGCGGCGGGGCCTCGTCATCGCCATAGCTGCCGGCGGCGACCTTGGGCGGCGCGGCGGGCAGGTCGTCGTCGCCCCAGGCCAGCTTGCCGCCGGCCACCGTCTTGCCGGTGGCGGGGATGTCGTGGTCAAGCCATCCGGCACTGCCGCCACCCGTCTTTCCACTCCGCACCGCCGGCGCGGCGCCCGGGCCGCCGCCGCCCACACGCCCGCCCCCGGCGGCGAAACCGCCGCCGAAACCGCCGCCCCTGGCGACGGCGGGCGTCGCGGCGGGGGGCGGCGCCGGCACGCGGCGCGGTTCGCGCAAGGCGGCCTGGACCCGGTGGACCAGTTCGTGCCCCGACACCGGCTTGGGCACCACGCCTTCGATGCCCAGCGCCAGCGCGGGCGCCAGCAGGGCGCGGTCGTCGGGCCGGGCGATCACCAGCACCGGCATGCCGGGGTCGCCGGTGCGCACCCGCTTGAGGAAGGCCAGCGCCAGCTCCAGCTCGCCGTCCACGTCCACCAGGGCGATGTCGGGGGCCTGGGCCATCATGGGGGTGGCGTCGGCCGGCACGCTGGTGGACAGCACCTCGCGCACCGCCAGCTTGCGAAAGGTCTGGCGGGCCAGGAAGCGAAAGGCGTCATCCTGGCCGTAGACCAAAATCCTGATCTTGGGCCATTGGACGGTGCCGGAATGAAGTTGGGTGGGATGACGCATGTGCGAAAGCATAGGCAAGGGAGCCTGTGCGCTGCAACGTCGGACCGTGGCGGCGGTTGACTTGCCCGTGCGCGCCCTCATCTTAGGCTGATGCGACGCCGAAGCCCCTCCACCAATCTCCGCACGCCCGACACCGGTCCCCGCAACGACTGGAGGACGATCCGCACCCTGGCGCCCTATCTGTGGCCGCCGGGCGAGCCGGGCCTGCGCGCGCGCGTGGTGGCGGCGATGGTGTTCCTGGCCGCCGCCAAGGGCATCAATGTGGGCGTGCCGCTGATCTACAAGCAGGCGGTGGACGCGCTGACGCTGCAGCCGGGCATGACCCTGGTGGCGGTGCCGGTGATGTTGATGCTGGCCTATGGCGCGGCGCGCACCCTGGCCGGCACCTTCGGCGAGCTGCGCGACATCGCCTTCGCCCGCGTCGGCCAGCGCGCCATCCGGGCGGTGGGCCTCAAGGTGTTCCGCCATCTGCACGGGCTGGCGCTGCGCTTTCACCTGGACCGCCAGACCGGCGGCGTGTCGCGCGCCATCGAACGCGGCACCAAGGGCATCGAGTTCCTGTTGAACTTCATGCTGTTCAACATCCTGCCCACCCTGCTGGAGATCGCGCTGGTCACCGCGGTGCTGTGGAAGCTGTACAGCCCGGCCTTCGCGCTGGTGACGTTCGGCACCATCGCCGTCTACATCGCCTACACGCTGATCATCACCGAGTGGCGGACCCAGTTCCGCCGCACCATGAACGAAACCGATTCCGAGGCCAGCACCAAGGCGATCGATTCGCTGCTGAACTTCGAGACGGTCAAGTATTTCGGCAACGAGGAGCACGAGGCCGGCCGCTACGACCGTGCGCTGGCCCGCTACGAGCAGGCGGCGGTGAAAAGCAAGGTCACGCTGTCGCTGCTGAACATCGGCCAGGGCGCCATCATCGCCGTCGGCCTGACGGCGGTGATGATCATGGCCGGCTATGGCGTGGCCGACGGCTCAATGACGGTGGGCGACTTCGTGCTGGTCAACGCCTATCTGGTGCAGCTCTATCTGCCGCTCAACTTCCTCGGCTTCATCTATCGCGAGATCAAGCAATCGCTGACCGACATGGAGGCCATGTTCCACCTGCTCGAAGTGAATGCCGAGGTGACCGATGCGCCCGGCGCCCCGCCGCTGGCGGTCGCGGGCGGCGCCATCCGCTTCGAGAATGTGGGCTTTGCCTACAACCCCGACCGCACCATCCTGAGCGGCGTGGATTTCGCCGTGCCGGCCGGCCACCGCGTTGCCATCGTTGGGCCGTCGGGCGCGGGCAAGAGCACCATTTCGCGCCTGCTGTTCCGCTTCTACGACGCCAGCTCGGGCCGCATCACCATCGACGGCCAGGACATCCGCGGGGTCAGCCAGCATTCGCTGCGCGCCGCCATCGGCATCGTCCCCCAGGACACCGTGCTGTTCAACGACACCATCCGCTACAACATCGCCTATGGCCGCCCCGGCGCCAGCCAGGACGAGATCGAGCAGGCCGCCCGCTTGGCCCGCATCCACGATTTCGTCACCACCCTGCCCGACGGCTACGACACGCGGGTGGGCGAACGCGGCCTCAAGCTGTCGGGCGGCGAGAAGCAGCGGGTCGCCATCGCCCGCACCATCCTGAAGGCGCCGGCCATCCTGCTGTTCGACGAGGCCACCAGCGCGCTCGACACCCACACGGAAAAGGAAATCCAGGCGTCCTTGCGCGAGGTGTCGAGGAACCGCACCACCCTGGTGATCGCCCACCGCCTGTCCACCGTGGTCGATTGCGACGAGATCATCGTACTCGAGCAAGGGCGCATCGCCGAACGCGGCCGCCACGGCGACCTGCTGGCGCGCGGCGGACGCTATGCGGAGATGTGGCGCAAGCAGCAGGAAGCCGCCCACCTGCAGGAACGGCTGGCCGAGGAATTGGAGGGGGCGGAGTAGCGCCCCCTCAGGCTTCCAGCATTTGCAGGATCTGGCCGTCGGCGCCGAAACAGGCGCAGGTCAGCGGGCCGCCGAAGCCGGCGCCGGCGTCCAAGGTGGCGGAGAACGCGCCCACGCGGACGCCGCCGCGCCGGCGGTCCGAGCCGCGCACCACCAGCCTGAAATCGCCGTACGGCGCCTCCAGCAGCTCGAAACCGGCCGATCCCCACCAGAAGGCGTCCATCTGGGCCGAGAGCGGCCGCGACGGGTCGATACCGGCATGGACGAACAGCAGCGCATGGTCGTCGGTGAAGGCCGCGTGCTTGAGCACGCTCATCAGCGTGGTATGGCCGTCGAAGGCGCGCATGTTCTGGCGCAATTGCCCGGTCCAGCGGGTCAGCGCCAGAATGCCCTCGCGCGCGGCCGACAGCCCCTCGTCCAGGCTGCCGCCATAGGCGGCGATGGTGGGGCCGATGCCGTGCTCGACCATCCATTTCAGCACTTCGCCGGGATTGGGGGCGAATTGCAGTTGCAGCAGCTTCTGCCACATTTCTTCCTGCGCGCCACGCAGATAGACGACGTCGTCCACCTCGACGCCGGGACAGGCCAGGAAGGCGCGGCGGAAGGTCAGCAACTCGTCGATGGTTTCGCGCACATTCTGGCCGTAGCCGAGGGAATCGCCCAGATAGACGATCTGGTCGCCGGCCCTGGCATCCCGCGCCAGACGCGCGTGCAAGGCCCGCAGGCGTTCAATCTCGCCATGGACGGCGGCGATCGCCCAAATGCGCCCCGAACCACGCAGAGTGGCAAAAACATTGGATTCCGACACGATGGCGCCATGCCCCCCGGTATGCCGTCGAAAAGCCCGACCCCGTCGCCCGGCATGGTCGCAGGCGCAACCGCTTCCGTCAACGCTGCAAAGCACAATGGCGGCCCGAAGGCCGCCATTGCTGGTGGTCACCCATGGATGCCGCGCCCCCATCCCGCCCCCTTGCGGGCGGCATGGGCCGAGCGGCGGCCGCGGCTCAGGCGGCGTCCAGCAGCTGGGCCAGCTTGTCGGTGGCGGCGGCGGTGTCGATGCTCTCGACCGCGGCCAGTTCGGCGGCCAGACGCTCCAGCGCGGCCTCATAGATCTGGCGCTCGGAATAGGACTGGTCGGGCTGGTTGGCGTTGCGGTGCAGGTCGCGCACCACCTCGGCGATGGAAACGGGATCGCCGGAATTGATCTTGGCCTCGTATTCCTGGGCGCGGCGCGACCACATGGTGCGCTTGACCTTGGCGCGGCCCTTGAGGGTGGACAGCGCGGTGTCCATCACGCTGCGCGACGACAGCTTGCGCAGGCCGGCCTTGGTGGCCTTGGCCACCGGCACCCGCAGGGTCATGCGATCGCGGTCGAAGGTAATGACGAACAGTTGCAGCTTCATGCCGCCGATTTCCTGGTTCTCGATGGAGACGACCTGGCCGACGCCATGGGTCGGGTACACCACGTAATCACCTTCGGCGAAAGAAACGCTCGACATCTGTTCAATTCCCTCGAAAGCCGCCTCGCGCACTGGCCGGCACGCACCCGCAAAAAAGAAGGGCGCCAGCCTCGTCCACGACGGGCGGGGGTTAGCTCACATAGCGGTCATGGTCACTTTGGGGGCGGCGTCACGGGCCGTCCGGGCTGCCCATCGGCACAGTTCGACGGACTGGCTCTTGTACCACAAACGGCCTGTCAAGAACCAGTGAAAAAGCCCGGCTCTCCATTCGGAGGGCCGGGCCTCATCGAAGGCGTTGCGCCGAAAAGGGAATCAGCGCTTGCCCGGATTGGGCGACAGCAGCGGCGCCTTGCCGGGCTTGCCCTTCCATTCGTCGGCATCGGCCGGGGCGTCGCCCTTCTTGGTGATGTTGGGCCACTGGCCGGAATATTCGCGATTCAGGTTGATCCAATCCGCGGTGGCGGGATCGGAATCGGGGAAGATGGCTTCGGCCGGGCATTCCGGTTCGCAGACACCGCAATCGATGCATTCATCGGGGTTGATGACCAGGAAGTTCTCGCCCTCGTAGAAGCAATCCACCGGGCAGACCTCGACGCAGTCCTGGTACTTGCACTTGATGCAGTTCTCGGTAACGACGTAAGCCATGATCGACTCCAAAATGTGTGGGCACGCCCCGCAAGCGCGTCAGGCGATGCCGCCCTCCAAACCCATGCGGGCGACCACCCGTTTGCGGGCGGCGCCGGCTTCCTGATCGGACACATAAACCAGTCCGGCCAGACGGCGAAGCAGGTTCGCCTCGTAATCGTGCAACTGGCCGTCGGCGTAAACCACTTCCCATAGCATTTCCAGCACCTCGACGCGCTGATCATGATCAAGCGCGTTCTTGATGGTGCGGGTCATGCCCTCGAGCGCCACCGCCTGGTCCTGCGCCACCCGGGCCTCGGCCAGCAGGGCCTCGGCCGCGCCAGCCTCCAGGTCGAAGCGGCGCGCCAGCAGGTCCAGCAGGCGGATGCGCTCCGCCTCGTCGAAGCGGCCGTCCAGGGTGGCGGCCTCGACCATCAGGGTCGCCACCGCAAGACGCAGCCGCGCCGCCGACGGATCGGCGGCGTCTGCCTTACCCAACAGGGATTTCAATAGGTCCAGCATGGCCCCTCCCGGCGACGGGGACGGAAAATTCCGGCCCCGTCGATAGCATGCCCGAGGCGCCTTGCTCAACCCCGACCGGAATCGGGATTACAGGCTATTGCGCAACTGCACTGGCTTTGTGCGCCGACGGGCGGCCAGATTGAGCGCCTCGACCATGACCGAGAAGCCCATGGCGAAGTACAGGTAGCCCTTGGGAATATGGAAGCCCATGCCGTCCGCCACCAGGCTCATGCCCACCAGCAAAAGGAAGGACAGCGCCAGCATTTTCACGGTCGGATGCCGCGACACGAAGCCGGACAGCGGACCCGCGGCGACCAGCATGATGATGACCGCGATGATGACGGCGGTGACCATCACCCAAAGCTGGTTGGCCATGCCGACGGCGGTGATCACCGAGTCGAGCGAGAACACGATGTCCAGGATGCCGATCTGGATGATGGTGGCGGTGAAGCCGGCCTTGACCGCCTTGCCCACGCCGCCTTCGGTGGCGGCACCCTCTTCCTCGCCCTCCAGCGAGCTGTGGATTTCGTGCGTCGCCTTGGCCAGCAGGAACACGCCGCCGCCGATCAGGATGATGTCGCGCCACGACACCGGATGATTGAACACGGTGAAGACCGGCTCGACCAGACCCGCGATCCAGGCCAGCGACGCCAGCAGCATCAGGCGCGTGATCAGCGCGAAGGCCAGGCCCAGCTTGCGCGCCAGCGGGCGCTGATGCTCGGGCAGGCGGTCGGCCAGGATGGCCAGGAAGACAAGGTTGTCGATGCCGAGAACGATCTCGAGCGCCGACAGGGTCAGCAGGCTGATCCAGATTTGCGGATCGGAAAGCCACTCCATGGGACGCGAGTCCTTAACTGATAATCGTCGAGGTTGGGAGTGTAGGTACTTTCACTGCCGAATCCAGGGGGCAGTATCAGAATGTCGCAGATTCACCCGCCGAGGCCATGCGCGGGAAAGTGACGGTGAAGCGTGTGCCCTGCCCCGTCTCGCTGTCCATGGACAACTGGCCCTCCAGCGGACCGGTCACCAGATTGTAGACGATGTGCAGGCCCAGGCCGGTGCCGCCGGCGCCGCGCCGGGTGGTGAAAAAGGGGTCGAAGATGCGGGTGCGGTGTTCCTCGGCGATGCCGCAGCCGTCATCGGCGTAGATCAGGCGGATCATGCCCGGCGACGGCTCGTCCACCGCGATGGTCAGATGGCCGCTCTGCCCCTCGTCGTAGCCGTGGACGATGGAATTCATCACGAAGTTGGTCAGCACCTGGCTGAGCGCGCCGGGATAGCCCTCCACCATCAGGCCGGGCGGGCACGAGATGTCCACCCGGTGCCCGGCCTGGCGGATGCGCGGCTTGAGCGAGGCCAGCGTCTCGCCGATATAGGAGGCCAGCTCGAAGCGGCGCCGCTCCGACGAGGTGCGGTCCACCGCCACCTGCTTGAAGCTGCGGATCAGCGCCGCCGCGCGCTCGCAATTGCCCAAGATGAGCTGGGTGGTGTCGGCGGCGGTTTCCATGTAGCGCTCGAAATCCTCGACGCCGATGTCGTCGGCCTCGAACAGCGTGCGCATATGGGCGGTGGCGTCGGCCAGATGCGAGGCGCATGACAGCGCGATGCCGACGGGCGTGTTGATCTCGTGGGCGACGCCGCCCACCAGGGCACCCAGCGAGGCCAGCTTTTCCGCCTGCACCAGGGTTTCCTGCGCCTCCCTCAGGCGGGCCAGCGCCTCTTCCGCCTGGGCCTTGCGGCGGGCCAGTTCCTGGTTGACCGATGCCAACTGGTGTTGCAGGCGGTCCGACACCTTCACCAGGCGGCGCTGTTCGCGCACCGAGCGGCGATAGGCGTCGGCCAGCGCCTCGACGCCGGCGCGCACCTCGGAATCGCCGTCGGCCAGCTTCTCGCGCAGCACGGTGGCCTCGGCGAGAACGCGCTCCTCGGCGTCGAACAGGTTGAAGCTGGCGGCCGCGCCCTTGTCTGCCACCGGCTCAGCCTTCGGTGGCCACCAGATTGAAGGTGACGTGCTCCAGATCCTCCGAGAAGTCCTCGCCGAATTCCTGCATGGTCTCGTCGTCGGGGGCGTAGAACCAGTTGACCACGATGCCCACGCCGCGCTCGGCGGCGCGGTCCAGCAACTGGAACATGTTCATCAGCGCCTTGGCGCTGGAGCTGTTGAAATAGATCAGGTTGAAATCGAAGCGGATGTCGCGGCCCTCGGCCTGATCCAGGAAGCGCTCGAGCGCGGCGAAGATGGGACCGAACACGGCGGACGCATCCTCCGGGTACGATTCGCCCTTGAGCGAGAGCCGGCCGGACGCGAAATCGAAATCCACCTCGGGCGAGCGCTCGGTGGCGGCGATCACAAGGTTTTCCATGATCCCCCTCAGATGGACACTTTGAGACAGAAGAAGAACTTGTCGGCGTCGATGCGGTCGAAATCGAATTCGATGGGTTCGCTGGCCCGCCGCGCGATCTCGATCAGCCCGATGGTGGCGCCGCGGCTCTTTTCGTCCGGTGCCTCCCTCAATTGCTCCTTGTAGTAGGCCTTGATCTCGTCCTTGTCCATCTTCTGCAACAGCTCCAGGCGTTCCCTCAGCCTGGGCACATCCTCTTCCAGGATGGTGTTGGCGCAGACGATGAAGAACTGCCCCTGTTCGGTGCCGATGGTCACCATGCCCGACGACAGCTCGACGCTCTTGCCCACGTTGCCCAGCACCTTTTCCGCCGAATAGCGGATGATGTTCTGGGCCTGCTCGATGAACACCGAGAACACCTTCTTGATGGTGGTGATGTCGGTTTCATCCAGCGTCATCTTCTGGCGCAGCGTGTCGCCCAGGGAATACAGGATGCCCTCGGACAGATAGCCGGAGAAGGAGAACAGGATGCCGCGCTCGTCCAGCATGCGCTTGAAGGCGCGGTAATGCGGGGCAAGACGCTCCTGGCTGGCCCCGTCGGGGCCGTTCGCTTGGTTCGTCACGATAACGCTTCCTCGCAACGGGGTGACAACGGTCTCAACATTCGCGCCCGGACGGCCTCAACCGCCCGGACTGTCCTTGATATAGGCGGAATAGCGCTCGACGATGCGGGCGTATCCGCCACCCTGCCGCAGCTTCCTGAGGCCGCGGTTGAAACTGTCGCGCAAGGCGGGATCGCGGAACGCCACCCGGTATTCGGTGGGCGGGAACAGCGGGTGCAGGCGCAGGCGCTGGCTGGTGTCGGCCTTGGCCCTGACCTCGGGATCATGGGCGAACCAGCCGAAGATATAGCGGTCGGCCACCACCGCGTCCACCCGGCCCAGATACAGCAAGGTGGGCTGCACCATCTGGCGCGATTCCTCGCGGTAACGGGGGTTGGCGTCGGCCATGGCCTTGAAGGCCGGCCCCAGATACATGGTGGCGTTCTGGAATGCCAGCACCGACTTGCCGGCCAGATCCTCGACCCGGTCGATGTTGAGGTCGCGGCTGGCCAGGGTGATGACGTAATTGCGATAGGTGACGTGGCTGTCGGAATAATGGGCGTGCAGGCCGGAATCCGGACGCATGGTCATGGCGGCATCCACCAGGCCGCCCTCCAATTCCTTCAGCACGCGGGCGAAAGCCATGAATTTCGGCGTCATGGAATGGCCTTCGAGGGCCAGCGCCTCGCGCACCACGTCGTATTCCAGGCCGCGCCATTCATCCGCCACCACATAGGGCGGCAGCGAGCGCCCGACCGCCATCACCACCTCGGCCGCGCGCGACGGCAAGGGCGCCAGCAACACCGCCAACCCAACGAGCAGCCGTCGCATGGTCAGTCCCTCTCCTTAGGCGCGGCGCGCAGGCGCACGGTGAAGATGGAGCCGCGGCCCGGCCGGCTGTCCACCGACACGGCGCCGCCATGCAGTTCGACGATCTGGCGGACCATGTGCAGGCCGATGCCCGAGCCGGAATATTGGTGGGCGTTGGTGGCACGGAAGAAGCGTTCGAAGACGCGCGGCAAATCCTCGGCCGGAATGCCGATGCCGTGGTCGCGCACCTGCACGATGATGCCGTCATGGTCGGGCCGCGCCGACACCTCGACCGGCCCTTCCGAATATTTCAGCGCGTTGCCCAGCAAATTGTTGAACACCAGCGCCAGCAGGCCCGCATCCCCCCAGGCCGGCGGCAGCGCCTCCAGCGCCAGCGCGATGTCGCGGCCGGGATTGGCGGTGCGGTGATGGTTGAGCGCGCCGTCCAGGATGGGGGGCAGGTCCAGCGCGCGCTCCTGCATGACGATACGGCCCGATTCCAACTGCTCGTCGGCCAGGCAGGTGGCGATCAGGTCCACCAGACGCTGCACGGCGCCGCGAATGGTCTCCAGGCGCGGCAGCATGGCGGTGTCGCCGCGCTCGGCCCGCATCATCAGCATCTGCGCCGCCGAATCGACGATGGCCAACGGCGTGCGGAATTCGTGGCTGACCATGGACAGGAACTGGCGCAATTGCTGCTTGGCTTCGGTCTCGCGGGTCAGCGCCAGTTCGGCGCGGTCGCGCGCCAGGGCCAGCGCATCGCTCTTTTCCTCAAGCTCGGCCGTGCGCTCCGCCACCTTGTGTTCGAGCGAGGCGTTCAGGCCCGCCAGTTCCTGGTTGAGCCGGCTGATGGTGGCGATGTCGCGCCACGACCGCACCGCGCCGACCAGGGCGGTGAACAGCTTTTGCGCCGTCAGCTCGGCCTTCGACTTGTAGTCGTTGATGTCGTGGGTCAGCACCACGTCGCGTTCCGGCGCCTCGCCGGGCTGGCCGGTGCGCAGGATGATGCGGACATGGCCGTTGCCCAGACCCTCGCGGATGTGGCGCACCAGCTTGAGGCCGGCATCGGGGCTTTCCATCACCACGTCCAGCAGCACCACCGGAATGGCGGGGTCGTCGGCCAGGATGCCCGCCGCCTCGGCCGCGCTGGTGGCCGACAGCATGGTGAAGCCGCGACCATCGAAGCTGAAGTCGCGCAGCAGCACCCGCGTCATGGCGTGGACCTGATCGTCGTCGTCCACCACCAGCACCCGCCAGGGCGGCGCCGCGGCGGGCGCCGCCGCGCGGGCACCCGCCGCCGGCCGCGTCTTGAATGCCAGCTTGCCGTCCTTGGACATCAGCGCACGACCACCGGCGCGGCGAAGGCATAGCCGGTGCCGTGCACCGCCTCGATGGGCAGGGGATGGCCCAGCACCTCCTCGCCCTTGGCGCGCAGGCGGCGCACCATGGAATCCACCGAGCGGTCGCCCACATCCCATTCCCGCTTGCCCAGCGCGCGGAAGATGTCGGCGCGCGACACCGGCTCGCCGGGGCGCTCCACCAGCAGGTTGAGGAAAACCCGTTCGTTGGCGGTCAGCTTGAGCGCACCCCCGCCCGGCGCCAGCAGCGCCCATGCCACCTGATCATAGACCCAGCCGGCGGCGGGCGCCGGGGCGGGCTGAGCGGCGGCGGGCGGGGCGGCGACCGCGTGGGCGGCCGG
>JAFAAW010000150.1 GCA_023426365.1 Pseudomonadota bacterium
GCGAGGGGGCCGCGGCGGCGCGGCTTCCCGCCACCCGCGCCACGGCGGTCAGCAGCGCCTTCGCCCCCGGGGGGCGGCCCAGGAAGCCCACGCAATTGGGCAGGCGTTCCAGCAAGGTGCGGGTGGCCTCATCGATGCCGTTGATGAACAGCAGCGGCGTTTGCGCCAGCGGCGCCAGTTCCTCGGCGGTGACGCCGTCGCCCGCCAGCACGGCCAGATCGAAGGGGGCCTGGGTGTTGAACGCCCGCTCGGACGCGGCCAGGGCGCCGGCGGCGCCGGGCACCCGCACCACGGCGGCGCCGGCCTGTTCCAGCAGGCGGGCGACGACCGTGCGCTCGTTGGCGTCGGGGCTGACCACCAGCGCCCGCAATCCCATGAAGTCCACCGCGCCCAACAGGTTCGCGTCGGGTGGTTCCGACGGGCAAGGCTCGTCGGTTTCCGGCATCAGCGGCAGATCGACCCAAAAGGTGGAGCCCAGCCCGGGACGGCTGGTGACGCCGATGGTGCCGCCCATCAGTTCCACCAGACGCCGGGTGATGGACAGGCCCAGCCCGGTGCCGCCGAAGCGGCGCGTGGTCGAGGTTTCCGCCTGGGTGAACGGGCGGAACAGGCGTTCCTGAACCTCGGGCGTGATGCCGATGCCGCTGTCGGCGACGCGCACGCGCACCAGCGTGCGGTCGTCGCGCCGGCCGCCATGTTCGGCGAAGACGGCCACGCGGCCGCTTTCGGTGAATTTGACGGCGTTGCCGGCCAGATTGAACAGCACCTGGCGCAACCGCACGGGGTCGCCCACCACCCGGTCGGGAATGGCCGGATCGACGAAAGCGTCGATGGACAGCCCCTTTTTCAACGCGGCCGGCGCCAGCGTCTGCACCACGCTGTCGATCAGGCGGGGGAAATCCACCGGCACCCGTTCCAGTTCCAGGCGCCCGGCCTCGATCTTCGAGAAATCCAGCACGTCGTCGATGATGCCCAGCAAGGCCAGCCCCGATTCGCGGATGGTGCCGATGAGCGCGTCCTGTTCGTCATCCAGCGGCGTGTGGGTCAGCAATTCCAGCATGCCGATGACGCCGTTCATGGGGGTGCGGATTTCATGGCTCATGGCGGCAAGAAAGGCGGACTTGGCCTGGTTGGCGGCTTCGGCCTGCTCCATGGCCTGGGTCAGTTCGCGGATGGCGGCGTCGCGGTCGCGCGCCGCTTCCTGGAATTTGGCAAGGACGCGGTTGAACACGGCGGCGATCTCGGCCGCCTCGGTGGTGGCCGCCGCCGGGACCAGGGGGCGGGCCGACAGGCCGTATTCGTGGGCCTCCATCTGCGCCAGCAGGTCGTGCAGCGTGCGGCGCTTGGCCTCCTCCTCGCGGGCGATGGCTTCCGCCCGCTCGGCCTCGAGGCGGGTCTTCTCAAGGGCGTCGCGCTTGAACACGTCCACGGTGCGGGCCATGGCGGCCAGCTCGTCGGGCAGGTCGCGGTCCTCGATCTCGTGGTGCCAGTCGCCGCGCGCGCCGTTCTCCATCACCTCGCGCAGGCGCAGCAGGGGCTGGCGGATCGACTGGCCGATGGCCCAGCTTGCCAGCGCGCCCACCAGCAGCAGCGCCAGCCCCAGCATGGCGCCGGCGCCGGCCACCTGACGCAGCAGCCGGTGGGACTGCGCCTGCAATGCCTCCTCGCGCTCGTGGCCCTGCATGATCAGCCGGTCGATGGTCATGGCCATGACGGCCTGGTTGGCATCCACCTCGTTGGCCAGGATGCGGGCGCGTTCGTCCATTGCGCGGCTGATGGAATCGATGCCCTCGTCCAGGGTGGCGGCGCGCGAGGCGATGACGTGCAGCGCGTCGCGCTGCAGGTCGCTGCCCGCCAGATCCACCAGCATCGGCACCGTCTCGATCACCCGCGACAGCGTGTCGTGGGCGGCGGTGGCCTTGGCCGGGGTGGGGTTGAAATAGAAGTTGTTGATGCTGATCACCGCCTCGACGAAATCCTCGTGCGATTTCACCAGGGCGGGGGCCAGCAGGGTGCCCGGCCGCGACCGGGCGGTGGAATTGAGGATGGCGTACAGCCCGCTCATCTCGCTGGCGGTGTGCACCACCTGGCTTTCATAGATGCGGGCGATTTCCTGGTTGATGCTCTTGAGCTGCTGGAAACCGGCGACGAAGCGCCGCGCGGTGTCGTTCAACTGGCCGATCTCGGCCGACAGGCGCGCATCCGGCGTGGTGGCCGCCAGGGCGCCGAACAGGTCGTCGGACCGGCGGGTGATTTCCTTCAGCAATTCGTCCGTCGGACTGTTGAGGTACTGGCGGATCAGGCTTTGCAGGCGGCTTGCCTGGCCGTCGATGTCGGTCAACTGGCGCGACCGCAACTGAACCGTCTGCAATTCGTTCAGGTCGGCGCGCACCACGTTGGCCCCCTGCCAGCCCAGCAGGCCGACCGTCAGCGCCACCCCGGCATTGAGCACCACCACCAGCGGGATGCGCCAGTTGATGGGGATCCGGCGGATCCAGCGATTGAGACTGCCCTCGATGGGCTTGTGCGGGGACATGGTGGGCGGCCGCGTCATTCGGTGGGCAACGGCGGCGGATGGGCGCGGAGCAGGTCCGACGCGCCCGCGCGCAAGTTCTGAAGCATATCAGCTTTCTCGCCCGTAAGGCTCGGGTCCGAAATCCGCGTTCTCAACCTGCCGTTGGATCGCTCGATGACCCCGGGCGCCCCGCCTTCCGGCACCCGGACGGCGGGACGGTCGGCCGGATGGGGGATGGCGGCCGGCGCTTCGCGCGCCGCCGCAACCGCCGCGGCCAGGGTCAGCCACACGGACACAAACCCCGCGAAGACGGCGCGTGCGATCAAGTTCGACGTCCCCCCTCCTGGCCGTCTTCCTTCGGGCATTCCTTGCCGATCAATCACTTGTATCCCCGACCGCGTCCCAAGGAAAGGCGCAAATTACGTGCCTGTTCGCGCCGCATGGGAGCCATGACAGTTAGGGCGTTGACCTTAAGTTCGCAACCAATAGAAGATGGGTGTTATCGGGGGATAACACGAAGTCAGAAGAATGCGTCTCACGCTTCACACAGACTATGCCTTGCGCGTCCTGGTTCATGTCGGGCTGCGCGACGGGGAACTGGTCACCATCAGCGAAATCGCTGATTGTTATGGGATTTCCAAGAACCACCTCACCAAGGTGGTGCATCAATTGGGCCGCGCCGGCTATCTGGAGACCGTGCGCGGCAAGTACGGCGGGGTGCGTCTGCTCGTCCAGCCGGAAGACGTGCGGCTGGGCGAGTTCGTCCGCCGCACCGAGGACGATTTCGCGCTGGCCCGCTGCATGCGGTCCGACGACGATTGCGACGGCGAAGGCGCCTGCCTGCTGCAGGGCGCCTGCGTGGCCCGGGTGGCCTTTGGCCAGGGGCTGTCGGCGTTTTTCGAGACGCTGGACCGCTACACCCTGGCTGACATGATCGCCGCCGAGGGCGGCCGCGGCGGCCGCCCGGCTGCCGCCTGCGCCTGATCCCCGCGCCCGGCCGGTGATGCCACCAGTTCCGCTTGCTGCGGAACTGGTGTATCCCTATGCACAGCATTGATTTCGGGGGCGAGGGAATGTCCATCCAGGATTCGGCAGACAACGAAAACGAACGCCGCGTCATCAGCGAGTTCTTCGAGGAGTTGCGCGATACCGCCAGCGCCCTGCAGGTGCTGCTGGGCAACATGCGTTCGCGCAGCGTCACGCCCGAGGAAGGGCTGGCCACTCTCAAGCGCGAATCCAGCAACATGCGCAGCCAGGCCCAGGCCCTGGCGCTGCCGGTGATCAAGCTGGTCACCCATCGCCTCGAGGAATACGTCGCCGACCTCAAGGTGGTCGGCGCCGGCCAGCTTGACGAAATCCAGGTCTTCGTCGATCGCATCGAAAAGCTGGCCGACGGCGAGCATGTGGGCGATTCCGACATCCCCACCGTGGTGCGCGCCCTGCCGGCCAAGCGGACCGCCGACATCGATTTCGGCTCGCTCGAACAGAAGAACGTGGAAGTGCTGCTGGTGGTCCCGGAAAAGGCCATGAGCCGCATCGTCGAACGCGAACTGGCGGCCTGCGGCTATCGCACCTCGGTGGTGCGCAATCCGTTCGAGGCGCTGGAAACCGTGGTCCACACCAAGCCCGACATGGTCGTCGCCTCGATGGAACTGGGCGTGCTGACCGGCGTGGATCTGGGCTGCGCCCTGGCGGCGATGCCCGTCACCCAGGGCATCCCGTTCGGCGTGCTGACCTCGTACAATTGGGGCCATCCCAAGCTGGCCGGCCTGCCGCCCCGCGCGGCGCTGATCCGCAAGGGCGCCCAGTTCGGCGACGATCTGGCCGAAAGCCTGGCCCGCTTCAACATCACCTGACCGCACGAAACCGTGCCGGCATGGCGCCGTGCCGGGGGTGGCCCCGGCGCGGCGTCCCGCCTTTCCGCTTTGTCATTTGCGCACGGTGGGGCGTCGTCGTATGGTCCGCCCATGATCGCGCGGTTACGACTGCTTCTGGCCGTTCTTGTCCTGGCGCTGGCGCCCGTGATGGTGCCGGTGCTGCCGCTGGCCGCCCCGGCCATGGCGGCGATGGCCGACGGCCACGATCCCTGCGTCGCCCATCCCTGCGACACCGCCACCCCCGCCGATCATTCCGATGCCCGCTGCACCGCCGCCTGCGGCCTGTCGTCGTCGCTGGCGCCGCTGTTGGTGCCGGCCGGGGTGGCGATCGGGCCGGGCACGGCGGTGCTGCGCCAGCCCATGCCGCGCGATGGCCTGCTGTCCGCCACCTTGTGGCCGCCGCCGGTCCGCCCGCCGCGCGCCTGATCCGCCTGTCCAATGTCGGTATTTCGCGGATCAGAGGATGATTTCACCATGAAGCACATGATTTTCCGCGCCACGCTGGCCGTGGCCGCCACCTTTGCCGTCCTGCCCGCCCTGGCCGGCGAGGCCATGACCGTCTTCCGCTCGCCCAGTTGCGGCTGCTGTGGCGGCTGGGTCGATTACATGAAGGACAGGGGCCACGAATCCAAGGTGGTCATGCTGGACGACGTCACCCCGGCCAAGCGCAAGCTGAAGGTTCCCGAAGAGATGGAATCGTGCCACACGGCGGTGATCGACGGCTATGTGATCGAAGGGCACGTGCCCATGGCCGCCATCGAAAAGCTGTTGGCCGAACGCCCCAAGGTGACCGGCCTGGCCGCGCCCGGCATGCCCCAGGGTTCGCCCGGCATGTCCGGCCGCCCCGAGCTGTATACGGTCTATGCCTTCGGCCCCGAGGGCACCAAGCCGTACATGCGGTTCAAGGGCGAGCAGCCCCAGTAAACGCCCGCGCGCTTCCGCCGGCCCGTCCTGCACGGGCCGGCGGGACCGGCGGGGCGGGCCGGGTCAGCGTTCGCGGAACGCCTCGTGGCGCAGTTTCAGCACCGGCTTGACCAAATATTCCATCACCGTGCGGGTGCCGGTGTGGATGTCCACGGTGGCCTGCATGCCGGCGGTGATGGCGCGCTTGCTGCTGTCGTCGCCCAGATAGGCCCGGTCGGTCTGCACCACCACGCGGTAGAACGGCTGGTCGTCCGGTCCCATGGTGGTGTCGGGCGCCACCAGGATCACCTCGCCCTCAAGGCCGCCATAGGTGGTGTAATCATAGGCCGACAGCTTCACCGTGGCCTTTTGCCCCACCTGCACATAGCCGCGATCGGCGGGGTTCAGCTTGGCGTCGATCTGCAGGCGTTCGTGCAGCGGCACGATCTCCATGATCGGCTCGCCGCCCTTGACCACGCCGCCGATGGTGTTGGCACGCAGGTTCTTGACGATGCCGTCGATGGGGCTGGTGATCTGGGTGCGGCGCTGCTGGTCCGACGCCTGGGACAGCAATTCGCGGGTGCGCGCCACGTTCAGCTCGGCCTCGGACAGCTCGCCCTGGGCGGTGCGCACGTAGCGCGCCTGTTCCTCCTCGATGCGGCTTTTCGCCTCGGCGGCGCCGGCCTGGGCGCGCGGGATCGACGCGCGCACGGTGTCCAACTGGCCCTCCAGCTCCTCCACCTGGCCTTGCAGGGCGACGTGCTCCATCTTGGCGGTCAGGCCGGATTTCATCAGCTCGTTGGACATGGCGAGGCGTTCGCGCGACAGCCGCAGGTTGGACGCCAGCGCGCGCTGGCGGGTTTCCAGCTCCTGCACCTCCAGCGCCTTTTGCCGGGCCTGGTCCTGTAACACGTTCAAGGTGGCGCGCAGGGCTTGGCGGCGGCTGTCGAAATTGCGGTTCTCGGACGCCACCAGGGTGGGCTGGCGTGCGGCTTCCTCGGCCGGAAAATCGACGCTGGCGGCCCCCGTCACCTCGGCGCGCAGGCGGGCGCGCTGCAGCATCAGGCCGTCCAGGCGCACCTGCAATTCGTCGCGGTTCAGCGAACTGGCCGACAGGTCCAATTGCATCAGCGGGGTGCCTTCCCTCACCTCCATGCCGTCGCTGACGGAAATCTCGCGCACGATGCCGCCTTCCAGATGCTGGATCACCTTGACCTTGCCCTCGGGCACCACCTCGCCGGTGGCGATGGTGACCTCGTCCAGGCGGGCGAACAGCGCCCACAGCACGAACAGCGCCAGCGCCACCATGACGGCACGCGCCAGCGGCCGCCAACTGGGCAGCGGATAGGAATTGGACAGCGCCAACAGGCGTCCGCCCTGTTCGGCGGCGTGATGCGGCGCCTCGGCCGCCGGCAGCAGGACCGGGCCGCCGGGCAGCATCCAGCGCCACGTGGTGGCGATCAGCGCCCGCGGGTTCATTCCCTGCATCCCCGATTGCGGTCCCAGCCAGCGCAGCACGGCGCCCAGCGCGCGCAGCACATGGCCGGCCTGTTCGCGGGTGGTCTGGGGCTGGGCCTGCGCTGTCGGGGCCGGGGCTGGGGCCGGGGCTGGGGCGGGAGGCTGGGCCTGGGCAGTCGGCGCCTGGGCGGCGTCGGCCGGCGTCGCCGAACCCGCGGCAGGCGGAGGGGGAAGGGGGCTTTGGTCGGTCATAACGTCACCCGCGCCTGCATCTGGTGGGGCGGCGCCGCCACCTTGGCGGTGCCGGCGGGTTGCGACGGCGCTGCCGGGGCCGGCTGGGCCTGGGCTTGCGGCTGGGCCTGGGCGGAGGCCGGCCGGGTGCCGAACAGGCGCGGCAGAACCTCAATGGCCGGGCCGGCGGCGGCCAGGCGGCCGCGATCCAGCACCACCACGTCGCGGCAGGCCGGCAACAACACCGGCGAATGGGTCACCACCACCACCGTGCGACCGCGGGCCAGTTCGGCCAGGGTGGCGCGCAAATCCTCCTCGGCCTGGCGGTCCAGACTGGCCGAGGGTTCGTCCAGCAGCAGCACCGGCGGGTCGCCCACCAGGGCGCGCGCGATGGCGATGCGCTGGCGCTGGCCGGCCGACAGGCGCGAGCCGGCCTCGCCGATGCCGGTGCCATAGCCGCCGGGCATGTCGGCGATGACGTCATGCACGCCGGCGGCCTTGGCGGCGGCCAGGATCTGCTCGTCCGAGCAGCCGGGCGCGCCATAGGCGATGTTGTCGCGCACGCTGGCATTGAACAGCAAGGTGTCCTGCGGCACATAGCCGATCCAAGCGGTCAGTTCGCCGCGGCTGAACTGTGCGATATCGGCGCCGTCCAGCAGAACCCGCCCCTGGGTCGGCGCGTACAGCCCCATCAGCACCTTCAGCAGGGTGGTCTTGCCGCTGCCGTTCTTGCCCAGCACCGCGGTGATGCCGCCCGGGCTGATGTCCAGCCGCTCGACCGCAAGCGAGGGGGCGGCGTCGGGGTCATAGGCGAAGGACAGGTTCTCCAGCGTCAGCCGGCCGTTGGGGCGGGGCAGGCGGATGGCGGCCTCGGCGCGGTCCTCGGCCTCGGCGAACAGTTCGGACAGGCGATCGACCGATTGGCGGAAGCCGCCAAACGTCTTCCAGGCCCCCACCAACTGGTTGATGGGGCCGTAAAGGCGGGCCGATAGCATGTTGCAGGCCACCAGCGCGCCCATGGTCAGCTCGTGGTCGATGATGTAGATGGCGCCCACCGTGGTCAGCATGATGCTGGCCAACTGCGTCAGCTCGGTGCCGATGGTCACATAGCCGTCGGCGACCGCGCCGCGCCGGATGGCCTGTTCGATGGCGCCGGCCTGGCGTTCCTCCCACAGCGGGCGGACGGCACGGTCCAGGCCCACCGACTTGACCACGCCGCGTCCGGCGATGATCTCGGCCACCAGGGCGTCGCGGGCGGCCGTCACGTTCTTTTCGCGCTGGGCGCTGTCGGACAGCGAACGGCCGGAGCGCCACGCCAGCACCATGAACAGCGCGAACATCAGCAGGAACACAAGCGCCAGCGGCTTGCCGATGATGAAGATGACGCCCAGGAAGATGAACACGAACGGCAGATCGGCCAGCAGCACCGCCGACGCCCCCGACAGCGTGTTGCGCAGGGTGTCCACGTCGCGGAAAAGCTGTTGCCAGACGGCGGTGGGCCGGCTTTCCAGCGTGCGCAGCGGCAGGCGCATCAGCTTGTCGAACAGCCGGGTGCCCACTTCCACGTCGATGCGCAGGGCCACCATCTGCATGATGCGGCCGCGCGACTGGCGCAGCACGTAATCGAAGCCCAGCACCAGCACCATGCCGATGACCAGACCCTTCAGGGTTTCCATGCCGGAATGGCCGATCACCCGGTCATAGACCTGCATGACGAAGATGGGCGCTGCCAGGGCCAGCAGATTGACGAACATGGAGGCGGCCAGCAATTCGCGGGCCACGGGCCGCAATGGATCGACGATGGCCTTCAGCCAACCGCGCTTGTCGTTGTCAGTGCTCATGCGCAGACATTTGCGCGCGCGGCGCGTGGTGGCAAATGAAAAATGACGCAGACACATTCCCTGCACGCGCGGCCGGCGTTATTGTAGCCCCACGTTTCTAACGGGGGGAATGTCATGGCGGGCCGGCCCAAGCGCAGGACGTGGAGTTTTTCTTTGGCAGGCGCGTTCAAATGGGCGCGCCGTGGCGGCCGGCCGGCGGCGTTGCTGTTGCTGGTGCTGACGCTGGTGTGGCGCGAGGCCGATCCCGGCGACTTCCTCGAGATCGGCCGCGCCAAGGTCTTCGACTTCTACCAGCAGGTCCACCCCCGCGCCCGGCCGGATGACCGCCCGGTGGCGGTCGTCGATATCGACGAGGCCAGCCTGGCCGCCCTGGGCCAGTGGCCGTGGTCGCGCGTCACGGTGGCCGAGATGGTCGCCAACCTGTTCAATGCCGGTGCCGCGGTGGTGGCGTTCGACGTGGTGTTCGCCGAACCCGACCGGCTGTCGCCGGACAAGGTGGCCGAGTCCATGATGGGCCTGGACCCCGCCACGGTGGCCCGCATGAAGAAGCTGCCCAGCAACGACGACGTGCTGGCCGACATCTTCGCCCAGGCCGGCCGCGTGGTGCTGGGCCAGACCGTGGTGGTGGAAAGCTTCTCCGACACCGGCGAGGAAATGCCCGCCACCTCGATCGGCGCGCTGAACGGCGACCCCTCCGACCACCTGGAGCACCACCCGGCGCTGTTGCGCAACATCCCGGCGCTGGACCGCGTGGCGGCCGGGCGCGGCATCTTCAACGTGACGCCGGAACCGGACGGCGTGGTGCGGCGCATCCCGGCGGCGGTCAAGGTGGGCGACACCATCTATCCGGCGCTCAGCATCGAGATGCTGCGCGTGGCCACCGGCCAGCAATCCATCCTGATCCGCATGCCCAAGCCGGGCGAGGATCTGCCGGGCATCAAGGACATCGTGATCCGGCCCAGCGTGGTGGAGACCGATTCCAAGGGGCGCATCTTCCTCTACGCCGCCCGCTACGACCGCAACGCCTATATTTCCGCCAAGGACGTGAAGGACGGCACCTTCGATCCGGCCAAGGTGGCGGGCAAGCTGGTGATCGTGGGCACGTCGGCCGCCGGCCTGCTCGATATCCGGACCACCGCGCTGGACCGCCAGATTCCCGGCGTGGACGTGCATGCCCAGATCATCGAGACGGTGCTGGACAACATGCAATTGTCCATCCCGCTGGATGCCGATTTCATCGAGCTTATGTCCACCGTGCTGGCGGCGCTGCTGATGATCGTGCTGGTGCCCATGGTCGGCGCCCGCTGGACCTTGCTGGCCTTCGTCGCCGTCACCGGCGGCCTGGCCGGCTGGTCGTGGTGGCAGTTCACCGAGCTTCGCCAGCTTTACGACCCGGTGTTCCCGTCGCTGGCCGCCCTGCTGCTGTTCATCCAGTTGACCTATTGGGGCTATGCCAGCGAGGAGGCGCAACGGCGTCAGGTGCGCACCGCCTTCGGCCGCTATCTGTCGCCGGCGCTGGTGGAAAAGCTGGCGCAGGACCCGTCGCACCTCAAGCTGGGCGGCGAGATGCGCGACATGACGCTGCTGTTCTGCGACGTGCGCGGCTTCACCACCATTTCCGAGCTGTTCGACGCCCAGGGCCTGACCCGGCTGATCAACCGCTTCCTGACCCCCATGACCAACGTGATCCTGGAACGCCGGGGCACCATCGACAAGTACATGGGCGACTGCATCATGGCGTTCTGGAACGCGCCGCTGGACGACGACGACCACGCCCGCCACGCGTGCGAATCGGCGCTGGTAATGATGGAGCGCCTGGGGCCGCTCAACGACGAGCTGGAGGCCGAGGCCAAGGTCGAGAACCGCCGCCACGTGCCCATCAAGATCGGCATCGGCCTCAATTCCGGCCCGGTCTGCGTCGGCAACATGGGGTCGGACCAGCGCTTCGACTATTCGGTGCTGGGCGACACGGTCAACCTGGCCTCGCGCCTGGAAGGCCAAAGCAAGCCCTATGGCGTCTACATCGTGATCGGCGACGAGACGCAAAAGCGCGCCCCCGACTACGCCACGCTGGAACTGGACCTGATCAAGGTGAAGGGCAAGACCGAGGCGGTGCGCATCTGGACCCTTCTGGGCCGGCCCGCCCTGGCCGCGGAGGCATGGTTCCAAGAGCTGGCTGAGGCCCACAATGCCATGATCGCCGCCTATCGCGCCCAGAATTGGGCGGAGGCCCGCACTTGGCTGGCCCGTTGCGGGGAATTGCGCCGGGACCTGCCGGTGGACGGCTTCTATGCCCTGATGGAAGACCGCATAGCCACCTTCGAGGCCGACCCGCCCGGCGCCAATTGGGACGGCGTGTTCACCGCCACCAGCAAATAGCGCCTTTTGCCCTCTGCCCCCGGTCAGGGGGCGCCAGGGGGCGGAGTCCAGGGATGGTGCCGCCGGAGGGGAAACGGAGCTGGTATGGAAAGCTGGTTCGGACCGCGCTACGGGCCGCGCGGTCCGAACAGGATGATGGCGGCGCCGGTCACGCAGATGGCCGCCCCGACGGCATCCCAGCGATCAGGCCGGCTGCCTTCCACCACCCACATCCATATCAATGACGCCAGGATGTAGATGCCGCCATAGGCGGCATAGGCGCGGCCGGCGAAATCCGCCTCGATCCGGGTGAGCATCCAGGCGAACAGGGCCAGACAGGCCATGCCCGGCAGCAGCCACCACGGCGACCGGCCCAGCCGCAGCCACGCCCAGAAGGCAAAGCAGCCGCCGATCTCGGCGAAGGCCGCCACCAGATAAGTGGGAAGAAAGGCCACGCGTTCACGCTCCTGTGTGGGCCGAGAGCAAAGGAAAAGCCGCGCAACGGTTCATTGCGCGGCTTTCGCTCCCATGGGGGCCCGCAACGTGCGGGCCGTGGCTCAGTTGCGGCTCAGGCCGTCGTTCAGCGGCCGCATGCGGCCGTGCAGGCCCGAGGGCGAGCCGTCCGGCAGGTCGTCGCCGAAGGCGGCGGCAGTGACGGGGATATAGGGATCGACCGGCGCCGGGGCCGGCCGCGCCGCGTCCGCCATGGCGGCGGGAACCGGCTGCGGCATTGCGGTGGCCGGGGCGGCGGCCGGCGCATGGGCGGTGCGCGGGCGGGCGTCGGTGTTGGCGGGCAGCGCCCCGCTGCGGCCGGCGGGGGCGGGGGGCACCTGCTGGATGCCTTCCACCTCCAGGCGGCCCATGGCGGCCAGCAGCTCGTACGAGTGCTGGATCATGTCGTAATAGGCGCTGGTGAAGTTGATGCGGGCGTCATTGATGCGGGTTTCCTCGTCCAGCACGTCCTGGACGGTCGCCTTGCCGGCGTCGCGCCGCTTCTTCTGGGCTTCCCACACTTCCTCGGCCAGCACGGCGGCGTTTTCCAGCAGGCTCATGCGCTCGCGGGCGGTCTTGAGCTTGTGCCAGGCGATCTTGACCGTCTCGGTGACCTTGCGGCTGGCGTAAAGCTGATTGTCCTTGGAAGCGGCGTGGTCGAACGAGGCCTGGGCCACCTGGGCCTCGGTCTTGAAGCCCGAGAACAATTCCCACGTGGCGGTCAGCAGCAGCGACCAGTCGCGGCGCACGCCGACCACGGCGTTCTTGTCGTTCTCGTAATTGGCACGGCCGACCAGATCGATGTTCGGATAATAGCCGGCCTCGGCGGTGCGCTGACGCTCGCTGGTCAGGTCGATGGTCTTGTTGGCGGTCTGCAAAGTGGGGTTGTCACTTTGCGCCGAGCGCACGGCCTCTTCCAACTGCGGCGGGATCAGCGCCTGGGGCAGCGGCGGGTCGCTCAGGCGGGCGACGTCGGGGGCATGGCCGAACACCTGGGTGTACTTGGCGACGGCGGCCTCGAAATTGCCTTCGAAATTGACGCGCCGCTCCTTGGCGACCTGAAGGCGCTGCTTGGCGGCCAGCACGTCGGACGCCATGCCCGAACCCTTCTGGACGCGCTCGTCTTCCAGGTTCAACTGCTCCAGGATCTTGCGTTCGTTGTCGCGCGCCAACTGGATCAGCCGGACCTGACGCAGAACGTCGATATAGGCCAGCGTGCCTTCCAGCAAAGCGTTCTGGCGGGTGGCGCGCAGGTCGGTGAAGGAAATCTCGCGGCTGACCTTGGCGGCCTCGACCTGGGAATCGGTGGCGTAGCCGTCGAACAGGCGCTGGGTCACCACCAGTCCCGAGGTTTCGCGGCCCTTGTAGAAGCTGTGGCCTTCGGTCTGGCGGCGGGTGGGGCTGTCCACGTATTCGGGGCCGGTATCGCCCATCACCCGGACGGTGGGCAGATAGCCGGACCGGGCGACGCGGATGCCTTCCTCGGCCGAATAGACGCTCTTTTGCCGGGATTGAATCTGTGGGTGGCTGTCCACCAGGGACTGAAGCTCTTCCACCAGGCTTTGCGCGCCGGCCTGGGTGCTCCAGCCGATGGCAAGGGCGGCGGCGCAACAGGCAAGCGCCGGAAAACGCGATGCAATGAGCTTCAAGGTGATCGTCCCCCCCAAATATGCCAACCAGGGCACCCCCGTGTGCACCAATCGGTCGTACTTATACACCGATGAGCGGCACGATGCCTAGCTTTTGGCGTATCGGGGCTTTACCGGATCAGGCAGTCGGCCTCCTCCTTCCGGCGGTTCTACCATATCGTGTATCTAATCGAGTTGCCCCGGAAAGTCCCCTAAAACGCCCTTTCAGTGCTACTCTTTCGGGAGTTTGTGTGTTATTGATACCCTTATATTTCGCATCAAGCCAGCCATACGGGATCAGGGATGTCGCGCGCAGAATCGTCCTCGAACACCTCCGCCATGACCCGCGCCGAGCGCGTGCGGTTGCAACTGGCCGCCGAGATCGTCGCCGG
>JAFAAW010000126.1 GCA_023426365.1 Pseudomonadota bacterium
GGCCAAGGAGGGCGGCCGCATGGCGCCGCCGCCGGAGCGCGCGGGCCAGTCGCCGCGCGCGGCAACCGTGGCGGCGGCGGCGGCGGCCAGCGAGATGGACGTGGACGAACGCTCCGAGGCCGAGCGCGAGCTGTTGCGCGCCCTGCAATCCATGAGGTAGGGCGATGGCGACTTCCCCCACCAAGCGGCCCAAGGCCGCCGCCGCCAAGCCCCAGCGCACGCCGTTCCTGCGTCTGCTGCCGCTGCTGATCATCGGCGCCGGCGTGATGCTGAGCGTGCGCGTCAACGACATCCGCAAGGGCTTCCTGGACGGCGCCTCGCTGCGGGTCGCCGGCGAATTGCAGGCCCAGCAGCCCGACACCCGGGCGGCCGCGCCGGACCAGCTCGCCCAGGCGCCGACCCCGGACGCGTCCACCCAGACCGCCCAAGCGCCGGGCCAGCCCTCCGGCCCCGCCAGCTCGCCCGCGCCGGCCACGCAGGCCAAGCCGCCACCGCCGCCGCCACCGGGCGGCACCACCGACCCGGGCGCGCTCAGCCAGACCGAAATGGACGTGCTGCAAAAGCTGACCGAACGGCGCAACGCCATCGACGCCCGCGAAAAGGACGTGGAGCGGCGCGAGGCCATGCTGAAGGCGGCCGAGGATCAGATCGAGCGCAAAATCTCGGAGATGCGCACCCTGCAGAACACCATCGAGGGGTTGCTGCGCCAATACAACGATCAGGAAGACAACAAGATGCGCTCCCTGGTCAAAATCTATGAAAACATGAAGCCGAAAGAAGCCGCCAAGATTTTCGAGCAGTTGGACATGCCCATCATGCTTGAGGTGGTCGAGCGGATGAAGGAACAGAAGGTGGCGCCGATCCTGGCGGAAATGGACCCGGCGAGAGCGCGCGTCATCACCTCGGAACTGGCGCAACGGCGCTCTATTCCTTTGCCCAAGCCGACGAGCGGGGGCTGAACAGGGAATTCTTACAGGGATGGCACGAAAAATGCCTTGCACGACTGCCATCCCCTATCTTAACTAGGGAAACTTGCGCCTTGGCGGATTCTTGCGCTGTGGCGACTAGTGCTTCGAAGGAGCTGGTTGGATGGCTGTCGACAAGAATATGAACGTCTTGATCGTTGACGATTACAAGACGATGCTGCGAATCATCCGCAACCTGTTGAAGCAGCTTGGCTTCAACAACGTTGACGAGGCCACCGACGGCTCGATGGCGCTGCAGATGCTGCGCGTGGGCAATTACGGTCTGATCATCTCGGACTGGAACATGGAACCCATGACCGGCCTGCAGCTTCTGCGCGAAGTGCGCGCCGACGCCAAGCTGAAGTCCATCCCCTTCATCATGGTGACCGCGGAATCCAAGTCGGAGAACGTGATCGCCGCCAAGGAAGCCGGCGTTTCGAACTACATCGTCAAGCCGTTCAACGCCGAAACCCTGAAGACCAAGATGGTGAGCGTGCTGGGCGACTTCGCCTGATCCGCGTCCCGACGAACGGTTAGGAGCCTGCCATGCCGGCGAACGGCGTTGACCGCGATCTTTCCCTGCGACTCGACGCCATTCGCCGCGAGCATGGCGACACTGTGCGTATCGACCAGGTCGCCGAGGTGGTGCGCTGCATGCTGGACACCACCAGCGGCGACATCAACGCCGGCGACCTGCGTCTCTATCGCGAAATTGAATCGCTGGCGGATTACATCCACGCGGCCAAAGCGGAAATCGCCGCCCTGCGCCCCGGCGAGATCAAGAACGAATTCATCGCCTCGGCCACCGACGAGCTGGACGCCATCGTCGGCGCCACCGAGGCCGCCACCAACGAAATCATGGATTCGGCCGAGCATCTGGAATCGCTCACCCCCATGATGGACGCCCAGGTGGCCGAGCGGCTGACCGAGATCACCACCCGCATCTTCGAGGCCTGCACCTTCCAGGACATCACCGGCCAGCGCATCACCAAGGTGGTGAAGATGCTGAAAGAGATCGAAGGCCGGGTGGAAAATCTGGTCCGCGCCTTCGGCACGGACGAGGACGGGCCGAGCCGCAAGAAGGACCCGTCGGTGGTGACCGACGAGGACCTGCTGAACGGACCGCAATTGCCCTCCAACGCCGCCGACCAGGCCGAGATCGACAGGCTGTTGGCGAGCTTCGACTGACCGGCATGCAGGCGCGGGGGCACGCCGGGGACAGGGCAGACCGAAAGACGCCGGATATGCTGTTGCCGTCGCCGGCGGCACGCATTTCTCCTTTTGCGTTACGGCTTTTGGGGCGTGCCTGGGGCATGCTGCCCGTGCGCGCGCCTGCGCGCCGCCGCGCCACCCCCGGACCCGCCGCCGTGACCCTTGCCACCCTGTTCCGCCTTGTCGCCGTGCTGGCCGTGCTGGCGCTGCCCCCCGTGGCGGCCCACGCCCAGACCACGCCGCGCGGCGCCGCCCACGAGACCTTCGGGCGCATGGTGTTCGACTGGAACGGCCCGGTCCAGTGGTCGGCCGAGGTGGTCAACGGCCAACTGGTCGCGCGTTTCGAAAAACCCATCGCCGGCGATCCCACCGCGCTTTTGCGGCCGCTGTCCAAATACCTGAAGGGCGTCACCCTGTCGCCCGACCGCCGCATGGCGACCTTTTCGCTGGCGGTTCCGGTCCAGGTCAAAAGCTTCGTCACCGGCACCTCGACGGTCATCGACCTGACCGAGGTCAAGGGCGCGCCCCCGCCGCCGGCCGCCGCCGCCCAGCCGGCGCCGCCGCCGGTGCCCCCGGCCAAGGTGGCCGCCGCCACCGCCACGCCCGCCACCGACATCACCGTGCGCGGCGGCGAGCACAACGGCTTCAACCGCCTGGTGTTCGATTGGCCCAGGCCGGTCGGCTATACCGTCAGCGCCCAGGACGGCCAGGTGGCGATCGCCTTCGACCGCCCCGCCAACATCAACGTCACCTCGCTCGAGGCCGCCCTGCCGGCCGACGTGCGCTTCGTCGAGGCGCGCCCGCAAGGCAAGGGCACCGCGGTGATCCTGGCGGTGCCGCCGGGCATGGCGACCAAGCATTTCACCTCGGGCCCCAAGGTGGCGGTGGATTTGCTGCGCCCGCCGCCCGGCGCCAAGCCGGCCGAAACGAAGCCGCCCGAGGCAAAGCCGGCGGAAACCAAGCAGGCCGAGGCGCCCAAGCCCGAGCCGGCGAAACCGGAACCGCCCGCCGTGGCCGGGACGGCTCCCAAGCCCGAACCGGTGAGGCCCGAACCGGTGAAGCCCGAGCCGGCCAAGGCCGGCCCGCCGCCGGTCCAGTCCGAACCGGCCAAGCCCGTCACCGTGGCCAGCCTGGGCGTCGGCTTCGACCAGCCTTCGGGCGCCGCCGCCTTCCGCCGCGCCGGCTGGCTATGGCTGGTGTTCGACCGCAAGGCCGAGGTGGACACCAAGCTGTTGAAGCGCACCGGCGGCGACGTGGTGCTGCATGTGGAACAGGTGCAGGGCGTCAAGAACGGCGCCGCCGTCCGCCTGATCACCAAGCCCGGCTTCAACCCCACGCTGCGCAAGGAAGGGCAGCTTTGGGTGTTCGACCTGGCCGAGCAGCCGGTGCAGCCCCGCAGCCCGCTGGCCATCAACCGCCAGTTCGATTTCGAGGATCGCGGACGTCTGATCCTGCCGAGCAGCGACGTGCCGACGCAGCCGGTCATCCTGCGCGATCCCGAGGTGGGCGACACCATCCAGGTGATGCCGCTGCCCACCATCGGTGCCGGCGTGGCGGTGGAAACGCTGGTGCCCGGCGCGCAATTGCTGGCCACCGCCCAGGGCGTGGCGCTGGTGCCGCTGGCCGACGGCACCCACCTGGAGGGCAACCGCCTGGGCGTGGAAGTGTCGATGCCGGGCGGCCTGCACCTGTCGCGCGCCCTGCCCTCGGCCGAGGGCGGCGGACCCGAGGACATGGCCGGCGCCGAGCTTTCCGGCGGCGGGCCGGTGGATATCGGCCGCTGGAACCGCGGCGGCGCCGACAAGTTCGTGCCCGACCACCAAAAGCTGATGGGCCGCCTGGCCCATGTGAAGCCGGAGGAAAAGAACGACCAGCGGCTGGAAGTGGCGCGCCACTACCTGGCCAACGGCATGCCGGCCGAGGCGCTGGGCGTGCTGCGCCTGATCGCGGCGGCCGACCCCGCCATGCTGGACAACCCGGCCTTTCGCGGCCCGCGCGGCGTCGCCAGCTTCCTGATGCTGCGCGACGGCGAGGCCATCGACGACCTGTCGCACCCGTCGCTGGCCAAGGACCCGCAGGCGCAGATCTGGCTGGCCGCCGCCAAGGCGCGCGGCACCGGCGAATACGCCCGCAACGGCCTGCACCTGCGTCTGGCGCCCGAGGAGATCAAGCCGCTGACCCCGCGCCTGCGCATGGGCCTGGGCAAGGTGGCGGCGCAGGCGGCGGCGGCGGCCGGCGATTCCAAGGCGGCCAACCGCATCATCGAGGCCATGAACGGCCCCGGCCTGTCCAAGCGCGACCTGGGCACCATCAGCTATCTGCAGGGCGTGGCGGCGGAAACCGGCCGCCAGTGGGATCAGGCGGTGGCGAAGTACCGCGAGGCCGAGGAGGGCGAGTCGCGCCCCGACCGCGCCTATGCCGCCCGCAACCGCATCGAGCTGCAGCTCAAGCGCGGCTCCATCACCGCCAAGGACGCCATCGGCCAGATGGAGAAGCTGCGCTTCGCCTGGCGCGGCGAGGATTTCGAATACACCCTGCTCAAGCGCCTGGCCGAGCTGATGCTGGCCGACGGCCAGCATGCCGAGGGGCTGCGCCTGTTGCGCTCGATTCTCGCCAATTACGGCGACCATCCGGATATCGCCGCGATCCAGACCATGATGTCGGGCACGTTCGAGAAGCTGTATCTGGGCGGCGGCGCCGACGGCATGTCGCCCATCGCCGCCATCGGCCTTTATGACGAGTTCCAGGAACTGACGCCGTCGGGCGCCAAGGGCGACGAGATGATCCGCAAACTGGCCGACCGGCTGGCGTCGGTGGATCTGCTGGACCGGGCGGGCGACCTGCTGCGCCATCAGGTGCAGTTCCGCCTGCAGGGGCCGGACAGGGCGCGGGTCGGCGCCCGCCTCGCCTTCCTGGAATTGTCCGACCGCAAGGCCGCCATGGCGCTGGACAGCCTGGACATGAGCGAGGTGCCCGACCAGCCGGCCGATCTGTTCGACCAGCGCCGCTACATGCGCGTGCGCGCCCTGGCCGAGCTGGGCCGTACCGCCGAAGCGCTGGCGCTGATCGTCAACGACCACTCGGACACCGCCAAGGAATTGCGCGCCGAAATTTATTGGAAGCTGAAGAAGTGGCCCGAGGCGGCGGCCGCGCTGGAAGCCACCGTGGACAAGGCGGAGAATGCCGGCCCGCTGACGCCTGCCGCCGCCCGCCGGATGGTCGATCTGGCCACCGCCCTGACGCTGGCGCGCGACGATCGCGGCTTGGCCCGGCTGCGCCGCAGCTACGGCGCGCGCATGGCCAAGACCGAGTTCAAGGAAGCCTTCGACCTGCTGACCAGCGAGCCGGAACGCGGCATCGCCGACTATCGCCTGATCGCCAACAAGATCAAGCAGGTCGAGGATTTCCAGAATTTCATGACCAATTGGCGCCAGCGGATGCAGACCGGCGGCCTGTCATCGATCAATTAATCCGCACCATATGATCGAAAGGCAACATAGGTGTTGCATCCCCGGTCGGTTTAGGGGATAACCCGCGCTTCATTCTGGTCCATCTGCTGGTTTGGAGGGGAGCCATGGCTCAAGCTCTTGCCCGACTGGGGATGAACTCGGAAGTCGATCCGAGGAATACCCACAGCGTCACCGACACCGTTACCCCGGCCTGGCCGCAGGTCGATAACGGCAAGGATTACTATGTCTCGCGGAACGGCGTGAAGTACGCCGGCACGCATCTGCTGATCGACCTGTGGGGAGCCAGCAAGCTGGACGACCTTCAGTTGGTGGAAAAGGCGCTGCGGGAATCCGCCATCGCCGGCGGCGCCACCATCCTGCATTGCCATCTGCACCACTTCCAGCCCAATGGCGGGATTTCCGGCGTGCTGGTGCTGGCCGAAAGCCACATCACCATCCATTCCTGGCCGGAGCGCGGCTATGCGGCGCTGGACGTGTTCATGTGCGGCGATTGCGATCCCTACAAGGCCATCCCGGTGCTGAAGGCGGCGTTCTCGCCCGATTTCGTCACCGTGTCGGAAAGCAAGCGGGGCCTGGTCCCCTAAGGCGGGGCCACCCTTTCCCGATCGTCACCGTCAATAGCGCGCCGGCATGTGGACCGCCCACATGCCGGCGCGTTCACTTGCGCAAGTGAAAGGCATCCGGCCATGACCGAGTCCTGGTTCCAGGAAACCCTGTACGACCATTGGCGCCAGAGCTTCCGCGTGACCCGCGAGATCACCCGCATCAAGGGGCCCATGCAGGAAATCGCCCTGTTCGAGACGCCCGGCTTCGGCCGCGTGCTGACCCTGGACGGGGTGATCCAGGTGACCACCGGCGACGAGTTCATCTATCACGAGATGCTGGCCCATGTGCCGATCTATGCCCATGGCGCCGTGCGTTCGGTGTGCGTGGTGGGCGGCGGCGACGGCGGCATGCTGCGCGAAATCCTCAAGCACCCCACCATCGAGCGCGCCGTCCTGGTGGAGATCGACGTCGCCGTGGTGGAGTTCTGCCGCCAGCATCTGCCCACCGTGTCCGCCGGCGCGTTCGACGATCCGCGCACCGAGATCGTGATCGCCGACGGCATCCAGTACATGGCGCAGACCCAGGACAAGTTCGACCTGATCGTCATCGATTCCACCGACCCCATCGGGCCGGGCGGCGTCTTGTTCACCGAACCGTTCTACAAGGACTGCGCCCGCTGCCTGACCGCCGAGGGCATCGTGGTCAACCAGAACGGCGTCCCCTTCCTGCAGGGCGAGGAAATCTCGGACACCTGGCGGCGGCGGCGGCCGCATTTCGCCGATCTCGGCTATTACCTGGCGGCGGTGCCCACCTATGTGGGCGGCTTCATGGCGCTGGGCTGGGCCTCGGCCAGCGCGCGGCCGCGCGCGGAAAGCCCCGAAACCATCCGCGGCCGCTTCGACGCCGCGCCGGTGGCGACCCGCTACTACACGCCCGCGGTCCATCACGCCGCCTTCGCCCTGCCGCCCTATGTGCAGGATTACATCGGCAAGTAAAATCACGTCCATCCGTTGGACATATCCTGATTCAGCCACCCTTGATCTTCGGGGAAGCCACGCAAACCATGCATGGCTTCCCTTTTCGCTTTTTGAGTGATTCTGGACACCTGCCCTTTTATGGTGTTGGGGCTGATTTTGCCCATGGATCATTCATGACGCCCAACGCCAAAGACGACACCGCCCCCGGTGGCAGCGGCCCGGCCCGCCAGTTCATCTCGTTCACCATTGGCGATGAGGAATACGGCATCGACATCATCGCCATCCGCGAGATCAAGGGCTGGACGCCGACCACGGCGCTGCCCGAGACGCCGCAGCACATGCGCGGCGTCATCGACCTGCGCGGCAGCATCATTCCCATCCTGGACCTGCGCGCCCGCTTCACCGGCCAGTTGACCGAGACCACCAGCCGCCATGTCATCATGGTGGTCAGCGTGGATGGCCGCGATATGGGCATCCTGGTCGATGCCGTCGCCGACATCCTGACGGTGGCGCCCGAACAGATTCAGCCCGTGCCCGAGCTGGAACATGCCCAGCGCAGCGAATCGCTGTCCGGCATCGTCGCCGTGGACGGCCGCATGGTTGCGCTGCTGGACCTGTCCCATCTGCTGCAGGCCCATGCGCTGCCGGCGACGGCCGCCGTTTGACCCGTTTCCCGTAACGCCCCCAGAACCGTCTCGAGGACCTTTTCCATGATCGCACGCCTTCGCATCCCGGCACGATTGGCCATCCTGACCATCGCCATGGGTGTCTTCCTGGCCGCGGTGGCCGGGGTCGGCATCCACGGCATGAGCTCGATCCTGTCCAGCCTGCGCACGGTCTACGAGGACCGCACCGTGGCCGTGATCCAACTGGCCGAGGTGCAGCAATCATTCCTCAAGATGCGTCTCCTGGCGGTCTCCTATCGCGATACCGACGATCCCCAGGCGCAGGCGCGCATCAAGTCCGACATCGACGCCCTGGACCGCCGGATCGACAAGAGCTGGGCCGAATACCGCACCACCAACCTGACCGCCGAGGAGATGCGCATCGCCGACGAGCTGGAGCGCACCCTGAGGGATTATCGCGACGCGCGTGGGCGTTATTTCGCCGCCCTGGCCGCCGGCGACCTGGAAGCGGCGGTCAAGATCTCGCGCACCGAAGGCGCCCAGGCCACCGCCGCCCTGGAAAAGTCCATCACCGCCGATTTCGAATTGCAGGTGTCGGTGGCCCGCCAGGAATATGAAAACGGCCAGCAGATCTCCAGCACCAGCATCACGCTGGCCCTGGTGGCGGCCGGTCTGGCGCTGGTGGTGGGCGGCGCGCTGGCGTTCGGCATCGTCGCCTCGATCACCGCGCCCTTGGGCCGCATTCTGGACGCCATGGCCCGGCTGGCCCAGGGCCATCTGAACGTCGAGGTCAGCGGCCAGGAGCGCGTGGACGAGGTGGGCGACATCGCCAAGGCCGTCCAGGTGTTCAAGCAGAACGCGGTGGACAAGAAGCGCATGGAGGAAGAGGCCGAGGCCGCCCGCCAGGCCCAGGCCAAGGCCGAGGCCGAGCAGCGCGCCCGCGAGGCCGCCATTGTCGCGGAAGTGGCCGAGGTGGCCAAGGCGGCGTCGGCCGGCGATCTCGACCGCCGCATCGACCTGGCCGGCAAGGACGGCTTCCTGCTCAACCTGTGCGAGGGCGTCAACAATCTGGTCAACCTGACCGGCATCGCGCTCAAGGACGTGGCCGCCGTGCTGGCCTCGGTGGCGCGCGGCGACCTGACCCGGCGCATCACCAACGAGTATGGCGGCCTGTTCGGCCAGCTCAAGGGCGACGTCAACCAGACCGCCGACAAGCTGTTCGAGATCGTCACCAACATCAATTCCGCCGCCGGCCAGATCGGCTCGGCCGCCTCGGAAGTGGCGGCCGGCAGCCAGGACCTGTCCGAGCGCTCGGAACAGCAGGCCAGCGCGCTGGAGGAGACCGCCGCCTCCATGGAGGAGCTGGCCGCCACCGTGCGCCAGAACGCCGCCAACGCCCAGCAGGCCAACCAATTGGCGGCCGGCGCGCGCGAGATCGCGGCGGGCGGCGGCGAGGTGGTCAACAACGCCATCGGCGCCATGGGCCGCATCGAGCAGTCCAGCCAGAAGATCGAGGACATCGTCGGCATGATCGACGAGATCGCCTTCCAGACCAACCTGCTGGCGCTCAACGCCGCGGTCGAGGCGGCGCGCGCCGGCGATGCCGGCAAGGGCTTCGCCGTGGTGGCCCAGGAGGTGCGCAACCTGGCCCAGCGCTCGGCCCAAGCCAGCAAGGAGATCAAGACGCTGATCGCCGAAAGCTCGACCCAGGTGCGCTCGGGCGCCGAACTGGTCAAGGGCGCCGGCAAGACGCTGGAGGACATCCTGGGCAGCGTCAAGCGCGTGGCCGACATCGTCGCCGAGATCGCCGCCGCCAGCAGCGA
>JAFAAW010000141.1 GCA_023426365.1 Pseudomonadota bacterium
CAGCGCCCCCTCACATATTGGGATAGTTCGGCCCGCCGCCGCCTTCCGGCACCACCCAGTCGATGTTCTGGGTCGGGTCCTTGATGTCGCAGGTCTTGCAGTGCAGGCAGTTCTGCGCGTTGATCTGCAGGCGCGGACCCGTGGCCTCGGCCACCACCTCGTAGACGCCGGCCGGGCAATAGCGCTGTTCGGGCGCGTCGTAGAGCGCCAGGTTGACACTGATCGGCACCGCCTCGTCGCGCAGCTTGAGGTGGATCGGCTGGTTCTCCTCGTGGTTGGTGTTCGAGATGAACACCGAGGACAGCTTGTCGAAGCTGATCTTGCCGTCCGGCTTGGGGTAGTCGATCCGCGGGCATTCCGACGCCCGCTTCAATTGCGCGTGGTCCGGCTGGTGGCGCAGCGTCCACGGCGCCTTGCCGCGCAGCACATAGGTGTCCAGCGCCGAATAGGCGATGGCGGCGTACAGCCCCCATTTGAACGACGGCTTGATGTTGCGCACCGCGTACAGTTCGCGCCACAGCCACGATTGCCGCAAAAGCTCGGGATAAAGGGTGGCCTCCACGCCCTCGCCGGCCAGCAGCCCGACGATGGCTTCCGCCGCCACCATGCCCGATTTCAGCGCCGTGTGGCTGCCCTTGATCTTGGGCACGTTGAGGAAGCCGGCGCTGTCGCCGACGATCACGCCGCCCGGGAAGCTCAGCCGGGGGATCGACTGGAAGCCGCCCGCCGAGATGGCGCGCGCCCCATAGGCGATGCGCCGCCCGCCCTCGAACAGCGGCCGGATGGCGGGATGGGTCTTGAAGCGCTGGAACTCGTCGAACGGCGACAGGTGCGGGTTGGCATAGCCCAGCCCGACCACGAAGCCCACCACCACCTGATTGTCCTCGAGGTGGTAGAGGAACGAGCCGCCATAGGTCTTGGCGTCCAGCGGCCAGCCCACCGTGTGCACGATGGTGCCCGGCTTGTGCTTGCCCGGCTCGACCTCCCACAATTCCTTGATGCCCAGGCCATAGGTCTGCGGATCGCAGTCCCGGCGCAGGTCGAAGCGCTCGAACAGGGTCTTGGTCAGCGAGCCGCGCACGCCCTCGGCGAAGATGGTCTGGCGCGCGTGCAGCTCGACGCCGGGGGTGTGATTGTGCGTCGGCTGGCCGTCGCGCCCCACCCCCATGTCGCCCGTCGCCACGCCCTTGACCCGGCCGTCGTCGTGGTACAGCACCTCGGCCGCCGCGAAGCCGGCGAAGATCTCCACGCCCAGTTCCTCGGCCTGCGCCGCCAGCCAGCGGCACAGATTGCCCAACGAGATGATGTAATTGCCGTGATTGTGCATCTGCGGCGGCGTCGGCAGGCGGAACGCCCCGCTTTCCGTCAGGAACAGGAAGCGGTCTTCCCGCGCCGGCGTCTCCAGCGGCGCCTCGCGCTCCTTCCAGTCGGGGAACAGCTCCGCCAAGGCGTGCGGCTCGAACACAGCCCCCGACAGGATGTGGGCGCCCACCTCGGCCCCCTTCTCCAGAACGCACACCGAAAGCTCGGGCGCCAGTTGCTTCACCCGGATGGCCGCGGCCAGCCCGGACGGACCGGCACCCACCACCACCACGTCGAATTCCATGCTCTCGCGTTCACTGCTCATCACGGCACCTGCGGAAGGAAAAAAAGAGGGGACGGGCGGTGGTTGCCATCGGGAGAATGCCCGCCCCCTCCAAGTCGCGGCCTCGTCAGGGAGAAGGGAGGGCCGCCGAAAGCTTGGGCAATTCGGTGAACAGGTCGCCCACCAGGCCGTAATCGGCGACCTGGAAGATGGGCGCCTCCTCGTCCTTGTTGATGGCGACGATCACTTTGCTGTCCTTCATGCCGGCCAGGTGCTGGATGGCGCCCGAAATGCCGACCGCGATGTAGAGGTCGGGGGCGACGATCTTGCCGGTCTGGCCGACCTGCAGATCGTTCGAGACGAAGCCCGCGTCCACGGCGGCGCGCGAGGCGCCGATGGCCGCGCCCAGGCGGTCGGCGATGGGTTCGAGCAGGCGGAAATTGTCGCCCGACTGCATGCCGCGCCCGCCCGAAATGACCACGCGCGCGCCGGTCAGTTCGGGGCGTTCCGACACCGCCAGCTCCTGGCCGACGAAGGCCGAGACGGCCGGAGCCGCGACGGCCGCGACCGGCGCGATCTCGGCCGCGCCGCCGCTGGCGGCGGCGGCGTCGAAGGCGGTGGTGCGCACGGTGATCACCTTGATGGAGTCGCTGGAGCGCACGGTGGCCAGCGCATTGCCGGCGTAGATGGGGCGCACGAAGGTGTCGGCGGACAGCACGGCGATGATCTCGGACACCTGCTGTACGTCCAGCAATGCGGCGACGCGCGGCATCACGTTCTTGCCGGTGGTGGTGGCGGGCGCCAGCAAGGCGGCGTATTCGCGGGCCAGGCCGGCCAGCAGCGGCGCCAGCACCTCGGCCAGCGGATGGGCATAGCGGGCGTCGTCGGCCACCAGCACCCTGGCGACCCCGGCCACGGCGGCGGCGGCCTGGGCGACCGCCTGGACATCCTGGCCGGCCACCAGCAGGTGGACGGGGGCGCCCAGACGGGCGGCGGCGGTAACTGCGTTCAGCGTGGCCGGCTTGAGCGCGCGGCCGTCATGTTCGGCGAAAACCAGGGCGGTCATGGTCAGATCACCTTCGCTTCGTTCTTGAGCTTGTCCACCAGGGCGGCGACGTCGGCCACCTTGATGCCGGCCTTGCGCTTCGGCGGCTCCTCCACCTTCAGCGTGAACAGGCGGGGGGCGACGTCCACGCCGGTATCGGCCACCGGCACCACCGAAAGCGGCTTCTTCTTGGCCTTCATGATGTTGGGCAGGGACGCATAGCGCGGCTCGTTCAGGCGCAGGTCGGTGGTGACGATGGCCGGCAGGGTCAGCGACACCGTTTCCAGGCCGCCGTCGATCTCGCGCGTGACGGTCGCCTTGCCGTCGGCCACCGCCACCTTGGAGGCGAAGGTGCCCTGCGCCCAGCCCAGCAGCGCGGCCAGCATCTGGCCGGCCTGGTTGGAATCGTCGTCGATGGCCTGTTTGCCCAGGATCACCAGATCGGGCTTTTCCTGTTCCGCCAGGTGCCGCAGGATCTTGGCCACCGCCAGCGGCTGCACCTCGTCATCGGTCTGCACCAGGATGGCGCGGTCGGCGCCGATGGCCAAGGCGGTGCGCAGGGTTTCCTGGGCCGCCGCCGGGCCGATGGACACCGCCACCACCTCGCCCACCACGCCCGCTTCCTTGAGGCGCACCGCCTCCTCCACCGCGATCTCGTCGAAGGGGTTGGCGGAATATTTGACGTTGGCGGTTTCCACGCCGGAATTGTCGGCCTTGACGCGGATCTTGACGTTGTAGTCAACCACCCGCTTGATCGCCACCAGGGCTTTCATCGCGTTCATCTCCTTCAGTCCACGAACAGGTCGGTCATCAGCTTGCCGCCCGGCTCGGCGGCATAGGCGGACAGGTCGGTGACGCCCTCTTCCGCCAGCACCTGCTCGTCGATGAAGAAGTTGCCGGTGCACTGGCGCGACGGCCGGGTCAGGATGGCGTGCGCCGCATCGGCGACGATGTCGGGGGTGCGGCAGTGGCCGGGCTTGATGGCGCCGCCCAGCATGGCCAGGGCGGCGGTGTCGATCACCGTGCGCGGCCACAGCGCGTTGGCGGCGATGCCGGCGTCGCGGAACTCGCCGGCCCAGCCCAGCACGCACAGGCTCATGCCCATCTTGCTGATGGTGTAGGCGACGTGGCCTGCGAACCATTTGGGGTCCAGCGACGGCGGCGGCGACAGGGTCAGGATGTGCGGGTTGGCCGACTTCTTCAGGTACGGCAGGCAGGCCTGGGTGGTGGCGAAGGTGCCGCGCACATTCACCGACATCATCAGATCATAGCGCTTCATGGGCGTGTCGGCGGTGCCGGTCAGGTTGATGGCGCTGGCGTTGTTGACCACGATGTCGATGCCGCCGAACGCCTCGGCCGCCTGGGCGGCGGCGTCGGCCAGATTGGCCTCGTCGCGCACGTCCACCACCAGCGGCAGCGCGCGGCCGCCCGCCGCCCTGATCTCGTCGGCGGCGCTATGGATGGTGCCGGGCAGCTTGGGGTGGCTTTCCACCGTCTTGGCGGCAACCACGATGTTGGCGCCGTCGCGGGCGGCACGCAGCGCGATGGCCTTGCCGATACCCCGGCTGGCGCCGGTGATGAACAGGGTCTTGCCGTTCAGCGAACGCATTTCGAGTCCTCCCCGCCGCTCCAAGGCGGCGTCTGATGTTTCTGTTTTCCGGCGCACCGGGCGCCCGTCGGTGATGACGCGCCGCTTTTGCCGCGGCTTGGGCCGCTTGTGATACCAACCGGCCATGACTTGGCCGGTCGTATTGTCCCTCGCCGGGCGCCCCCTCCGGCGGCCTGGCCGCCGCCGCAATGGCGGCCGGATACCGGCCAACAGGTCAAATCAAAGATTGTCCGGTATCATTCGGCGGCGCGCAGCGATGCCGCGCCGTCGAAGGCGGCGCCATCCACCGCACGCCATTCCCCGGCCCAGGTCGGCACGGGCGGCGGCGCGCCCGCGAACCCCAATTCCCTGGCCACCTGGTCGGGCGGCACGATGCCGCCGCCGGCCAGGAAGGCCGCCCGCACCACGGCAAGGCAGGCGGTCACGCCGTCCGCCTCGATGCGGTGTTCGATGTAAATCCAGCGGTCGTCCCAGCACAGCATGCGGCTGACGAGCTGGAAGCGCTGGAACGGCCTGAGCGGCCGGCGATAGCGCACCAGCGCGCCGCCGATCACCGCCTGCCAGCGCTTGGCGATCATGGGCCGCCACAGCCCGCAGCGGGCGATCAGGTCGAACCGGCCCAGATCCATCAGCGCCAGATAGCGGGCGTTGTTCATATGGACGTTGATGTCCAGATCGTTGGGCCACACCCGGAACCGCAGCAGCGAAGCCTCGGTCATGGACAGGCGCCGCCGGAACAGGCCAACGATCAGAACCTTGAGCAGGCGAAACCAGAGATTCATCCGTCATACCCCCACCCCGGCCCTCCCCCGGCCGGGCCGAGGGAGGGGGAGGAGTTGAGTCAGAACGCCGCTTCGTCAAAGGCCATCATGGACTTGCCCCCGGCCATGATCTGCGAGAACAGGGCGCTGGTCTGGGGCAGGATGCGGTCCATGAAGAAGCGGGCGGTGTTCACCTTGGCGGTATAGAAGCCGTCGCTGTCCTCGGCCCCGCCCGCCTTGGGCAGGCTGATTTCGGCCATGCGCGCCCACAGGTAAGCCAGGGCGGTCAGGCCCAGCAGGCGCAGGTAGTCGGTGGCGGCGGCACCGGCCTCGTCCGGGTTGCCCATGCCGGCACGGGCCACCTGGGCGGTCGCCTGTTGCAGGCGGACGAACGCCTTGGCCAGCGGCTGGGCGAACTCGCCCATGGTTTCGTCCTCGACCCGGGTTTCGATGTACTCGGCCACCGGATGGAAGAAGCGCCGCAGATTGCGGCCGGCATTGGCCGGCAGCTTGCGGCCGACCAGATCGAGCGCCTGGATGCCGTTGGTGCCCTCGTAGATCTGGGCGATGCGGCAATCGCGCACATACTGCTCCATGCCGTGCTCGCGGATGAAGCCGTGGCCGCCGAACACCTGCATGCCCAGGTTGGTGGCCTCGAAGCCGAGATCGGTCATCAGCGCCTTGACCACCGGGGTGATGAGGGCGACGAAGTCCTCGGCCTCCTGGCGCGTCTCGGCGTCGGGATGGTGCTTCTGGACGTCCAGGCTCTTGGCGGCCCAGGCGCCCAGCGCACGGCAGCCTTCCACATAGGCGCGCTGGGTCAGCAGCATGCGGCGCACATCCGGGTGGACGATGATGGGATCGGCCGGCTTGTCCGGATGCTTGGCGCCGGTCAGCGAACGGCCCTGCAGGCGTTCGCGGGCATAGGCGACGGCGCCCTGATAGGACGCCTCGGCCAGGCCCAGGCCCTGGATGCCCACCGACAGGCGTTCGGTGTTCATCATGGCGAACATGGCCTGCATGCCCTTGTGGGGCTGCCCGATCAGCCAGCCGGTGGCGTCGTCGAAGTTCATCACGCAGGTGGACGAGGCCTTGATGCCCATCTTGTGTTCGATGGAGCCGCAGGCGACGCCGTTGCGCGCCCCGGGCGTGCCGTCGGCCTTGGGCAGGAACTTGGGCACCAGGAACAGGCTGATGCCCTTCACCCCCTTGGGCGCGTCCGGCAGGCGGGCCAGCACCAGGTGGATGATGTTCTCGGTCAGGTCGTGCTCGCCGGCCGAAATGAAGATCTTGGTGCCGGTGATCCTGTAGGAGCCGTCATCCTGCGGCACCGCCTTGGTGCGCAACAGGCCCAGATCGGTGCCGCAATGGGGTTCGGTCAGGCACATGGTGCCGGCCCAGGTGCCGTCCACCATCTTGGGCAGATAGGCGTTCTTCAGTTCGTCCGAACCATAGCCGTGCAGCGACACATAGGCGCCGTGGCTGAGGCCGGGATACATGCCGAACGACAGGTTGGCCGAGCAGATCATCTCCTCGACCAGGGTGTTGACCGCCTTGGGCATGCCTTGGCCGCCATAGGCCGGGTCGCAGCCGATCGAGGTCCAGCCGCCCTCGCGGAAGGTCTGGTACGCCTCGATGAAGCCCTTGGGCGTGCGCACCACGCCATTCTCGAAATGGCAGCCTTCCTCGTCGCCCGAGCGGTTGAGGGGGTGCAGGACCTCCTCGCAGACCTTGGCGGCCTCTTCCAGCACCGGGTCGATGAGGTCGCGGGTGAAATCCTCGTAGCCCGGCAGGGACGACAGCTCGTCGCCGTCCATCAGCTCGAAGAGGACAAAGCGCATGTCGCGCAGGGGAGCCTTGTAACTGGCCATGGTGTTGTTCCTATCGTTCTGCGGCCTGCCCCCTGCCCCGTCGCCGCCGGGCCCAGCCCGGCGGTCCATACGGGAGAGAGGGGCGCGCGGGATCAGTTGCGAAGCGGCTTGCCGGTCATCAGCATGTGCTCGACGCGGGCGAGGGTGCCGGGATGGCGGACCAGGCGCATGAAGCTCTCGCGCTCCAGCTCGTAGAGCGCGTCCTCGTCCACCTGGGCGATGACGTCGGTGTCGCCGCCGGTCAGCACGCCGGCCACGGCACCCGACACCACCTCGTCATGGGCGGTCGCCTTGCCCAGCCGGCGGAAGCCGGCCACCGCCATCTCCAGCGCCACCTTGCCCGACGGCCCCGGCAGGGTCAGCGGGGCCGGCGGCTCGGGCGCCACGTAATCCTCGGCCAGTTGCAGGGCCTTGGCCTTGGCGTCGGCCAGCAGGCGATAGCGGTTCATGGTGATGCCGTCATGGGGGCGCAGGAACAGCATTTCCTTGGCCTCGGCCGCCGACTTGGCGACGGTGGCGGTGCTGATCAGCTCGAACGCCTTGCCGACCGCCGGCATGGGGCCCTTGGGCAGGCGGCCCAGGGTGGACCAGCGGGTCAGCATCTCCTTGCAGCCGCCCCAGCCCGGCAGCAGGCCGACGCCCACCTCGACCAGACCCATGTAGGTTTCCGCATGGGCCTGCACGGCGTCGCAATGCAGCAGGATCTCGCAGCCGCCGCCCAACGCCATGCCCGACGGCGCGCCGACCACCGGGAAGGGCGCGTATTTGAGCGCCTTGTAAGCCTGCTGGCCGGCGGCCACCATGTTCTCGATCTCGGCCCAGGCGGCGATGTTGGCGGCGAACAGGGCCAGCCCCAGATTGGCGCCGACCGAGAAATTGCTGCCCTCGTTGTAGATCACCAGCGCCTTGAAGTCCTTTTTGACCCGGCGGATGGACTTGGTCAGCAGGTCCATGATGTCGGGGTCCAGCGCGTTCATCTTGCTGGTGAATTCGAAGCAGGCCACGCCGTCGCCGATATCCCACAGGGCGGCGGAGCCGTTCTTCAGCACCGGCTGGCTCTTCAACTTGATGTCGGCCAGCATGACCACGCCGGGGGCGCGGACCAGGTCGCGGTACTGGCCGTCCATGCCCAGCACCTGACGGGTGCCGTTCTCGACGCGATAGAAGGTGCGGCCCTGGGCGGTCTTCAGGATGGCGGGCACCGGCATGCCGGTGGCCTCCAGCTTGGCGGCCAGCCAGTCGGCGCCCACCTGGTCGATCAGCTCGAACGGGCCGAACTTCCAGTTGTAGCCAAGGCGCATGGCCTCGTCGATGGCCTCCACCTCGTCGGCGGCGTCGCCCACCAGGGCGGCCGCATAGGCCAAGGTCTGGCCCAGCACCCGCCACGCATAGCGGCCGTGGTTGCTGTCATGGTCGAGCAGCCGGGTCAGCTTGCGGCCCATGGCCTTGACCGCTTCCACGTCGGCCTTGCGGGTGGCGCGGTATTCGCCGGTGGCGAGGTCAATGCTTTCCTTGGCCTTGTTCTTTTCGCGGTTGACGCGATAGAAGCCGCCCTTGCCCTTACGCCCCGTAAAGCCGTCGGCGATCATCTTCTCCACCAGCGGCAGCGGGCGGTTGAGCGCGTGGAACGGGTCGTCCTTGGGCAGCGCCGCGGCCAGCGAGGCGTTGACGTGCGGCATCAGGTCCAGGCCGACCAGATCGAGCAGCCCGAACACGCCGGTCTTGGGGATGCCCATGGGCCTGCCGACGATGGCGTCCACGTCCTCGATGTCCAGGCCCGCATCGACGGCTTCCACCACCGCCGCCTGCAACCAGTAGACGCCCAGGCGGTTGGCGATGAAGCCGGGGCGGTCCTTGCAGCGCACCACCGACTTGCCCAAGGACATGTCGGCGAAGCGCGACACGGTGTCCAGCGCCTCGGCCCGGGTCTTGGCGCCGCCCACCACTTCCAGCAGGCGCATGTAGCGCGGCGGGTTGAAGAAGTGGGTGATGACGAAATCCTGGGCGAAGCTGTCGGGCAGGCCCTGGACCAGGGTGGCCAGCGGAATGGTCGAGGTGTTGGACGACACCACGCTGCCCGGCTTGCGAACCCTCTCGATCCTGGCATACAGCGACTGCTTGACGTCCAGGCGCTCGATGACCGCCTCGACGATCCAGTCGCACTCGGCCAGCAGGTCAAGGTGATCGTCGATATTGCCGGTGGCGACCAGCTTGGCGGCCGCCTTGCTCATGAACGGCGCGGGGTCGGCCTTGAGCATCCTGGCCACCGCGCCCTCGGCGATGGCGTTACGGTTGGGATTGTCCTTGGCGACAATGTCCAGCAGGACGACGGGAATTCCCGCATTGGCGACATGGGCGGCGATGCCCGCGCCCATGACGCCGGCGCCGATCACGGCGACCTTGTTGATGTCCGTCATATCACACGGCCTCCAGAACGGTGGCGATGCCCTGGCCGCCGCCGATGCACTGGGTGGCAAGGGCGAACTGGCCGCCTTCGCGCTTGAGCAGGCTGGCCGCCTTGCCGACGATGCGGGCGCCGGTGGCCCCCAGCGGATGGCCCAGCGCGATGGCGCCGCCATCGATGTTGACGCGCGACGGGTCCAGCTTCAGCTCGCGCATGCAGGCGATGGCCTGGCTGGCGAAGGCTTCGTTCAGTTCGACCACGTCCACCTGGCCCGCCTCGATGCCGGCGCGCGACAGCGCCTTGAGGCTGGAGCCGACCGGGCCGATGCCCATGATCTCGGGATCGCAGCCGCACACTGCGACCGAGCGGATGGCGGCCAGCACCTCCAGGTTATGGCGGCGCGCGTAATCCTCCGAGCAGATCAGCACGGCGGCGGCGCCGTCGGTCAGCGGCGACGAGGTGCCGGCGGTGACCACGCCGGCGGCATTGAAGGCCGGCTTGAGGTCGGCCAGGCTTTCCAGCGTGGTTTCCGGGCGGATGCAGCCATCGGCCGCGACGATGCCCTTCCGGCCGGTGATGGCGATGATCTCGTCGCTGAACTTGCCGGCGTCGCGGGCCGCGCTGGCGCGCTGGTGCGAACGGACGGCGAATTCCTCCTGCTCGCGGCGGGTGATTTCCCACTTGGCCGCCACGTTCTCGGCGGTGTCGCCCATGCCCATGTAGGCGCCGGGCATCTCGGCGGCGAATTGCGGATGGGGCAGCGGGTTGAAGCCCATCATGGGCACCCGGGTCATGCTTTCCACACCGGCGCAGATGAATGCCTCGCCCGCCCCCATCTGAATGGCGCCGGCGGCGACGTGCACCGAACTCATGGAGGAGCCGCAGAAGCGGTTGACCGTCATCGCCCCCAGCGAACGCGGCAGGCCGGCCATCAGGCTGACCAGACGGGCGACGTTGAAGCCCTGCTCGCCCTCGGGGAAAGCGCAACCGAGGATCAGGTCCTCGATATCATCGGCCGGAACGCCGGTCTTGGCGACCAGCCCGCGCACCACCTGCGCGGCCAGTTCATCGGGACGGACGGAGGCCAGCTCACCCTTCTTGGCGGGGGTGAACGGCGAGCGCGCGTAACCGGCGACAACCACCTTCTTCATCGACGATTCTCCGTGTTTTTGTTTTGGAGGAAGGCCGTCGGGAAGAAGGCGATCTGGGCGCCGGCTGCCTTCCCTAGGCCGTGTTCATGTCCACGCCCTTGTGCTTGAGCGAATCGAGGCTCATGCGCTCGATCTCGCGCAATTCGTCCAGGCTGGTCTGCACCGCCTGAAGCTGGTCCTCGAGCTGGGCGATTCGCCCGCGGACCTTGGTGACGAGAACCCGCAACTGCTCGACCTGCGTGGTGTCCACCACGTAGAGATCGAGAAATTCCTTGATGTCCTTGAGCGAGAACCCAAGCCGCTTGCCGCGCAGGATCAGGATCATCCGCGCCCGGTCGCGATGGGTATAGACCCGCGTGTTGCCGGCCCGCTGAGGCAGGATCAGCCCCTGATCCTCGTAGAACCGGATGGTCCGCGGCGTGACGTCCAAATCCTTCGCCAGCTCGGTGACCGAGTAGATCTTTTCCATGACCCGCTTTATTCCTAAGGTACGTCTGGTTACGCGCAGGGCCATAGGTTTCCCTGCACGTCACCTTCATACCATGGATAATCGTCGTGGCCATAGCCATCATCGCTGCCTGCCGGGTGTTTAGGAAACGTGACGAGCCTGGGACTCGGCTTCTTGCGCCCGCGCCTGCTCCTCGGCGACCAGCTCCTTCTTGGACAGCTTGCCGATCATGGTCTTGGGCAGTTCGTCACGGATCTCGACGCTTTTGGGCATCTCGATGCGCGAAACCTGGGTGGCGAGGAACGCCTTGATGTCGTCGGAGTCGGCCTCGGCACCCTCGCGCAGGCGCACGAACGCCTTGGGGGCCTGGCCGCGATAGGGATCGGGGATGCCGATCACCACCGCCTCGGCCACCGCCGGATGCAGGTACAGGGCTTCCTCGATGACGCGGGGATAGACGTTGAACCCGCCGCAGAGGATGACATCCTTGATGCGGTCCACCAGGAACAGATAGCCGTCCTCGTCGCGGTAGCCCACGTCGCCGGTGCGCAGCGCGCCATCGACGAAGACGTTGGCGGTATCCTCGGGACGCTGCCAGTAGCCGGCCATCACCTGCGGCCCGCGGACACAGATTTCGCCCCGCTCGCCCACGCCCAGCACCTGGGTGGGATCGACGGTGGAGCGCACCTCGACCACCGTTTCATCCAGCGGAATACCGATGGAGGCGGCCTTGATGACCCCGTCGATGGGGTTGCAGGTGACCACCGGCGACGATTCCGACAGGCCGTAGCCTTCCACCAGCCGGCAGCCGGTCAGTTCCTCGAACCGGGTCCGCACCTCGACCGGCAGCGGCGCGCCGCCCGAGATGCAGTAGCGGATCGACGACAGGTCGAAGCCGCCATGCCCGGCGGCGTTGTTGATGGCGGTGTAGATGGTGGGCACGCCGGGGAACAGGGTCGGCCGGCGCTTGCCGATCAGCTTGAGAACCTGTTGCAGGTCGAAGCGCGGCACCAGGAGCAGTTCGGCGCCGATGGTGATGCCCAGGTTCATCACCACGGTCATGGCGAAGACGTGGAACAGCGGCAACACGCCCAGCACCCGCTCCTGCCCCGCCAGGATCTCCGGCATCCAGCGCCGGATCTGTTCGGAATTGGCGGTCAGGTTGGCGTGGGTCAGCATGGCGCCCTTGGGCACGCCGGTGGTGCCGCCGGTATATTGCAGCACCGCCACGTCCGTGCCGGGATCGATCTGCACCGGCCGCGGCTTGCCCTCGTTGGCCACCAGCCGCTCGAACGGCACGTGGCGCAAATCCTCGGGCACCTCGGCCATCTCCGAGCGCTTGAGCACCGAGAACAGCACGCTTTTCACCGGCGGCAGGATGGCGCTCATCCGGCACACCACCACGCGCTCGAGACAGGTTTCCTCGAGCATGGCCGCGACCTTGGGATAGATCTGCCTGAGATCGAGCGTCACCATGATGGTGGTGCCCGAATCGGTGATCTGATGCTTCAGCTCGCGTTCCACATAGAGCGGGTTGTAGTTGACGACGATGCCGCCCGCCTTGAGCACCGCGTAATAGCAGATGACGAAGTAGGGAGTGTTGGGCAGGCACAGGCCCACCCGAACACCCTTACGAACACCAAGCTGCTGGAAACCACGCGCCGCGCGCTCCACCAAATCGCCCAACTCGCCATAGGTGGTGCGCTTGCCAAGGAAGTCGATGGCGGACTGTTCCGGATACCGGGCCACCGCCTGATCCAGGATGGCGGACACCGGCATGGCCGGGATCGGGCTGTTCGACTGCTTCATGACATTGCTCACGATCGCATTCCTTCCAGCCGCTGGCGCTTAGAACTTCCACACCAGGCTGGCGCTGAAGATGTCCACATAGGCATCGTAGCTGCCCACCAGCCGGCCGCTGTTGTTGGTGCTGGCCTCGTTGATCTCGGCCTTGTCGGCAAAGATGTGGGTGTAGCCGATGTTGGCTTGGAAGTTCGGGTTCAGGTCATAAGTATAGCCGGCCGAAAGCCAGTAGCGGTTGGAGTCGGGAATGCGGGCGGTGCGATGCTCGGTGCCGACCGGCGCCTGGTCATAGGCCACGCCGAAATGGAACTTGTTGTGCTGGTCCATGGTGTAGGTGGCGCCCAGCGAGAAGAACCAGGTGTCCTTCCAGCTTTCGTCGGTCACCGAATCGGGGCGGCCGTCATCGAACCTGATGCGGACTTCCTTGAAGGTGGACCAGTTGGTCCACTGGACGTCGGACATCACCGCCCATTGCGGCGACAGCTCGTGATAGATGCCCAGCGACACGGTGTCCGGCGTGGTCAGGTCGGCCTGGGCGCTCATGTCGCGCAGGCTCTGGGGATTGCCCAACAGGGCCTTGTGGGCCGGAGAGACCTCGAACTTGGCGTCACCCTCCAACGTGTGCTGGATCTGCGAGCGGTAGTTCAGGCCGACGCGGCTGGTGGGCGTGAATTCATAGAGCACACTGGCGACGCCGCCGAAGCCGATGTCATCACCTTCGACGGTGCTTTTGCCGTCGCTGGTCAGAGGATGGAGGGCGCCGAGGTTGAGCGCGTTGCTCAGTCGCACCTTGGTGTACGCCACCTGGGCGCCGCCGCCGATGGACAGCTTGTCGTTGATGCGATAGGCCACCGTGGGCTGGACATTGATGTTGGTGATCGAGCTTTCCAGGGCGTGATAGCGCCCCACCCAATCCTCGTCATATTCGCTGCGCAAGCCGAACGGCGCGGACACCGCCATGCCGAACTTGAGGTCCGGACGGGCATCCCAGAAGGCGTAAAGGGCGCCCACCGCGGCATCCTTGATGGCGTCGCCGCCCATGGAACCGCGGGTCTGGCCGTTGTTGAAACCGGCCCCGCTGACCGTGTTGGTGCCCTCGAATTTCGCCACCGGGGCGATCCAGGTCGCGGAACCGGCCACCTGGCTGCCCTCCAGCCGGGTCATGCCGGCCGGATTGTAGAAGATGGTGGAAAGGTTGTAGGCCTTGGCCGTCGAGCCGGCGAACGCATTGCCCAGACCTTCCGAGCTTTGCTCGCGCAGCATGAAGCCCGAGGCCGCCGCCTCGCCCGCCGCCCCCAAGACCGCCATCAGACCTAGAGCGCCTGTCAGCGCCCTGCCGCGAATGATGTTCGACATCCCTGTTTCCTCCGTTGGCGAACTGTCGTCGCCATTTTGGTGAAGCCTAGATAAACTCGTTCATGACGTCAATAGGTTTCCGTTTACGTAAACGTAAACCATTGGACCAAAAAATGCGCCGTTCCCCGCTCAGGGACGGCGCTCGCTCCGCACAACCTCGATGGGGTAGCCGGACCGCTGGAACGCCGCCTTGAGCAGATAGCCGTCGGCGCCATACCAGAGATCGCGCTCCACATCGCCGCTGATGCGGAAACGTTCGGCACTGACCGTCTTGCCATCCAGCGTTATGGTCTCCGTGCCCAACGACGCCACCTGCACCCGATAGGGCTTGGCGTCGATGATGCTGTACAGCTCGCCCTTCTCCAGCACCGCCCTTCCCCACAGGGTCAGCGGCAACGGATCGCCGTCGCGCTGGGACGACTGACCGTTCACGGTCACCGTCCAGCCGGCGGCCGAGCGGATGGTTTCCAGATGGGATTTGGTGCCATCGTCGTCGGTGTCGGCGACCATGCGCACCAGCTTGCCGTCCTTCCATTCCTCGCGCCGGGAATGGTCGTAACGGAATTCCATGAACAGCACCTTGGCGCGGGTGCGGGTCTGCACATCGACCACCGCGCCGTCGTCGGTGCGCACGATGCGGACCTGTTCGCGCCCGATCGGCTCGCCCTCCTTGCGGATGTCGTAGCCGAGCGCGACGCTTTCCGCACTGCTGGCGGGCGTGCCCCACAGGGTGGTCGCCGCCGCCAGCGAAGCGGCCATCACGGCCGCCTTGGTGGAAAAGGCCATCGCCGCCTCCTCAACCGATCGCGCCGACCAGCTTCATGGCCACGCCCATGGACCCGGACACCTTGATCTTGCCCAGCGTGTAGCCAAGCATGGGGTCCAGCTTGCCATCGATCAGTTTGACCAGGTTGTCGGCACTGATCTTGATGGTGCAGGCGGCATCGGCATCGTCGCCGTCATCCTCGTCCAGGGTCGGCGCGGCGCCACGGGCATCCACCAGCCACGCGCCGTCCTTGCCCAGGTCGAAACGCACCATCGCGCCAAGGCGGGAAAGCTTTGGCAACGCGTCACGCAAACGATCCTCCACATCGCTCATGGCTATAGCCTTTTCTGAAGCGCCTAAGGGGAGATCAGATATACATTTACGTTTACGTCAACGTAAGGGCAAAATTACACATCGATAACCCCGCTGTAATAAGCATTATTTCCTATCTTGTATGCGCGAGAACTCCAGGAATTCCGCCAAATCTCGGCAATGCAGCATTTTTGCTGCGGCGCAAAAGGTGCAACAATCACACCTGATTTCGACTCATTTTTCCGTATTTTTTCCTACGCACCATACGAAATCCAGATTCCGTATTAGTCATATGACTATAGCTTTAGGAACACTTTTGGGCCATTACCGCAGCATCACGCTGCGGCAATATGAACCAGGCGCGCGGCGGTCGCGTTGACAGCGCCCAAGCAAGGTGCGAGGTTGGCGCCAGCCAATGCCAAAGGAGAGAGGAAATGCCGGGTTTGCTGGAGGGTATCGCGCTGTTCCTGGTGAGCTGCGTCGTGGTGTACGGCTGCATCGCCTCGCTGAAGGCCAAGCAGGGCGGCGACAGCCACGGCCATGGCAGCCATGGCGGCCACGGCCACCACTAACCCCGCCCCTTCCCCGGCCCGCCCCCGTGGCGGGCCTCGCCTTGTGGCAGCCTCGTCATGTCGATCCTCGACACCTTCGCCGCGCGGGGCAGCACCTCGCAGGCCAATTTCGTCGGCCATTCCGAACAGGCGTTCTGGGTCCGGGCGCGGCGCAACCGCCTGCTGGCCGATTGGGCCTGCGACCTGACCGACGAGAACAACCAGGCCTATCTGCGGCTGCTGCTGGATGCCGATTTCGCACGCGTCGAAAGCAAGGCCGAGGAAGGCTTCCTCATGCTCAAGATCCGCAACGACCTGATGGGCTTCGGCGTTTTCCTCAGCGCCGAGGAACTGAAGGACGTGTGCCGGCGTTTCGAGCGCCAGGCATGGCTGGAACGCCAGTCCTGACCCCCATCCCCTAAGCGAGCCGCCGCATGGACCAGAACACCGCCGACCGCCTGTTCCGCCACATCTACGATGCCCTGGACCACGACAACGCCGCCGACCTGGAGACGTTCGGCCAGAATTTCCTGCAGAACGGCAAGGTGTGGGACATGCTGGCCGACCTGTTCCCCACCGCCAAGGCGTCCGAACTGCGCGGCATCATGATGCGGGCCTTTGACCAGTGGAGCCGCGACCACGCCCAATGCGGCCCTGACCACGGCGAGCACGGCCACACGCACTGACGCCCGCCGTCCCGGCACTGCGCTTTTTCCGCGGGAAGCGGCGCACAAATCTTGGACAAAAACGACTTAGACCGTGATGCTCAAAATGTGCATCACGGTCTACCGCTTGTAATTTTTGCCCTCGCCGGGCGCGGCCTCCGGCGGCTTGGCAGCGCCCGCAATGGCCCCCCCCAGAACAACCCGCCTCATAGTTAAGGCGCGTTGCTATAGTCGGGGCGTAATTGGAATGGAGGATGTGAATGTGGCTCCTCTCCCACCACTGGGTGGGGGCAAGCCCCCATTCGTTGGCTTCCCTGTTCGCCTTTACGATGCGTTCCGCCTCCGGACGCAGGCAGCCATCCGCCTCTTCCCGGCGCATCATGGGGGCGCCAACCGCCTCCACAGGCAGGCCCATCAATTTTTGATCAATTATAAAAAAGCGCGCGGGCGACGCTGACGCGAGTTGCCTTTTCCTACCGCAAAGTGTTAATACTTTTGTTCAGTCTGTGCGCTCGGTGGCGGCCTTCCGCCGGGCGTCGCCACGGCACGGAACAGGGGGATGGGAATGGCGCTTTCGGCCGCGCTTCAGCGCAACCAGGACACCACCGACGACCGTCTGGTCGCGGTCGAGGAGGCGATCGACCTTATCCTGGCCGGGCGTTATCACTCGGTGCCGGACGGCCAATGCGGGCTGGGGCGCAAGCTCAAGGAAATGGCCGTGCGGCTGGAGGCGCAGGCGCTCAGCCTGCTCAAGCAGAACGTCGCCATGTCCGTCAACGTCAACGAGGCGGTGACGGAAACCGCCGCCATGATGCGCGACATCGGCGAGGTGGACCGGCGCAGCCAGACCATCGCCGCCGCTTCCGAGCAGTTGGTGCATAGCGTCAACGAGATTTCCGCCAGTTCCAATTCCGCCGCCGCCGAGGCGCGCGCCGCCCACGAGGCCGCCCGCGCCGGCCAGCAGGCCGCAGATCAGGCGGTCGCCAGCATGACCACCATCGCCGGCGCCGTGCAGGACGCCATGACCAAGGTCGAGGATCTGGCCCAGGCTTCGGCCCAGATCGGCGGCATCGTCAACCAGATCGAGGCGATCGCCAAGCAGACCAACCTGCTGGCGCTGAACGCCACCATCGAGGCGGCGCGCGCCGGCGACGCGGGCAAGGGCTTTGCCGTGGTGGCGCACGAGGTCAAGGGGCTGGCCAACCAGACCGCGCGGGCCACCGAGGACATCCGCAGCCGCATCGAACGCCTGCGCGAGGAAATGACCGCCATCGTGCGCAGCATGGAAGACGGCGCCCGCGCGGTGGAAACCGGCCAGGACGTGGTGCTGTCCACCGGCGACACCATGCGCCAGGTCGCCGACCAGGTGGCCCACGTGACCGCCAAGATGGGCGACATCGCCGCCATCCTGCATCAGCAGATTTCGGCCTCGGCCGAGGTGGCGGACGGGGTCACGGTCATCGCCCAGATGTCCACCCGCAACGTGGCCGCCATCAGCCGGGTGGCCGACGTCATGGACGATTCGTGCAAGCGCATCGCCGACGTGCTGGCCGACATGGCCCGGTTGGATATTCCCGACGTCACCATCCATGTGGCGAAGTCCGACCACATGATCTGGCGCAAGCGTCTGGCCGACATGCTGGTGGGGCGCGCCAGCCTGAACCCCTCGGAACTGGCCGACCACACCTCGTGCCGCCTGGGCAAGTGGTGCGGGTCGCTGACCGACCCCGGCATCCTCAACCACCCCGCCTTCAAGGCCATGGAGGAGCCGCACCGGCTGGTGCACCAGCACGGCATCGAGGCGGCGCGCCGCTATCAGGCGGGCGATCTGGCCGGCGCGCTGGAGTGCGTGGCCCAGGCCGGCGAGGCGTCCAAGGGCGTCATGTCCGCCCTGGAGGCCTTGGGCGAACGCGGCCGGTTCTAGCGGCATTCCCCCTTTCGGCCGGCTATCCGGTGGAGAGGGGGTGCACATTCCGTTTGCCCCTGCCGGGCAAACGCGATAAACCGGGCTGTTGCCGTCCCGCCGCTCCGGCGGGGTCATGCTCAGATACGGTCCAGACGTCTTCGAATGAACGAATTTGCCAACCGGGCGCTGCTTCCCGCGGGCCTGCGCGACATCCTTCCCCTTGATGCCGAACACGAAGCCAACGTGGTTTCGCGCCTGATGGCGCATTTCGCCGCGCAGGGCTATGAACGGGTCAAGCCGCCGCTGATCGAGTTCGAGGAAACCCTGCTGGCCGGGGCCGGCGCCGCCACCGCGTCGCAGTGCTTCCGCGTCATGGACCCGCACAGCCAGAAGATGATGGGCGTGCGCGCCGACATGACGCCGCAGGTGGCCCGCATCGCCACCACCCGTCTGGCCGGCGCGGCGCGTCCGCTGCGGCTGTCCTATGCCGGCCAGGTGCTGCGGGTGAAGGGATCGCAACTGCGTCCCGAGCGCCAGTTCGGCCAGGCCGGGATTGAGCTGATCGGCCACGATTCCGCCGCCGCCGATGCCGAGGTCGCGGTGCTGGCCGCCGAGGCGCTGGCTGAACTGGGCGTGGCCGGCGTTTCCATCGACCTGTCGCTGCCCACGCTGGTGCCCACCTTGCTGGGCGAGCTGAAGCTGTCGGCCGAGGATGCCCTGCGCGGCAGCCTGGACCACAAGGATGCCGCCGGCGTCGCCGCCCAGGGCGGTGCCGCCGCGCCCATGCTGTCGGCGCTGCTGTCCGCCGTGGGACCGGCCGAGCGCGCGCTGCCCATCCTGGCCGGGCTGGACCTGCCGCCGGCCGCGGCGGGCGTGCGCGACCGTCTGGCCCAGGTGGTGGCGCTGATCCGCGAGGCGGCGCCCGAACTGACCCTGACCGTGGACCCGGTGGAGAACCGCGGCTTCGAATACCATACCGGCATCGCCTTCACCCTGTTCGGCCGCAACGTGTCGGGCGAACTGGGGCGGGGCGGCCGCTATCTGGCCGGCGGCGTCGAACCCGCCACCGGCGCCACCGTGTTCATGGACACGGTGCTGGCGGTATTGCCCGCCGCCAATCCGCCCCGGCGCATCCTGGTGCCGGCGGGAACGCCGCGCGCCTGGGCGCAGGCGTTGCGCGCCCAGGGCTGGGTGACGGTCGTCGCGCTGGAGCCGGTGGCCGATATCGAGGCCGAAGCGAAACGCCTGGGCTGCGGCCACGTGCTGGCGGCCGACGGCGTGAAGGTTGTTTGAGCATCTCGTGAAAAGGACATCGCCCCAAGGTCGCACGACCTGTTTGCGGGCAACTAAGTAGGGGACCTGAGATATGGCGAATGTTGCGGTGGTCGGCGCCCAGTGGGGTGACGAGGGCAAAGGCAAGGTCGTCGATTGGCTGAGCGAGCGGGCCGACGTGGTCGTGCGCTTCCAGGGCGGCCACAATGCCGGCCACACCCTGGTGATCAACGGTGTCACCTACAAGCTGTCGCTGCTGCCCTCGGGCGTGGTGCGCGGCAAGCTTTCCATCATCGGCAACGGCGTGGTCGTCGATCCTTGGGCGCTGCTGTCCGAGATCGAGCGGGTGCAGGCCCAGGGCCTGAACATCACCCCCGACGTGCTGAAGATCGCCGAGAACGCCTGTCTGATCCTGCCGGTGCACGGCCATCTGGACCGCGCGCGCGAGGAGGCCTCGGGTTCGTCCAAGATCGGCACCACCGGCCGCGGCATCGGCCCGGCCTATGAGGACCGCGTCGGCCGCCGCGCCATCCGCGTGTGCGACCTCGCCGACGAGGCCCTGCTGGAAGCCAAGATCGAAAAGCTGCTCAAGCACCACAACGCGCTGTTGGCCGGCCTGGGCGCCGCCCCGGTGGATGGCCAGGAGATGCTGAACCAGCTCAAGGAAGTGGCGCCCAAGATCCTTCCCTTCGCCGATGTCGTGTGGCAGCGCCTGGACGACATCCGCCACACCCGCAAGCGCGTGCTGTTCGAAGGCGCCCAGGGCGCCATGCTGGACGTGGACCACGGCACCTATCCGTTCGTCACCTCGTCCTCGACGGTGTCGGGCAATGCCGGCACCGGCTCGGGCGTCGGCCCGGGTCAGGTCGGCTATGTGCTGGGCATCTGCAAGGCCTACACCACCCGCGTGGGCGCCGGCCCGTTCCCGACCGAACTGGACAACGAGATCGGCCATCTGATCGGCGATCGCGGTCATGAGTTCGGCACCGTCACCGGCCGCCGTCGCCGCTGCGGCTGGTTCGACGCCGTGCTGGTGCGTCAGGCCGTCAAGGTGGGCGGCATCGACGGCATCGCGCTGACCAAGCTCGACGTTCTCGACGGGTTCGACGAACTCAAGATCTGCACCGGCTACAAGTACAAGGGTCAGGTCATCAACCACCTGCCGGCCAGCCAGGCCGCCCAGGCCGAGGTCGAGCCGATCTATGAAAGCATCGAGGGCTGGAAGGATTCCACCCGCGGTGCGCGGTCGTGGGTGGATCTGCCGGCCACCGCCATCAAGTATGTCCGCCGCATCGAGGAACTGATCGAAGCTCCGGTTTCGCTGTTGTCCACCAGCCCCGAGCGCGACGACACCATCCTGGTGCACGATCCCTTTGCGTCGTAATGGCGTGACCCTGTGAAGTGAAGGGCCGGCCGCCTTGGGCGCCGGCCCTTTGCTTTGGCGCTTGAGCAGACGCCCCGGCCCTCGTACAAAGGACGAATGCCGGAGAAACGGTGTGCACAAGGACGGTCGCAAGAATGGCGGAAGCCGCTGAGGCAAACGAGGAGCAGGAGGTCGCAGCCGCCGCCGGTCCACCCGGGGTGTTGCGGGACCGCTATACCATCCGCTCCAACAAGCCCTTGCCCGACATGTCCACGCCCACCGCCGAAGCGTTCGTGGCCGAGGACAAGCGCGACCCCAAACGCCAACTTTTCGCCCTGATCTGCCGCCCCGATCTGCCGGTACGCGTCAACGTCATGCGCGCCATCAAGGGCATGCAGGGCAGCGGACAGATGCAATTGGTGGAATGGGGGGCGATGACTTGGCCGCCCACCGGCCGCCAGTGCATGACCGTGGTGTACGAACGTCCCCTGGGCAAGCGGCTGATGGCCAATCTGCGCGCCGAATGCCGCCGGGTGGACGAATACGTCATCACGCCCAAGGTGGTGGAGCCGCTGGTCGGTGCCATTCGCGAGCTGACCAGCCGCGGCATCACCCATCGCGCCATCCGCACCACCAACCTGTTCTTCATGGACGAGGGCGGCGAACGCATCGCACTGGGCGATTGCGTCACCGCACCGCCGGCCTTCGATCAGCCGCTGGTGTTCGAGACCATCGAAGCGGGCATGGCCAACAACGTGGCGCGCGGGTCGGGCACCTTCTCCGATGACCTCTACTCGCTGGGCGTCACCCTGGTCTTCCTGCTGCTGGGGCGCAATCCGGTCGCGCACTTGGATGACGACACCATCTTGAAGCTCAAGATCCAGCAGGGCAGCTACAACACCCTGGTGGGCGACGAACGGCTGCCGCTGGCCTTTGTCGAATTGCTGCGCGGATTGCTGTGCGACGATCCCGACCAGCGCTGGGACGTCGAAGCGCTGGACCTGTGGCTGTCGGGCCGCCGGCTGTCGCCGCTGCAGCCGCGCCACGAAAAGCGCGCCGCCCGCGGCTTTCCGTTCAACGGCAAGGAATACTTCAATTGCCGCGAACTGGCCGCGGCCATGGCGCGCCACTGGGATGCCGCCATTCCGCCGGTGCTGGAAGGCAAGCTGGAACTGTGGCTGCGCCGCGCGGTCGAGGACAAGGAACGCGCCCAGGCGGTGGCCGACATCGTGCGCGTGGTGCTGAACGGCGGCGGCGAGCGCCGCTCCGCCACCGACCAGATGCTGTGCAAGATCCTGATGCTGTTGGATCCCACCGCGCCCATCCGCTACAAGGGCTTCAACGCCATGCCCGACGGCGTGGGCACGGCGCTTGCGGCGGTGATGGCGCAGAAAAGCGATACCCGGCTGGTGGCCGAGGTCATCCTGCGCGAAATCCCCAAATTGTGGTTCGAGGCGCGCAAGTTCTATTCCCCCGACAACTCGCTGATGGAAGGCAACTTCCGCGAACTCAAGAACTACCTGACCCAGACCGGCCTGGGATTCGGCCTCGAACGCTGCCTGTACGAGATGAACGACGCGCTGCCGTGCCAAAGCCCGCTGGTGGGCGAGGAATACATCACCGAGCTGAAGGAACTGCTGCCGGCCCTGAACGCCTCGGCCGGCAAGCAGGGCAATACCAAGCAATGGCCGGTGGACCGCCATGTGGCGGCGTTCATGGGCGCGCGCGCGCGCTCCGACATCGACCGCAATCTGGTGCAGTTGAACGACCCCGAGCAGAGCCGGGCGTTCATGGCGCTGCTCAACCTGTTCGCCGTGTTCCAGTACCGCCTGGGGCCAGAGCAATTGCCCGCCCTGTCGGCGTGGGTGGGCGCGCTGGCGGCGCCGGCGGTGGCGGCCTATCACTCGCGCGACAAGCGCAAGGAGCTGGAAAAGGAACTAGGCAAGCTGGTGCGCCGCGGCTCGGTAGTGGAAATCTACAACCTGCTGGAAAATCCCGGCGAGCGCGAAAGAGACGAAAACGATTTCGCCTGGGCGCAGGCCCAGTACCAGGCCGCCGATGACGAGATCAAACGCGTCCTCAACAACGAGGAAGACCGCGAGAAGGAGGCGCTGCGCATCGGCAAGCAGACCGCCGCCGTCACCGGCATCCTGATCGCCCTGATCACGACCACCATCGTGGTCATTCTGAAGGTGTGGTAGGCCATGGCGGCGAAGAGGAAAAAGCCAGCGCCCCCCGCAGCCAGGGGGAAGAAGCCGGGCGGCATGAACAAGATCGTCGTGCTGATGATCCTGGCCGCCCTGGTGCCGTTCTCGCTGCCCACCGTCACCTTGCTGTTCTTCACCATGTTGCCCACCCTGGCGGCATGGGCCAGCGAAAAGGGATCGAACAAGTACGCCTGGCTGTGCGTGGGCGGGTTGAACTTCGCCGGCGTCATCAAGTTCCTGTTCGACCTGTGGTTCGGCGTCCATACCCTGGACGAGGCGTTCAACCTGCTGTCCGAGGCCAGCGTGCTGTTGTGGGCCTATGGGGCGTCGGGCATCGGCTGGCTGATGTACATGAGCCTGCCGCCCATGGTGTCGTCGTGGCTGTCGTTCACCACCGACCGCCGGGTCGCCGCCCTCAAGGCGGCGCAAAAGCGCCTGGTCGAGGAATGGGGCGACGAGGTGGCCAAGAAGAACGCCGCCTGACCGCGCCCGTGCCAGGGGGGCGACAAGAAAAGGGCGCCGCAAGGGCGCCCTTTGTCATAAGGCCGGGTCATGGACCCGGAGGGGCAGGATGGGTCAGGTGCGCGGGCCGTCCACCACCGCGTTCTTGATGGATTTCTGCAACTTTTCGAACGCCCGCACCTCGATCTGACGCACGCGCTCGCGGCTGATGCCGTATTGCTGCGACAGGTCTTCCAGCGTGACCGGATTGTCCTTCAGCCGGCGCTGGGTCAGGATGTGGCGCTCGCGCTCATTCAGCGATTTCAGTGCCGAGGTCAGCAGCGTGCGGCGGCGGCCCATTTCCTCGCGCTCGGCCAGTTCGGTTTCCTGGTCGTCGCGCTCATCCACCAGCCAGTCCTGCCATTCGCCCTCGCCATCGGCGCGCACCGGCGCGTTCAGGCTGTGGTCGGGGCTGGACAGGCGGCGGTTCATGCTGACCACGTCCGCCTCGGCCACGTCCAGTTGCTGCGCGATGGCGCGCACGTTCTCGGGGCTGAGGTCGCCTTCCTCGATGGCCTGCATCTGGCCCTTGAGCTTGCGCAGGTTGAAGAACAATTTCTTCTGCGCGGCGGTGGTGCCCATCTTCACCAGCGACCAGGAATGCAGGATGTACTCCTGGATCGCGGCGCGAATCCACCACATGGCGTAGGTGGCCAGGCGGAAGCCGCGATCGGGGTCGAACCGCTTGACCGCCTGCATCATGCCCACGTTGCCTTCCGAGATCAGCTCGCCCATGGGCAGGCCATAGCCGCGATAGCCCATGGCGATCTTGGCGACCAGACGCAGATGGCTGGTGATCAGCTTGTTGGCCGCATCGTAATCCGCATGGTCCCGATAGCTCTTGGCCAGCATGTACTCCTCGTCGGAGGCAAGCATGGGGAACTTGCGGATTTCCTGCAGGTAGCGCGAAAGGTTGCCCTCGGGCGCCAGGGAAAGGGTGGGAGATATGGCCGTCATCTCACAATCTCCTCTCTTCGGCGCGGATGGCGAAGGGGGGGGAGCCAATCCGCGCGTGGACGGAGCCGAGCCAGGACCGTCCAGGGAATCATTATCACATCATGATTGCCGAGAGAATGGCATACTGGAACGGTCAAGTATAGAAATTTTTTATACACCCTCTAAAAGAGCAATCAAATCACTGATATCTTTAGGCAATTCGCTCTGAAAGCGGATTACCTCGCCGGTGGCCGGGTGGGTAAAACCCAGCAGGTAAGCATGGAGTGCCTGGCGCGGAAATGTCGCCAGCCCTTGGCGGGCGATTTCCGGTATAGCCCGCAGCTTGGCGGCGCGCGAGCGCCCGTAAGTCTGATCCCCCACAAGGGGATGGCCGATGGATGTCATGTGCACCCGGATCTGGTGGGTGCGGCCGGTGGACAGGCGGCATTCGACCAGACTGGCCACGCCTCCTGCGAATGGCCTGATCGTGCGATAACGGGTGTGCGCATGTTTGCCGCCATGGCTGACGATGGCCATCTTCTTGCGGTCTTGAGGTGAACGCCCGATGGCCCCTTCGATCTCCCCCAGCGGGGGATTGGGCATGCCCCACACCAGGGCTTTATAGGCACGCTCCAGGGAGTGGTCGGCGAATTGCTGCGACAGGGCGTGGTGGGCGCGGTCGTTCTTGGCCACCACCAGCAGGCCGCTGGTGTCCTTGTCGATGCGGTGCACGATGCCCGGCCGCCGCACGCCGCCGATGCCCGACAGCGACTCGCCGCAATGGGCCAGCAGCGCATTGACCAGCGTCTGGTCGGGGCTGCCGGGCGCGGGGTGGACCACCATGCCGGCGGGCTTGTCGATGACGATCAGGTCGTCGTCCTCGTACACCACGGCGAGGGCGATCTCCTGGGCCTCCGGTTCGGCGGGGGCGTCGGCCGGCACGGTGACGGTGAAATCCTGGCCGGCTTTGACCTTGGCCGAGGCGTCGGCTATGGTCGCACCGGCCGATGTGACCTGGCCTTGCTCGATCAGCGTCTTGATGCGGGTGCGCGACAGGTCCGGCAGCCGTGCCGACAGCCATTTGTCAAGGCGTTGACCCGCCTCCTCCGGGGCGACGGGGGCGGGGGCAAGCAAGGTGGTTTCGGTGGGCATCGGCAATCTCGATGAATTTCTGTGCGGGGATTGAAGTGCAAGGCATCAAGGCGATCAAGGCTCTGGTTGCGTTCATGGGCATTCTGATTGTGGCCGGGCTGGGTTTGCTGGGCTACGGCCTGATGAACGCCAAGAACGGCGCCAAGCCGCGCGCCGCCACGGCGGCGGCGGCGGCGTCGCCGGCGGCGGCGGTGATGGCGGAATTCGGCGCGGTGGCGGTGCCGGTGCCGGCCGGCGCGCGCGTCGAGCAGACACTGGTTGTGGGCGAGCGCGTGGTGCTGCGCCTGGCCGGCGGCGGCGGCGAGCGGCTGTTGGTGCTGGACCCGGCGGCGGGCACGGTGACGGGCAGCTTCGTGCTGATCCCCGAAGCGCCGGCCGGACGCTAAGGCCGGGGGGCGGATATGATCCTGCAGATCGATGCGGCCCTGCTGAAAACCATGGTGGACGGGGCCGAGGCGGCATGGCCGGCCGAGGCCTGCGGCCTGATTATCGGGCGCGGCAAGGGGCAATTGGCGCGGGTCACCCGCGTGGTGCCGGCGGCCAACCTGCTGGCCGGCACGACCGACCGCTTCGAGTTGGACCCTGCCGTGCGCATCCGGGTGGAAAAGGAATTGCGCGACAGCGGTACCAAGGACCGCATCGTCGGCCATTACCACTCCCACACCGACGGAACCTCGGACCCCTCCGCCACCGACCGCGCCTGCGCCCACGAAGCGGACATGGCCTGGGTGATCATCGGCGTGCTGGACGGCCAGGCCATCCACACCCAGGCCCACCGCCTGGATGAGCGCCGTGGCGGCTTTCGCACCGTACCCATCCGAATTCCGAAAAAAAGTGCTTGCACAAGCCCGGGACTTTAGGCATAAAGCGGGCCTCGCGCCGAAGACGTCCCCATCGTCTAGAGGCCTAGGACACCGCCCTCTCACGGCGGCAACCGGGGTTCGAATCCCCGTGGGGACGCCAATTATGCTAGCGCGTTGATTTTCAAGCAAAATTCGCCACGTTGTTGAACAGCCCGTTGTCCATGATGTACAACGCGATCATGGCTGACAACGACGTGCTTGATACCCTCTATCTCTTCCAGCCACGCGGCCCAGGCACAGCTTGGCTGTTCCGTATGCCCACCCCTGCGGCCCTGGTCGGTCGCACCAATCCCCGTACCGGCAAGCCCTATGGCCGAGAGATCAGGGAAGGGCTGGGCGGCATCCTCGACCTACGGCAAGCCCGACGCTTGCGCGACCTTCGCCTGGGCAAGGTCAGGCTGGAGGAAGCCGAAGCCCTGAGCGAGATCAACGGCAGCATGAAGCAGGCGCTGGAGATCGCCGCCGAGCTGAAGGCTGTGGACGATCCCAAGCACCGCGAAACCATCGAGCATGGCTTGCTGGTGGCTGCCGAGCAGATCGAAGCCCGTGCAGGCCATCGCAAGGCAACCCGCTGGTACAAGGCCGCCACCGGGCAGCGCAGTCCCCTCAAAGAGGTGATCGAGCAGTACAAGGCGGATGCGGGAAAGACCATGTCTCTGTCCACCCTCAACAACCTGAACACCGCAATCAAGGAGTTCCTGGCCTACGCAGGCGAGGACGTGGCCCTGGAGGAAGTGGACCGCCGCATGGTCGGTGACTTCGTGACCAGGGTCTTGCCCAACAAGAAGGGGCCGAAGGCACCCAACGGGCAGGGACCGGCCACCATCCGCAAGAAGGTGTCCCAGCTTGGGCAGGTGTGGGTATGGGCACGAAAGCGCGGCCTATTGCTGCGCGAGCATGAGAACCCCTGGGACGAACAGGCCCCCAGCGCCAAGGAGATCGAGGCGGCTGCGGACGTTCGCCGCCCCTTCACCCCCGAGGAAACCAAGACGCTGTTGCAGGCCACCAAGGCCGGTGACGCCCTGGGCGACGTCATCCGCGTTGCCCTGTTGACCGGCGTTCGTCTGGAAGAGGTCGCCAGCCTGGAGGCGTCCCAGGTGGACCCAGAGGCCCGCTGGTACACGATCCACCAGGGCAAGACCAAGAATGCCGCCCGAGTGGTCCCCCTGGTGGGCATGGCCCAAGCGGTCATCAAGGCCCGCCTGGACAGGGTGCAGGATGGCGGGGCGCTGTTCGCGGAAGTCCCCATCCGCCAATCCACCGGCAAGCGCGGCGGTTCCTTGTCCCAGGCGTTCACCCGCCTGCGCCGTGATGTGCTGGGGGCCGAGACGGACGGCCAACTTGCCCAGCACTGTTTCCGCCACACATGGCGAACCGCCGCCACCCGAGCCGGTGTTGACCTTCGGGACGCCCAGGAGATGGGCGGTTGGTCACGGGGGCGGGCGTCGGACTTGCCCTATGACCACAGCAAGGAGCTTGACCAGTACCGCGAAGCCCAGGAGCGGGTCGCCGCTTGGCTGCGGGAGAAGGGGTATCTGGGGTGATGTGCGCATGTTGTGTCGCGGATGGTTCCGGCACACAGAATGTTGACAATTGGAAGGATTGCCCTTACTTTATCGCTACCCCCATTAGAGGGTGGCGATAAGGAGGTTCCTCTTGGAAGCTTTTTTGGCGCCCCCGAACTCACGCACGGCGTAAGCCCACGACGTGGGGCACTCCAGTAGGGGGGACGGGTAAGAGCAGAACAGAGTTCCCAGGCGGGGCTTTCGTGTGGGACCGGTAATAGCGACTCGCTCTTAGGGAGCAACCGGCGGATGCCGGTGAGGCCCGACTTAGTGAGATAGGGGGCGCCCCCACCGGAGAATGCTTGAGGTGATTGTGTCGGAGTTGCCTGCGGGAGCAACTCCATGGCCCTGAAAGTTCCCAAGCCCGGTGGGCCGGAACCGTAGGGAACACCCATGGAGGCCCGTCTGTTGAGGGCACGTCATCGCACCCAAAATGTTCAGAGCAAAAATCTCAGCGGGTATCAAGTATATGGACAGGGGCCGACTCCCCCCGGTGGGGGTGGCCTCCCTGGTCCGCTGAACACCGCCACCCTTCCGCCTTCCTCTTGGTCCTGGGCTGGGCTTGCAGCCTCTTGACAGGCTGACTCCTTGGCATGTTACGTTCCAGTCAACGAACATCCGGGATTGTAACTGACCAGGGCACCGACCATGAAACGCTTCATCGCCTACTACCGCGTCAGCACCGACAAGCAAGGGCAATCAGGCTTGGGCCTGGAAGCCCAACAGCAGGCCGTCAGGGCCTATCTGAACGGTGGGGCCTGGGAACTGGTGGGGGAGTTTACCGAGATCGAGAGCGGCAAGAAGGATGACCGGCCCCAGCTTGCCGCCGCCCTTGCCGCCTGCCGGAAGCACAAGGCCACCCTGGTCATTGCCAAGCTGGACCGGCTGGCCCGTAACGTCGCCTTCATCGCCAACCTGATGGAAGCCGGGACGGACTTCGTTGCCGTGGACATGCCCGAGGCCAACAAGCTGGTGCTGCACATCATGGCCGCGATGGCCCAGCACGAACGCGAGGCCATCAGCGCCCGCACCAAGGCAGCCCTGGCAGCCGCCAAGGCCAGGGGCAAGGTGCTGGGGGGCTTCCGTGGTGTGTCGGTGGATCAGACCCTGGGCACCCAGGCCAACGCCCAGAAGGCCAAGGAATGGGCACAGGGAGAGATCGGCCAGGAGATTGCCGACATGAAGGCCAGGGGCTGGAGCCTGTGGGAGATTGCCCACCACCTGAACGACCTGGGGGTGAAGACCCGCAGGGGCGGGGAATGGCAGGCCACCACGGTCAAGCGGGTGCTGGATCAGCAGGCCAAGGCGGCGGGATGATTTGCGGCTGTGTCCGCTTGGGTGGGGCGCTTTCCGTCCCCTTCATGCCCCACCCAACGCCACACCATATCTAGTCACTAGTGACTTGTTATTGCTCAATATTTCGTCTTGACAGCCAGAATCCCCTGACTCAATTTCTCCGCCGTCATCAACACCAGACCGATGGAAGGAGACACCAATCATGCTGTTGCAGACCCGCCGCTTTGAGCTTGAAGCCGCACATGGTCACATCTTCGCCCGCCTCTCTGGCTGGGGTGAGGTGCTGTTGATCCTTCGCAAGCTGCACCCCTCGGAACAGCGCCTGATGATCAGCCGGGAGGGGAAGCGGATGGAATGGGCCTCTGAGTCCGCCCGGTGACTCAGGAAGGGCCTTGCGGGGTTGGCGGCTGGGGTCGTGGCTGCCAGCCCTGCAAGGGGCCTCTGTGAGTCTGAAAACGGCTCTGACCACCACCTCCACCCCCATCGTCCACGTCAAGGACGGTGAGGTCTTCGCCAACAGCCGTGATGTGGCTGAGTTCTTCGGCAAGCGTCACGCTGACGTGCTGCGGGACATCAAGAACCTGAAGGATGAGATGCCCGACGCAAATCTGCGTTCGGCCTACTTCCGTGGGGATACCTACCCGGATGCCAACGGACAGCACCGCTTGTGCTTCGACATGACCAAGGACGGCTTCACGCTGCTGGTCATGGGCTATACCGGGGCCAAGGCCATGCAGTTCAAGCTGGCCTATATCCAGCGGTTCAACGAGATGGAGCAGACCAATTCCGGGAATACCCGGGTTTGATTCGCCAAACAGGGCCAAAGCCCGGTTTGGTTCGCCAAACGTGGCAACGGCGGCGGCACCTTCGCCACCCGCAAGAGCGCCATCACCCGCGCCCAGCGGGTCAGCCGCAACACCATATGCGGTGCTTCAGTTGTTGCCTATGACGCCACCTGTAGTAGGCCAATTAGGTTGCACCATCGAAGGTAGGCCAGGGTAAAGCTGATACAGGAAGGTACAGCATAAGGTCAGCCCAAGGCTGGCATCATGCCGCCTCTGTGCTTTTCTTGATCCGCCCCTTTTCTCCCTCCCGCTTCCTATCCCCGATTAGGTTGCACCATCGAATACCCCAACGGCAGGCCCTGGCTCTCTCGGTCAACAGGGCCATGCCCGGTGGTGTTCGGAGCAATCGCCAAAGGTTCTGAACTGCCGGTAGCGGTCTTCGCAGGCCCTACCAAGGGGCGGGGTGCGTGTCATCCCGTCCCCTTTCTTTTCATGAACCGGCACCCATTCCATCCCCAATTGCTGCGAGATGATCCGATGACCCAACCCCAGTTGCGGAAAGCCCGCTCCAACATCCCCAGCGTCAGCCAGAAGCTGTACCTGTCCCCCAGCCAGCACCAGCGCCTGTGCGCCTTGCAGTCCACCTATTCGGAACTGATGGGCCGCAATGTCTCGTTGTCGGTCCTGTATGCCCGTGCCCTTGACCTGCTGGCCGGTCATGTTCGCGCCCAGCTTGACGCCAAGCCGGTGGAGGTGGTGCGGGAAGACGAAAAGGCGGCTGTTCTGTCGTGCCTGTGGTGATGGTGGCAGCCATGACCACCCAGGCGAACCGAGCAACCCAGGCCATGCTGTGGGAGCTTTGGCGGGCTGTTGCCAAGACCTTGCTGGACCAGTTGACCAACACCCCATCGGGGGAGGTCAAGGCATCGCTGATCAACGTTGCCCGCGCCTTCCTGGCAGACAACGGCATTGTGGTCGGCGGGGTTCATGACCCCCGGCAGACCCGTGACGAACTGTCCACCCTGTTGGAGACCATCCCGGACTTCAATGCAGGGTGGTCGGCCCTGAACCAGCACTGACCCTGAGCATTTCTCAGGGACACCCCATTCCTTTGCTTCGGTCTGGCCGAACTTAATGGCACCGACCCTGCCGTAAAATCTCACGACACCCCACGCCCCAAATCTGGGGGATGGGGTGCAGGAAGATTTCCCGGCATCCCCCAACACCACCCGAAGAGGCCCGCCATGCGAGCTTGTGAAGTCCCGCATTGCCGGGACCATGCCCGTGCGTTCAGTCGCTACTGCAAGCGGCATGAACAGCGGGACACCAACACCGGACACCCCGAGGGCACCACCGTCCGCCTGGGGGAGGTCCGCACCCTGTACCTGTTGGCCCACCAGTTCATCACCCACCACCGGGACCACCCAGGCGTCAAGGCTGCCCTGGAATGGCTGGGGCGGATGACGGCAGAGGCCCGAGACCCCGGCACCGTCCATGCCCGCAGCACGGCGGCAGACCGTCTTGCCCGCTGGCTGCACCGGATGCACACCGAGGGCGTCACCGCCGAGGACATGCTTGCCACCATCGCGGCGGTCTATGCCCTGCGGGAGTGGAACCCCCGGCGCTTCCTGTCTGATCGCCACTTCAACCACCAGCTTGCCATCCGCCTGTTGCGCCTGACCCCCGCCCCCTATTCCGAGCGGTGGAGCGGGAGCAAGCCCAAGAAGGTCTATGACCGGATCACCGGCCCGACCCGTGACCTCCTGTCCACCCGCATCAACGCCACCCTTGGCCCCCTCATTCTCCGCATGGGGCAGGAGGTGGCGATTGCCGCCAAGCCGCGACCGCAAGAACGGCTGGCAGGCATTGACTACCCCTTCAATCCCAAAGGAACCTATCCATGAGCGATTTCTCCGCCCTGTCCATCCAGAGCCAGAACACCAGCCCCGCCGCCCCCGAACGTGCCCACGTCAACCGGGTGGGCGGGGTGCAGATGACCGCCGTCAACGGCAAGATCAGCACCACCAGCCACGGCATGGCCTCGACCGTCGAACGTGACCCGCGCATGATCGCCCAGACCGGCGGCACGATTACCCAGGCCCGCAATAGCTGGGGCACCACCAAGACCGGCAGCGACATCACCGAAGCCAGCATCATCAACCTGAACGGCATGGAAACCACCATCAAGGCGGCGATGGCTGCGGGCATGGTGGTCCGCAATGCCGATGGCTCCTATGCCGTGGTCGGTGCCCAGTCCACCCAGCAGCAGCCCGCCCAGGAAGACCCCAACGCGGGCATGGAAGGGCTGGGCGATGACGCCCTTGAAGCCAGCATCACCGAGGTTGCAAGCAAGGCTTCCGCCTCGGACGTGGTCAGCGTCATCAACGCCATTTCCAAGAACGAGGGCATCCCGGAAGCGGCCATTGGTCGCATTGCCTCGCAGATGGGGCTGGAGCCTGGGGAAGCCATGGCGCGGGCCGAGACCATCCGGCAGGCGTTCGAGACCCAGGCCCTTGCCGCCATCGGCAAGAGCGGCTTTGACGCCCAGGAGGTGGTGGACTGGGCTTGGGCCAACCGTCCCGACCTGATGCAGAAGGCCATCTACAGCCACGCCACCGAACGCCACACCAAGGGCTATGGCAACGTGGTCAAGGCGTATCTGGGCGGGCTGGAGAAGTCGAACCCCCAGGCCATCCTGAACGCCCAGTTGCCCCAGGGCATGACGGCCCGGCAGATGCGTGACGGGTCCATCATGGTCAGCACCCCGCATGGTGACTTCCCGTGGTCGGCCCTGTTGCGGATGGGTGCCGTGTCGGTGCGGGGGTAAGGCATGACCGACATCATCCCGACCACCAGCAGCCCCACCGGCCTGCCCGACCTGATCGAAGAGGGCGGGGAGGTGCGGGTTCTGGACCTGACCCTTGCGGAGCGCCTGGGGTATGAACGCCCCCGGAAGGTCCGTGACCTGATCAAGCGCCATCGGGCCGACTTGGAGGCCATCGGTAATTTGCTCCACCGTGGGGCAAAATCGAAAGGCCGGGGCCGTCCCACCACCGCCTTCTATCTCACCCAGGCGCAAGCCCTGTTCATCCTGGCGAAGTCCGAGACGGCACGGGCCAACATCGAGTTGGCCTATGTGGTGGAGGTCTTCGCCCAGTTCCAGCAGGGCAACCTTGTCGCCAAGGATACCGAGGCCCAAGCCGCCCTTGAGGCAGCCGAGGCCGCACGGCAAGCCAAGCTGACCAAGCATGTGGAGGAGAAGGAGGCGCGGTATCACGCGCTGCGCTTCATCAACCAGGGTGGCAAGCCCCGCAAGCGGAAGAAGGCCAGCCGGTGAAGTCTCTCCCCCGTCGCATGACCATTGCAGAGCTTGCGGCCTGGAGAATCCGCAACCCGGATTACCTCTATCCCCGCACCCTGCGCCCGGACTGGCAGCCGCCCCCGGAATGGGGCGATCCCATTTACCGCTCCCCCATCGAACGCATGGACGGCCAGCCCCCGAGGCAGGAGTTCCTGCTGTTCCAGCTTCCGCCCGGTGTGACCCCACACAGGCGGGATTTTCAAATGGTGTTCCCTGGTCAGGTGCTTGTTACCCGCGCCTTGCCCAGGACCACCGCCCCCACAGACATGATCGAGGAAGACAATGAGCAACCCTGAAACCGTTATCGCGGGCAAGACCGCGCTTCACCGTACCGGCTTCGGTACCGTCTGGTTCATCGACGCCAAGGGCAACAAGGTGACGATGGACAGCCCCGCCGCCTCCAAGCTGTTCGAGGCCATCCGCGATGGTTCCGGCGAAGCGTCGGAGACCAAGCGCATTGATGGTGCCGACCCGACGAAGGGCCGCAGCAACCTCTATATCGGCGGCAAGCGCAACAGCTACGCCGAAGACAGCCGGGTTGTCGCCAACTGGTGACGATGCCGGACATGGTGCCCCCGCTGGGAAACTGGCGGGGGTCATCTGTCGTTTTCGTCTGGAGAGGTTGCCGCCAAGCTGGGGGCGTGGTACGTTGTACAGTGTGGACAACAGGTGTTTTTGTACAATGCAGTTGCCAAAAACTGTTTGAAATCAGACATCTAGAAATTTGACGATCCCCTCCCCGTGGGGACGCCAATCGCCTAAGCGATTGAAAATTAATGATTTTTCGGCCTATATTCCCCGGCTTACAGACAGGTTTTGCAGACAGCCCACGGCGCCTACGTCACTTCGTAACGCTGGCCAGTCGGCAGGTGTAGCGCGGCGCGGAGTTTTGCCCTGCGCGACACATAGACTTGGCCCATGAAACAAGCCTTAGCTGTGAAGTCTCAGGAGGTTGCCCACTCGGTCTGATCCTTGGAAGCTGAAGTTGCGACACTTTGGCTACTCAGGGGGACAGAATGGGCAACCTCCTGAGACTTCACAGCTAGAGCATGCCCCACCCCTGCTTGCCATCACCGCCCCCTTCAGGCATCAAAACCGCACGGGACTCCCCCCATAACCGCAAGGAACTTCGGTCTCAGGTCACAGCCAGCCGGTGACGCCAGCGTCGTGACTGATAAAGAAGTCAAATAAACCCCAATCTCAAAGCGCATCCGGATGTAAAAGAACAGCCCGCCAGGCATGCCAGAAGGCGACCAAACACCTTGACCGTAGCTTGGCCGGGTCAAGCCCGCAGGACCAATACCAGGGCAGAACGATCCGCCCACGGGTCTTGCCGACATGCCCAAATGGAAAGGGGGGGATGGCTGCCCATCCCCCCTGACCTTGGCCGTCGGATGACGATTGCCTAGAACGACAGCGCCTTTGCCTGCACCACCTGTGGCAGGGCGCGCACTTCCTCGATGATGGCATCGGTGAGCGGCTGGTCCACCTGGGTCAGCAGGATGGCGTCGCCGCCCGGCTCGGCGCGGCCCAGGTGGAAGGTGGCGATGTTGACGCCGTGCTTGCCTAACAGCGACCCCAGCGCGCCGATGAAGCCCGGCTTGTCGCGGTTGGTGACGTAGAGCACGTGCGGCCCTAGCTCGGCCTCGATCGGAATGCCCTTGATCTCGACCACGCGGGGCTTGTCGCCGCCGAACAGAGTGCCGGCCACCGAACGCGAGCGCACCTCGGTGGTGACGGTGACGCGGATCAGGGTGTGGTAATCGCCCTCGCGCGCGTTCTTGGTCTCGGACACGTCGATGTTGCGCTCCTTGGCGATCACCGGCGCGTTGACCATGTTGACCGATTCCACCATGGGCTTGAGCAGCCCTTCCAGGATGATCGCGGTCAGCGGCTTGGTGTTGAGGCCGGCGACGCCGCCCTCGTACTCGATGGAGACGCTTTTCAGCGCATGCTCGGTCAACTGGCCGGCGAAGCTGCCCAACTGGCCGGCCAACTGCATGTAGGGGCGCAGCTTGGGCGCGTCCTCGGCCGACACGGAGGGCATGTTCAGCGCGTTGACCACGGCGCCGGTCAGCAGATAATCGGCCATCTGCTCGGCCACCTGGAGCGCCACGTTCTCCTGCGCTTCCGAGGTCGAGGCGCCCAGATGGGGCGTGCAGACCACGCGCTCGTTGCCGAACAGGATGTTTTCCTTGGCCGGCTCGGTCTTGAAAACGTCCAGCGCCGCACCGGCCACCTGACCGGATTCGATGGCCGCCTTCAGGTCTTCCTCAACCAGCAGGCCGCCGCGCGCGCAATTGATGATGCGCACGCCCTTCTTCATCTTGGCGATGGAATCGGCGTTGATGATGTTCTTGGTCGCCTCGGTCAGCGGCGTGTGCAGGGTGATGAAGTCGGCACGCGCGAACAGGGTGTCCAGGTCCACCTTTTCGATGGTCAGGTCTTTGGCGCGTTCCGCCGACAGGAAGGGATCATAGGCGATCACCCGCATGCGCAGGCCCAGCGCGCGGTCGGCGACGATGGCGCCGATATTGCCGCAGCCGATGATGCCCAGCGTCTTGCCGGTCAGCTCGACGCCCATGAACTTGGACTTTTCCCACTTGCCGGAATGGGTCGAGGAATTGGCCTGGGGAATGTCGCGGGCCAGCGCGAACATCATGGCCACCGCATGTTCGGCGGTGGTCACCGAATTGCCGAACGGGGTGTTCATCACCACCACGCCGCGCGCGGTGGCGGCGGGAACGTCCACGTTGTCCACGCCGATGCCGGCGCGGCCGACCACCTTGAGATTGGTGGCGGCGGCCAGGACGTCGGCCGTGACCTTGGTGTTGGAACGGATGGCCAAGCCGTCGTACTGGCCGATGATGGCCTTCAGCTCGTCAGGGGCGAGGCCGGTCTTCACGTCGGTTTCGATGCCGCGGTCCTTGAAAATCTGAACGGCGGCGGGGCTCAGTTTGTCGCTGATGAGAACCTTGGGCATGACTTGTCCTTCCCCCGAGGGTGTCAGAGCGCCAGCTATGGAAGCTGGCGCTCTGTCCCGGCTGATGACTTGGATTATTGAGCCTTGGACTCGAACTCCGCCTTGACCTGGGCGAACGCCCAGTCCAGCCACGGCGTCAGCGCCTGGATGTCCGAGGTTTCGACCGTGGCACCGCCCCACACGCGCAGGCCCGAAGGCGCATCGCGATAGGCGCCGATGTCGTAGGCGACCCCCTCCTTGTCCAGGAGCGAGACGATCTTCTTGGCCGCCGCCGCCTGATCGTCGGCGGAGAGACGCGCGAAGAACGGAGCCTTGATGGCGATACAGATCGAGGTGCACGAGCGGGTGGCGGGAACCTTGGCCAGGTTCTCGGCCCACTCGGACTTGTCCATCCAGGCCTGCAACGCGGCCAGGTTGGCTTCCGAACGCTTGATCAGCGCCGGCAGACCGCCGATGGCCTCGGACCACTTGAGCGCGTCAATCTGGTCCTCGACGGCGATCATGGAGGGCGTGTTGATGGTCTCGCCCTTGAAGATGCCTTCCGACAGCTTGCCGCCCGAGGTCAGGCGGAAAATCTTGGGCAGCGGCCACGCCGGCTTGTAGGTGGTCAGGCGTTCCACGGCGCGCGGGCTGAGAACCAGCATGCCGTGCGCACCCTCGCCGCCCAGCACCTTCTGCCAGGACCAGGTGACCACGTCCAGCTTGTCCCACGGCATGTCCATGGCGAACACCGCCGAGGTGGCGTCGCAGATGGTCAGGCCCTGACGGTCGGAACTGATCCAGTCGCCATCGGGCACGCGCACGCCGCCGGTGGTGCCGTTCCAGGTGAACACCACGTCACGGTCGCAATCGACCTGGCCCAGGTCCGGCAATTCGCCGTAGGGGGCCTTGAACACGCGCACGTCCTCAAGCTTCAACTGCTTGGTGACGTCGGTGATCCAGCCGTCGCCAAAGCTCTCCCACGCCAGCATGTCGACGCCGCGCGCCCCCAGCAGCGACCACAGCGCCATCTCGACGGCGCCGGTGTCGGACGCCGGCACGATGCCGATGCGATAGTCAGCGGGAATGCCCAGCACCGCGCGGGTGCGGGTGATCACCTCCTCCAGCCTCGCCTTGCCGATCTTGGCCCGGTGGGAACGGCCCACCGGAGTATCGGCCAGGGCCTGGACGGTCCAGCCGGGGCGCTTGGCACAGGGGCCGGAGGAAAAATTCGGATTGGCGGGCCGAACAGCCGGCCGCGGAAGCTCACTCATAAGGAAACCCTCCCTTGCAGAAGGGACGCGACCCGTTGGGGGGCCGTGGCCCGGGCGCGAGTGTAGCAGGGCCAGGGGGGCAAGCAAGCGCGGTCTTTGAGAGCTGATCTAAGGTGGGCACCGCAGTTCGTCCGGCCTGTGCCCTGGTCGCGGCGCCTTTCCCAAGGCCGGCGCCTGTTCGGTCTATGAAGTGCGGCCGCGGGAATGCCGCCCGTCGTTGCGCTCAGGTGGAAAAGGCCGACGCGGCACTGACGTCGGAGCGATCATTGGGGCTGATCGCCAGCGGCGGCACGCAGGCGCGCGCGCGCACCCTGCCCGCCTGCAACGCCACATTGATCATGCCGTCCAGCGCCACCGGCGCCACCTGGCGCCGTTCGACGTGAAACTGCACGGTCTGCTTTGCGGATAGCGGGAAACAGGCATCGAGCAGGCGGCGCGCCCCCGCCGGCGACACCGCATAGGCGATGGTGCCCCACACCATCAGCGCCGGATGGGGGACCGAGCGCAGGCGCGGCCGGGTCGAGACGGCGAAATCGGCATAGCGGTCGCCCTCGCCGCCCGGCACGGCGCCGAAATACATTTCCGTCATCATCTGGTCTGGCATCATCAGAGCCAGCGGCGCATCGGTGTTGTAGCCGAAGAACACCGCGTCGCAATGGTCCAGCACCCGCGCCAGCGCCGGCAATTGCTGCGGAAACGACCGGTGCAGGCAGGCGTCGTCCTCGCAGATCAGGCGGGGGGCGCCCTCCTCGACGCAGGCCAGCCATTGGGCGCGATGGGAAAGCGCGTTGCCCAGCGCGCCATCGGTCAGGACATGGGGGTCGTCCACCAGCCCCTGCGCGGCCAGCGAGGCCCGATCCAGCAGGGCGCCGTCCACCGCCGCCGCCACCTGGAAATCCAGCCCATGGCGGGCATTCCAGCCCATGAAGCGGGCCAGCCGGTCGGGGCGCCGCTCCAGGCTGAGGACGACCGCCCTCACCGCAGCAACCGGCCCTGGACGAAGGGGCGCACGCGGCCGCCGATCAGGACTCGCTCGCCCCGATCCTCCACCCACAGGGTGCCGCCGCGCCGCGACAATTGCCGCGCCACCAGCGCCGTCTCGCCAAGGCGTTTGGCCCAGAACGGCGTCAGCACGCAATGGGCCGAGCCGGTCACCGGGTTTTCGATCACGCCCTTGCGCGGGGCGAAGAAGCGCGAGACGAAATCCGCCCCCTCGCCGCCCGGCGCGGTGACGATCAGCGCCCATTTCGACAGGGCCGCCACCGCCGCCATGTCGGGCACCAGCGCGGCCACCACATCGGCCGAATCGAGCACGCACAGCAGATGGTCGCGGGTCGCCAGCACCTCGCGCACCGGCTTGGCCAGCACCCGTTCGATGCCGTCGGGGAAGATGGTCGGGCGCGGCGCGTTGGCGGGGAAGTCCAGCACCAGACGCTCGCCATCGCGGCTGACGGCAAGCGGCCCGCTGCGGGACGCGAACACCACGTGATCGGCCGCCTCCACATGGTTCAGCACCACCCAGGCCGATGCCAGCGTGGCGTGGCCGCACAAATCCACCTCGACCTTGGGGGTGAACCAGCGGATGCGCCACCCCTCCGGCTCCCTGACCAGGAACGCGGTTTCGGACAGGGCGTTCTGGGCCGCCACCGCCTGCATCCAGCCGTCATCGGCCCATTCGTCAAGCACCACCACCGCCGCCGGATTGCCGGTGAAGGGGGCATCCTCGGCAAAGGCGTCCACATGCCAGAATGCAAGCCCGCTCATGCCTGGAATTCCGCCACGGTGTGCAGGTGGTTGAGCGGGCCATGGCCGTGCCCCAGGCCCGGCGCCGTCTCGATGGCCTTGCGCACATAGGCGCGGCCGCGCGCCACCGCATCCTCCAGCGTCATGCCCTGGGCCAGCCCGCAGGCGATGCTGGACGCCAGGGTGCAGCCGGTGCCGTGGGTCGAGGTGGTGTGGATGCGTCGCCCGGCATAGGCATCCAGCCGGCCGGGCTGGGCCAGCAGGTCCACCAGGTCGTCGCCCGCCATGTGCCCGCCCTTGAGCAGCACCGCCTTGCAGCCCAGGCCCAACAGGTCGCGCGCCGCCTGTTCCATGGCCGGCAGATCGGGGATGGCGCGGCCCAGCAGCACCTCGGCCTCGGGAATGTTGGGGGTGATGACGGTGGCGCGGCGCACCAGCCGGGCGATCAGCGCCTGGGCCGCGTCGCCCGCCAGCAGCGGCGCGCCGCCCTTGGCCACCATGACCGGATCGACCACCAGCGGCACATGGGGCGCGAAGCGTTCGATGGCGGCAGCCACCACCTCGATGATCTCCACGCTGGCCAGCATGCCGGTCTTCAGGCAGTCGGCGCCGATGTCGGTCAGCACCAGTTCCATCTGCCGCACCACGAAGGGCGGCGGCGCCTCGTGCACGGCGAACACCCCCTTGGTGTTCTGCGCGGTCAGCGCGGTGATGGCGGTGGCGGCATAGCCGTTCAGCGCGGACACCGCCTTGATGTCGGCCTGGATGCCGGCGCCGCCGCCGGAATCCGACCCGGCGACGATGAGAACGCGACCTTTCATGCGCACGACCCTCACCCCAAAAACGTCATGCCCGGACGTGATCCGGGCATCCATGTGGATCGCCGGGTCACACCCAGCCATGACGATGATATGAGATGCGCGCTTACGCCGCCACGTCCTTGATGGCGGCGACGATGTCGTCCACCACCGCCCCCACCAGGGTGTTGTCCTCGCCCTCGGCCATGACGCGGATCAGCGGCTCGGTGCCCGACTTGCGGATCAGCACCCGGCCCGACCCGTTGAGGCGGCTTTCACCCTCGGCGATGGCGGCCTTGACGGCGGCATGGTCCAGCACCGCGTTGGGCGCGCCTGCGACGCGCACGTTCTTCAGCACCTGGGGGAAGGGGTCGAACAGGTGCAGCACCTCGCTGGCCGCCTTGCCCGATTCGACGATGGCCGCCAGCACCTGCAACGCCGCCACCAGACCGTCGCCGGTGGTGGAATGGTCGGACAGGATGATGTGGCCCGACTGTTCGCCGCCCACGTTGAAGCCGTCCTTGCGCATGCGCTCCAGCACATAGCGGTCGCCCACGCCGGTGCGGTGCAGCGCGATGCCGTGCCCGGCCAGGAACTTTTCCAGGCCCATGTTGGACATCACGGTGGCGACCACCGCGTTCCCCTTGAGCTGACCCGACGCCTTCCAACTGGCGCCGATCAGGCCCATCAACTGGTCGCCGTCGATGATGGTGCCGTGCTCGTCGCACAGCACCACGCGGTCGGCGTCGCCGTCCAGCGCGATGCCCAGATGGGCACCATGGGTCACCACCTGGGTGCGCATGGCCTCGGTGTGCAGCGAGCCGCAATCCTTGTTGATGTTGAAGCCGTCGGGGTTGACGGCGACCGGGATCACCTCGGCGCCCAGTTCCCACAGCACGGTGGGGGCGACCTTGTAGGCGGCACCGTTGGCGCAATCCACCACGATCCTGAGGCCGTCCAGGCGCAGCCCGCGCGGGAAGCTGCTTTTGGCGTATTCGATATAGCGGCCCACCGCGTCATCCAGACGCTTGGCCTTGCCCAGGTGGTCCGAGCCGACGCGATAGCCCTCCAGCCCGTTGAACATCATGTGTTCGATCTCAAGCTCGTCCTCGTCCGACAGCTTGAAGCCGTCGGGGCCGAACAGCTTGATGCCGTTGTCCTGATAGGGATTGTGCGAGGCCGAGATCATCACGCCCAGATCGGCGCGCAAGCTGCGGGTCAGCATGGCCACCGCCGGCGTAGGCAGCGGCCCCAGCAGCACCACGTCCATGCCCACGGCGACGAAGCCGGCGGTCAGCGCCGGTTCCAGCAGATAGCCCGACAGGCGGGTGTCCTTGCCGATCACCGCCACGTGGCGATGGCTGCCGCGGGTGAAGTGGCGGCCGGCGGCCATGCCCAGCTTCAACGCCGTCTCGGCGGTCATCGGGTCAAGGTTGGCGGTGCCACGAATGCCGTCGGTGCCGAAAAGCTTGCGCGTCATACCCGTCGTCGATCCCGATCCGTTTACCGAAAGGGCATTGCATAGCGCGACTCTCCCCACCATGGGAAGGGGTTTGCCGGTCAAGCTTTGTTTCACTTTGCAACAAAGGAGACAAACTCCGGATACAACCCCGGCGCACCATGGCGGGCAATCAAGACAACAAGAGACCGACCATGAGCACCCCCAACCCCTTTGCCAAAACCGTGGACGGCTGGCTGCGCCGCTATGCCACCCAGGCCACCATCGCGCTGTCCATCGTGGTGGGCGTCACCGGCGTGATGATGTTCTTCCGCCTGTACAAGGGCGAGGTCCAGGCCATGCATGAATGGCTGGGACTGGCCTTCGCCGCCGTCGCCCTGGCCCATGTGGTGCGCCACCGCCAGATTTTCGTCGGCATGCTGCGGCAGCCCCGCATGCGCGTGCTGTTCGCCGCCGCCGCTGTCGCGTCCGCCGCCTTCATCGTGGCCGCGCCGCCCAAGGCCCCCAACCCCGTCCGTCAGGCGACCCAGGCGGTGATGCGCGCGCCGCTCAAGGATCTGGCGCCGGTTCTGGGGGTGACGCCCGAGGTGCTGGCCGCGCGCCTGGACGGCGCCGACACCGCCCTGTCCATCGACGCCATCGCCAAGAGCCGGGGCGTCGAACCCGCCCGCCTGTTGCAAGCCGCCATGGCGAAGTGACGCTCATGCCCGCCCTGCAGGCGCCCCCGCTTTGGACAACCTCCCGCTTCGGACTGCCCCCCGCAATGGACAGGCCCCGCACCGGACAGGATTGACAAGCCCATGCCGGCAGGCGCAGCATGACGCCCATGACCACGTTCGTCGCTCACGCTCAGTATTGGTGGTGGCTCCCGTAATCGGCGGCCGCACCTGTCTTTGCGCTTGAAGCAAACCGACCAAAAGGCCGCCACGGGGAACCGGGCGGCTTTCGTATTTCCACCTTGCCATTGATCCGGTGTCCCCCTGGCGGCGTTGCCCAGGAAGGAACACCCATGATCCCCCGCTTCGCCCCGGCCGCCGGCCACTTTTCCACCCAAGGCGGCCTGACCGTGGACCGCGCCGTCGATGTCCTGCCCGATGGTCCCGCGGCGATCGCCGAACTGGCCCGGCGCCTGGACCACGGGCACGGCATGCTGATGGTGTGCGACGTCACCGTCGCCGGGCGCTATCGCCCCCGCGCCGTCGGCTTTGCCGCGCCGCCCGTGATGATGACAGCGCGCGGCCGCCATACCCGCGTCGAGGCGCTGAACCGGCGCGGCGAGGTGCTGTTGCCGTGGCTGTCCGCCCCCCTGGGTCTTGAGCAGTGTTCCCCCACCCTGCTGGCCGGCGACGTCGCCGACAGCGGTGAGCCGGCGGACGAGCAGGGGCGCACCCGCCGCGCCTCGGCATTCAGCGTGGTGCGGGCGTTTCGCGACCTGCTGGCCGCCGAGGACGACCACCATCTGGGCCTCTATGGGGTGTTCGGCTACGATCTCGGCCTGCAGATCGACCCCATCCGCCGCCGGCTCGTGCGCGCCGCCGACCAGCGCGACCTGGTTCTCTATCTGCCCGACCAGATCCTGCTGGCCGATCCCGAGGGCGGGCCGGCCCACGTGATCCGCTACGATTTCAGCCGCGGCTTCGCCTCGACCGCCGGGCGGCAGCGGCTGGCCCAGCCAGCACCGGTGCGGCGCGGCAACGGCCGTGCCGCCGCCGATTCCCATCCCCCCGGCGCCTATGCCGACACGGTACGGGTGGCGCTGGACCATTTCCGCCGCGGCGACCTGTTCGAGGCGGTGCCGTCCCAGACCTTCGCCCGCCCCTGCACCCAACCGGCAAGCCAGGTGTTCGCCCGCCTGCGCCGTGCCAGCCCGTCGCCCTACGGCCTGCTGGCCAATCTGGGCGAGGGCGAGGCGCTGGTGTCCGCCAGCCCCGAAATGTTCGTGCGCGCCAGCGACGGGCGCATCGAAACCGCGCCCATCTCGGGCACGGCGGCGCGCGGCGGCGATGCGCTGGCCGATGCCGACGCCATCCTGGCGCTGCTGGGCGATGCCAAGGAAACCGCCGAGTTGACCATGTGCACCGATGTGGACCGCAACGACAAGGCGCGGGTGTGCCGCCCCGGCAGCGTGCGGGTGATCGGCCGCCGCCAGATCGAGGTTTATTCGCGTCTGATCCACACGGTCGATCATGTGGAGGGGCACCTGCGCCCCGGCATGGACGCGCTGGACGCGTTCCTGTCCCACGCCTGGGCGGTGACGGTGACCGGCGCGCCGAAAAAGGCCGCCATGCAATTCATCGAGGATCACGAGCACAGCCCGCGCCGGTGGTATGGCGGCGCCTTCGGGGCGGTGCTGGCCGATGGCGGCCTGGATACCGGGCTGACGCTGCGCACCATCCGCCTGTGTGACGGCATTGCCGAAGTGCGGGTCGGCGCCACCTTGCTGATCGACAGCGAGCCGACGGCCGAGGACCGCGAATGCGCGCTGAAAGCCTCGGCCCTGCTGGCGGTGCTGGACGACGCGCCACAGGCGGCGCCCCGCATCACCCCCCTGCCCCATGCCGGGCGCCGCGTTCTGGTGGTCGATCACGAGGACAGCTTCGTCCACACCCTGGCCGATTATTTCCGCCAATGCGGGGCCGAAACCCAGGTGGTGCGCCAGCCCGCCGCCCGCGCCGCCCTGGCCGGCTTCGCCCCCGATCTGGTGGTGCTGTCGCCCGGCCCCGGGCGGCCCAAGGATTTCCATTTGGGCGACACCATCGGGGCAGCGCTGGACCACGGCGCGGCGGTGTTCGGGATCTGCCTGGGCTTGCAGGGGATGGTGGAATATTTCGGCGGCCGGCTGGCGCTGGGCACTCCGGCCCACGGACGGCCCGCCCACATCCGCGTGCTGGGCTGGCGTGTTCTGGCCGGCCTGCCCGAGCGGTTCCGCGCCGGCCGCTATCACTCGCTGCACGCGGACCGCGCCACCTTGCCCGCCTGCCTGGAGGTCACGGCGGAGCTGGACGACGGCATGGTGATGGCGCTGGAGCACCGCACCCTGCCGGTGGCCGGGGTGCAGTTCCACCCGGAATCCCTGCTGACCATGGGCGGCAGCGTGGGGCTGGCGCTGATCGCAAACGTGCTGGAACGGCTGCGGCGCCAGGGCGGACAGGACGCGGCGGCGTGAACGCCCCGCCCGTGGGGATGGCGGCGGTTACCCCGCCGCCTTCATGGCCTGCCACACCCTGACCGCCTGCACCGTCTCGGGCACATCGTGGGCGCGGATGATCTGCACGCCGGCATCCAGCCCGGCCAGATGGGCGGCCAGCGTGCCGGGAAGCCGCTCGGCCGGTCCCTCGCCACGGCTCAGCGCGGCGACGAAGCGTTTGCGGCTGGCCCCCAGCAGGATGGGACAGCCCAGGCCGTGGTACAGCGCCAGCGTCGCCAGCACCTGGGCATTGTGCGTGGGCGTCTTGCCGAACCCGATGCCGGGGTCGGTGGCGATGCGGGCGGCATCGATGCCCGCCGCCGCGCAGGCGGCAATGCGCGCGGCCAGATAGTCGTAGATGTCCAGCGGCGCGCAGGCGTAGCTGGGATCGTCCTGCATGGTCTGCGGCTCGCCCTGCATGTGCATCAGGCAAAGCGCGGCGCCGCTGCGGGCCGCCACCGCCAGGGCACCCTCGCCCTCGAGCGCGCTGATATCGTTGATGATGCGGGCGCCCGCCTGCACCGCCGCTTCCATCACCGGCGCATGGCGGGTGTCGATGGACACCACCACGCCCCGTTCCGCCAGGCCGCGCACCACCGGCAGCACGCGGGCCAGCTCCTGCTCGCGCGTGACCGGCGCCGAGCCGGGCCGGGTGGATTCGCCGCCCACATCCACGATATCGGCCCCGGCCTCGACCATGGCCAGGCCGGCGGCGATGGCGATGTCGGCCGCCAGATGCTTGCCGCCGTCGGAAAAGCTGTCCGGCGTGGCATTCACGATGCCCATGACCAGCGGGCGCGTCGCCTCCAGCCCCGCCCACGGCGCGCGCCGCGCGCCGATGCGCCGCACCAGCCGGCCGATGTGGCGCGCCACCGCCTCGCCCTCGCCCTCCGACCATTCCACCAGTTCGGCATAGGGCGCGGTGGCCGCCCAGGCGGTGGCGCCGTCGCGCAGGATCACCGTGCCCAGGGTGAAGGCCAGCCCGCCTTCGGCGATGGGCCAGCCGTTGCCCGAGACGATGGCCGCCGCCGCCTGCTCGCCCGCCACCACGCCGGCCGGCAACAGATAGAGGCGCCCGTCCAGCGGGGCGGCGTCCCAGTCGAAACCGCGCGGCAGCCCGGCGGCGCGGCGAAAGGCGGAGGTGATGGTCATTGTCGTCCTCGAAGTCTGGAGCGTGATGCAGAAAATCTGCTGCACGTATTCGCCCTCGGCGGGCGCGGCCTCCGGCCGCTTGGCCGCTCGCTCAATGCTCGCAGCAGCGGCACGCCTGGTATTTAAGGCGCACCGCCTTAAAAGCATATGGCCGGGACTTGCCCGGCCATACGTCAGAAAGGTCCCTGTACGCCAGAAAGGTCCCTGTGGCTACTGCCCCGGCTGCGGCTCGGGGTCGGTGCCGAAGCCGCCGGCCTGGGGACCCGAGGTGGGCACCGAGGAACGGCGCGGCGCGTCCTTGGCCCGGGCGTAGCCGCCGTCGCGCACCAGGGGTTCGCCGCGGATCAGGGTGTCGATGTCCTCGCGCGACAGGGTTTCGTATTCCAGCAAGCCCTTGGCGATGGCCTCCAGCTCGTCGATATGCTCGGTCAGGATGGTGCGGGCGGTCTGCTCGCCTTCCTCGACGAAACGGCGGATTTCCTCGTCGATCAGGCGGGCGGTGGCGTCCGACATGTTCTTGTGCTGGGTCACCGAGTGGCCCAGGAACACCTCCTCCTGGTTCTCGTTGTAGCGCAACGGACCAAGCTTTTCCGAGAAGCCGAATTCGGTCACCAGCTTGCGGGCCAGGTCGGTGGCCCGCTGGATGTCGTTGGACGCACCCGTGGTCACCGCCTCGGCGCCGAAGATCATCTCTTCCGCCACGCGGCCGCCGAAGAAGCTGGCGATCATGGCCTTGAGCTGGCGCAGGGAATGCGACAGCCGGTCGCGTTCAGGCAGCGACATGGTGACACCCAGCGCCCGGCCGCGCGGAATGATGGTGACCTTGTGCAGGGGCTCGTGCCCCGGCACATGCATCATCACCACGGCGTGGCCGGCCTCGTGATAGGCGGTCAGGCGCTTTTCCTCGTCGCTCATGACCATGGAGCGGCGCTCGGCGCCCATCATCACCTTGTCCTTGGCGGCCTCGAACTCGGCCATGGTGACCACGCGCTTGCCGGCGCGGGCCGCCAGCAGGGCCGCCTCGTTGACCAGATTGGACAGGTCGGCGCCCGAGAAGCCGGGGGTGCCGCGCGCGATGATCTTCGGCTCCACGTCGGGGGCCAGCGGCACCTTGCGCATGTGCACCTTCAGGATCTTCTCGCGACCCAGGATGTCGGGGTTGGGCACCACCACCTGACGGTCGAAGCGGCCGGGACGCAGCAGCGCCGGGTCCAGCACGTCGGGACGGTTGGTGGCGGCGATCAGGATGACGCCTTCGTTGGATTCGAAGCCGTCCATCTCGACCAGCAACTGGTTCAGGGTCTGCTCGCGCTCGTCGTTGCCGCCGCCCAGGCCGGCGCCGCGATGGCGGCCGACGGCGTCGATTTCGTCGATGAAGATGATGCAGGGCGCGTTCTTCTTGCCCTGTTCGAACATGTCGCGCACGCGCGACGCACCGACACCCACGAACATCTCGACGAAGTCGGAACCCGAAATGGTGAAGAACGGCACGTTGGCCTCGCCGGCGATGGCGCGCGCCAGCAGGGTCTTACCGGTGCCGGGCGGGCCAACCAGCAGACAACCCTTGGGAATCTTGCCACCCAGGCGCTGGAACTTCTGCGGGTCCTTGAGGAACTCCACGATCTCTTCCAACTCGCCCTTGGCCTCGTCGATGCCGGCGACATCCTCGAAGGTGACGCGGCCGGTCTTCTCGGTCAGCAGGCGGGCGCGGCTCTTGCCGAAACCCATGGCCTTGCCGCCACCCGACTGCATCTGGCGCATGAAGAAGATCCACACGCCGATCAGCAGCAGCATGGGGAACCACGACACCAGCACGCCCCACAGCGTCGGCTGGTCCTCGGCCGGCGGCATCGCCGAGACGCGCACGCCCGTCTCGCGCAGCTTCGGCACGACGTTGGCCTCGGGGGGCAGATAGGTGCTGAAGGGCCGGCCATCGGAATAATGGCCCGTCACGGCGTAGCCCTGAATGGTGACGTCGGCCACCTGGCCACGATCGACTTCGCTCATGAAGTCGGAAAAGGCGGTCTGTCCGACGCCCCGCTGCGGCGAGTTCGTCTGGAACAGATTGAAGAGCATCACCAGCAACAGGGCGATGATGACCCACAGCGCCAGATTCTTGCTGAAGTTCAAGGTCAGGCCCTTCCTCGTTTGGCCCGGCGGCAACCCCGGCCGGGGCAACTCACCGCGCCGAAATGCGGTTCCCTAGAGATAATGACGCCCCCGCCCTAGACAAGGCAGCGCCCGGACGCCGTCACGGGGACGGACGGCGCGGCAACGATCCAATGCAGCGCCGATCCCGAGACCGCTTCTCGGTTATAGCCGAGGTGGGGGACCTCGCAAAGACCCTGCTGGTCGTATACCGCAGGCAATGTCGAGCGGGCGGCGGCCGGCATGTCGGGCAGGCGCCATCCGGACGGCCGCGCGGCGGCCAACCGGTTCCACCCTTGCACCCCCAGCGCGCCAAGCCGCAGGCCGGGCGGCGTGCCCGGGCGAACGCACAGCCGGAAGCGCCCGTCCCACACGGCCTCCCGCCCCGGCGACAGCGCCACGGCCGGCGCCATGCGCGCCACCTCGCGGGTGACCAGCAGCCGCCCCCGCCACGGCGCCAGACGGCAGCCGCCCAAGGTGGCGGCGGCGTCCAGGCCCCCGCGCAGTCGATCGTACATGGCCTCCAGCCGTTCGGTGCGGGGGGAATACCCGCCGCCCGCCACCGCCTGGACCAACCGGGCCAGCAGGCGCAGACCGATTTCCTCGGGCACCTGGCGGAAGACAGCGGGGTCGGCCATCACGTAGCCGGCCGCATGGGGCACCATCCAGCGGGCGGCGGCCGCCGCCGCCGCCTGTTCCAGGGCGGCGCGGGCACGGCCCAGCCGCCGCACCGTCTGCGCCAGGCGGGGGGCGGACATGCCCTCCTCGGCCAGGGCCGGCAGCATCCGCCGCAGGCGCACCCGGGCAAAGGCCGGATTGCCGTTGGACGGGTCCTCGACCCATTCCTGCCCCAGCGCCGTCAGCGTCGCCACCAGCCGGGCGTGCGACACCCCGAGAAACGGCCGCAACAGGCGCAGGGAAAAGGTTTCGACCACCGGCGCCATGGCCGACAGGCCGTCCACGCCCGACCCGCGCCCCAGGCGCAGCAACAGGGTTTCCGCCTGGTCGTCCTGATGATGGGCCAAAAGCAGGTGTAGGACGCCATGGTGCGCGCACCATTCCTCCAGCAGCCCATAGCGCGCGTCGCGCGCCTGGGCCTGGATCCCGGTGGCGGGCTTGGCCCCTTCCCAGCACAGGGTATGGTGTTCCATGCCGTGCGACCGCAGCCAGTCGCCGACTCGGACCGCCTCGGCCGCGGAATGGGGGCGCAGGGCATGATCCACCGTCAGCGCCACCGCCCGGCCGCCCAATTCGCGCGCCCAACCATGGGTGAGCAATGCCAGACACAGGCTGTCGGCGCCGCCCGACACCGCCACCGCCACCTGGGGGCGCGCTTCGAATGGCCCCAGGGGGGCCATCAGGGCGGAGAAGTCGGAAGGGGTGAGAAGGCCGGGCATGGGGGCAATTCAGCATAAAGGCCGGGCAAGGGACACCGTCATGCGGGCATCACCGCCCTTTCGCGCCCTTCATACCCAAAGGAAAAAGGCCCCTTCCGGGAAGGGGCCTTCGACACCGTCACTTGCAGTCGTATTTCTGCCTTTCCGCCGTGGCAGCCCGCTTGACCCGGTCGGGCATCTGCGGATGGTCGGCGAACAGGATGGCGAAGGCGGTGCAGGCTTCCTTCTTCTTGCCCAACTGGCCGAAGGAGGATCCGGCCTTGTAGATCATGTCCGGCGCCTTGGTGTGCTTGGGAAACTTCTTGTAGCCTTCCAGGAAGGTGGCGGCGGCGGACCCGAAATCCTTCTTGCTGTAGGCGATGTCGCCCAGCCAGTACTGGGCGTTGCCCGCCAGCGGATGGCTGGGGTTCTTGCCCAGGAAGTCCTGGAAGCTGGCCTCGGCCGTGGCGTAGTCGCCGGCCTGGGCGGCCGCATAAGCGGCGTCGTAAAGCGATTGCGGGTCGGTCGGCTTGGGCGCGCCCAGCGCCTTCTTCATGTCCTTTTCCGACATGGTGCCCAGCACCTGCGGACCCGAGGCCGGGCCGGGGGCGTCGGCGCCCTTCGGCGGCGTCAGGGTGACGCGGTCGCCCGAACCGGACGACGCCCCGGGCATGGACACCTGCCCCTGCTGGCCCGCCGCGGCGCCGGCGCCGGCGGCCTGGAGATCCTTGAAGCGCAGGTCGATATCGGCCTGCAGCCGCTCGATCTGCTTGGTCAACTGATTGTTCTTGAACTGGGTTTCCTCGATGCGGCCGGTCAACTGGCGCACCATTTCCTCAAGCTGGTCCACGCGCTCGTCCAGGCGGGTGGCGAGGCCGGGCGAGATGGCTTCGCCGCCCGAGGGACGCACGGTGCTGCCGCCGCCAAGCGCGGGCGAGGTGATGACCGTCGAGCCGCCGGCACCGCGCGATACCTGCGACTGCATGATCTGCAGATCGCGTTCCAGGCGATCGATGCGATCATAAACAGCGCGGTTGTCGTACTGGGCGTGCGCGACGCCGGCACCAAGCGACAGCAACAGGCTAAGCGCGGGAATGAGGACGATGCGGCGCACGGGAACCTCGTTCGGTGGAGCGGCGAAAAGCAAGGGCATAACGCAGGCTTGCGGCAAAAATAAGACGCCCGCCCGTTCCGACAGCCTTAGGACCATCGGAAGGGCGGGCGCCCTATCACGTTCGTGAACGCTCTAGCAGCTTACTTGCTGAGAACGGTCACGCCACGGCGGTTCTGCGACCAGGCGGCCTCGTTCGAGCCGAGGGCGACCGGACGCTCCTTGCCGTAGGAGATGGTCTTGACGCGGGTGGCCGGCAGGCCACCAGCGACCAGGTATTCCTTGACCGAGTTGGCACGACGCTCGCCCAGGGCGAGGTTGTACTCGCGGGTGCCGCGCTCGTCAGCATGACCTTCGACGGTCACGTTGTAGTTCGGGTACTTCTTCAGCCAGGCGATCTGCTTGTCCAGAGTGGCCTTGGCGTCAGCACGCAGGCTGTACTTGTCGAAGTCGTAGAACACCCGATCGCCAACGTTGGCGATGAAGTCCTGCTCGGAACCCGGGACGATGCCAGCGGGCTTGGCCGCGGCCGGCGGGGTCGCGGTGGAGGAAGTGGCAGCCTTCTCCTCGGGGGCCGACTCACAGGCGGCCAGCAGGGCGGCGGCAGCGAAAATGCTCAGGAAACGCAGCTTCATATTTGAGGACTCCCCCTCAATGGAACGCCGTAGGGAATGCAGATTGGACCTTTGGAGACGCCGCGCCGCCCCACTAGGAGGCGGCACGCCCTTCCTCGGACGACGACACTTTTAAAAATCCGTCGTCTTCGGAAAAAATCTCAATCGGCGCGGACTATACTAACATAGTTTTAGGGAATCAAGGGGGACCACGCAGGATCCGAGCCGTCCAAAGGTGTGAGGACCTGTCGTTCATTGAAGCCCGTCAGATCGATCGTATAGAGCTTGGCGGTACCGCCGCGTCCGCGTTCGTCGGACGGCGTCTCCTTCCAGAAGGACAGAACACGGCCGTTGGGCGCCCAGGTCGGGCCTTCCACCAAATAACCCTGCGCCAACAGACGCTCGTCCGAGCCGTCGGGACGCATGACGCCGATGAAGAACTCGCCGCCCTTCATCTTGGTGAAGGCGATCAGGTCGCCGCGCGGCGCCCACACCGGGGTGGCGTAACGGCCGTCGCCGAAGCTGATGCGGCTGACGTTGCCGCCGTTGGCATCCATCGTGTAGAGCTGCTGGGCGCCGCCACGGTCCGAATTGAACACCACCTTGGTGCCGTCGGGCGAGAAGCTGGGCGAGGTGTCGATGGCCGGATGATTTGTCAGCCGCCGCTTCTGGCGGGTCATCAGGTTCATCTCGTAGATTTCGGTGTTGCCGTCCTGGGCAAGGCTCATGATCACCTTGTTGCCGTCGGGCGAGAAGCGGGGCGCGAAGGTCATGCCCGGGAAATCGCCCAGCAGCTCGCGGCGCGCGGTGTCGATCTGCAGGATGTAGACGCGCGGCGTGCCCCGGAAATAGGACATGTAGGTGATCTCGCGCGCGGTCGGCGAGAAGCGCGGGGTCAGCACCAGCTCGTCACCCGAGGTGAGGAAGCGGTGGTTCTCGCCGTCCTGGTCCATGATGGCCAGGCGCTTCTTGCGGTCGTTCTTCGGCCCCGTTTCCGAGATGTAGACGATCTGGGTGTCGAAATAGCCATCCTCGCCGGTGACGCGCTTGTAGATGGCGTCCGCGATCAGATGGGCCACCCGGCGCCACCCCGCCGGAGTGGCGGTATAGGCCTGGCCGGTCATCTGCTGTTCGTTGAACACGTCCCACAGCCGGAACTCGACGCGCATGCGGCCGTCGGCGCCGATCTCCGCCTTACCGCTGACCAGCGCTTCGGCGTTGATCTGCTTCCAGTCGGGGAAGCGCGGACCGGTCTGCAGCGCCGCCGAGGTCTGGATGAAGGCGCGCTGGTCGATGGGCTTGAACAGACCCGAACGCTCCAGGTCGGCGGCCACCACCTTGGCGATGTCCTTGCCCACCTGGGTTTCCTGCGGCGTATTGCCGAAGAGATCGGGAATGGCGATGGGCAGCGGCTTCATATAGCCCTTGGTGATGTCGATGCGGACACCCTGGGCGGAGGCCGGCGCAACGGCCAGCAATCCGGCGAAGGCAACGGCCAGGGCTGCGGCCGCAAGGCGAAGGCGCGTGAGCATGGTCATCGTCCTAGGTCTTGGGTGGGTCGAGGAGCGTTGTTGAACGCTAGCGCAAAGTCACGGCGGGCCATCAGCGCCCCCCGATCATCTGCTTGGGATTGAACACCAGCACGAAATCCTTGAACTGTTCGTACTTGTTGCGCGGGATCGGCAGCGGGCTGGCCAGACGCACGGCACGGCGCCCCGAATCGGCGGCCGCCTGCCAGAACGAGTCCGCCATCAGCGGCCGGTTCACCACCTGGGCGTCGGTCACGGTGCCGTCGGGCATGACGGTCACGCGGATTTCCACCACCAGATTGGCCGCGTCCTTGGCGCCCGCCGGGATGTTCCAGAACTTGGACACGTGCGCCCGGATGGCGTCCATCTCGGTCATCGAGATGGGTTCATGCGGGTTGTGCATGTCCGAGCCCTTGACGCTTTGCGGCGTGGACTTGGTGCCCTGCTGGGCCGACGGCGTGTTGGGCTTGGCCTTGTCGGCCGCCTTCATCAGGTCGTCCAGCGGATTGCTCGGGGTCGGCTTCTTCTTGTCGATGGACTTGAGAAGCGAATCCAGGTCGTTCTGAGGCTGCGGCGGCTTGGGCGGCGGCTTCAGGTCGTTGAGCATCTTCTGGGTGTCCGGCTTCGGCTCGGGCTTGGGTTCCGGCTTGGGTTCCGGCTTCGGCTCGGGCTTCGGCTCGGGCTTGGGCACCGGCGGCGCGGGCGCAGGCTCCGGCGGCTTCGGCGGCGGCGGCGGTGGCGGCGGGGCCGGCTTGGGTTCCGGCTTCGGCGGCTCAGGCTTGGGCGGTTCCGGCTTCGGCTCGGGCGCCTTGGGCGGTTCGGGCTTGGCCGGCTCGGGTTGCGGCGCCTCCGCCTGCTTGGGCGGCGGATTGGTCTTGGCGCCGATGGGCACCAGATCAACGACGAAAGGCGCTTCCACCTCCGGAGGCTTGTCCCAAAAGGCGGGCAGCCCGAAGACCGCGACCAACGCGATCACCAGGTGCAGCACGCCCGAAAAGATAAAGCTTTGGCGCCTCATTTCCATGGGAACGGCCCTAGCGGCCCCCCTTCTTGGCCGGCTGGCTGCCGGACTCGCCCTGGCCCATCTCGGTGACCAGCGCCACCTTGGTGAAGCCGGCGCCGCCCAGGGTGCCCATCACCTGCATGACGCGGCCGTAATCGATGGACTTGTCGCCGCGGATGAAGATGCGGGTGTCGGGCTTCTGCGCGGTGATGGCCTGGAGCTTGGGCACCAGTTCCTCCATGGAGACCTTGGTCTCCTGGATCCACACCTCGCCATGGGCATCCACCGTCACCGACAGCGGCTGGTCGTCGCCCTTGATGGGCGCGGCCTCGGTCTTGGGCAGGTCAACCTGGACACCGGCGGTCAGCAGCGGCGCGGTGACCATGAAGATCACCAGCAGCACCAGCATGACGTCCACCAGCGGCGTCACGTTGATGTCGGACACCGGGCGATGGCGCCCGCGCCCGCCCCCCCGCTTGGGACCGATGGCGGCTCCCATCAGATCTTCTCCTCAAGCTGGCGCGACAGGATGGCGCCGAACTCGCCGGAGAAGTTCTCCAGACGCTTGGCGTAGCGGTCCAGGTCGTTGGAAATCTTGTTGTAGGCGATCACCGCCGGAATGGCGGCCACCAGGCCGAGCGCGGTGGCGAACAGCGCCTCGGCGATGCCGGGGGCGACCACGGCCAGGCTAGTGTTCTTGGTCGCGGCGATGGACTGGAACGAGTTCATGATGCCCCACACCGTGCCAAACAGGCCGATGAACGGGCCGGTCGAGCCGACCGAGGCGAGCACGCCCAGGTGACGTTCGAGGATGTCCATCTCGCGGCCGAGGGTGACGTGCATCACGCGGTCGATGCGCTGGGGCAGGCTGACGCGGGTGGCCTCGCGGTCGGCCAGTCCCTTGGCGGCCGAGCGGCGCCATTCACGCATGGCGGCCACGAAGATGGCGCTCATGGGATCGACGGGGCGCGAACCGATGCGGTCGTACAATTCCTCGAGCGAGCCGCCCGACCAGAACGATTCCTCGAACTGCTCGGCGCGCTGCCACAGGCTGCGCAGGCGCATGATCTTGTCGAAAATGATGGCCCAACACCAGAAGGACGCCAGCAGCAGCGAGATCATCACCGTCTTGACGATGAGGTCCGCGCGCATGAACAGCGCCCACATGGACAGGTCGTGCTCGGCGGCAACCGAGCCGGCCAGTTGAACCGTCTGAACAGGATCCATGACACTATCGCCTTTCGCTTACATAAGCCTGTAACGAGGTTTTTAATTCCGCCGGAATGCGGGCCGGCTTGCCGTCCAACCGGATGAACGCCAGTTTCACGTCGAGACGCACCAATTCCACGCCGTCGTCAAGTCTTCGGATGACCTGATGCACGTCCATCGAGGCGCCGCCCAGGGCAACCGGCGTGCTTTCCACTTGCAATAGATCGTCCAGCCGGGCGGGCCTGAGGAAATCCACATTGGCCCGGCGCACAGCGAAGGCATGGCCCTGCTCCGCCAGCAGCGACTGCCTGATGCCCAGTTCGCGCACCATCTCGGTGCGCGCCCGCTCGGCGAAATTCAGATAGTTGGAGTGGTACACGATGCCGCCGGCATCGGTGTCCTCCCAGTACACCCGGATCTGGTGGCGGTGGGTGATCACTCGTCACCCTCCTCGCGCGCCAGCAGGTCCAGTTGCACCAGCACCTCGCGCGGCGGGTTGAGGCCGATATGCTTGAACCCGGCGGCCGACAGCATGCGGCCGCGCGGGGTGCGCTGGATCAGGCCCTGTTGCAGCAGATAGGGTTCGATCACCTCTTCCAGGGTGTCGCGGCTTTCCGACAGGGCGGCGGCCAGGGTGTCCACGCCCACCGGCCCGCCGCCATAATTCTCGGCGATGCAGGCCAGATAGCGGCGATCCATGGCGTCCAGGCCGATCTGGTCCACTTCGAGGCGGGTCAGGGCGGCATCGGCGACGGCGCGATCCACCGGGCTTTTGCCGGCCACGGCGGCGAAATCGCGCACCCGGCGCAACAGGCGGCCGGCGACGCGCGGCGTGCCGCGCGCGCGGCGCGCCACCTCGGCGGCGCCGTCGGCGGTGATGTCGAAGCCAAGCACCCGGGCACCGCGGCGCACGATCGCCTCCAGCTCGTCCGGGGTATAGAAATTCATGCGGCAGGGAATGCCGAAGCGTTCGCGCAAGGGCGTGGTCAGCAGCCCCGAGCGCGTGGTCGCCCCCACCAGCGTGAAGGGGGGCAGATCGATACGAACCGAGCGAGCGGCCGGGCCTTCGCCGATGATCAAATCCAACTGGAAATCCTCCATCGCCGGATAGAGAACCTCCTCTATGGCAGGATTAAGGCGATGGATTTCGTCGATAAAAAGGACGTCGCGCGGCTCGAGATTGGTCAGCAGCGCCGCCAGATCGCCCGCCTTGGCGATCACCGGACCCGAGGTGGCGCGAAAGCCCACCCCCAGTTCCTTGGCGACGATCTGGGCCAGCGTGGTCTTGCCCAGGCCGGGCGGACCATAGAACAGCGTATGGTCCATGGCCTCGCCGCGCGCCCGCGCGGCGGCGATGAACACCTTGAGGTTCTCGCGGATCTGCTGCTGGCCGGTGAAATCGTCCAGCGTCTGCGGCCGCAGGTGGGTTTCCACGTCGGCGGCGGCACGCTCGGGCGAAACCATGCGCTGGCTGGGCGGCCGCTCGGTCATCGCGCCATGTCCTTGCCCAACTGGCGCAAGGCCAGCCGGATCAGGGTCGAGCTGTCGGCGCCCTCGTTGTCACGGGCCACCTTGCCCACCGCCTCGAACGCCTCGAGCCGGCGGTAGCCCAGGTTGACCAGGGCCGAAATGGCGTCCTCCATCACCCCGCCCGCTTCCGCCGGCATGGGGGCGGCCCCCGCCACGGCGGCCGCCACGCCCTGGGGCGCGAAGCCGCCCAGGGCGATCTTGCCCGCCTTGTCCTTCAATTCGGTCAGGATGCGCACCGCCAGCTTGGGGCCGACGCCGTTGGCCCGCGTCAACGCGGTCTTGTCCTGGGCGGCGATGGTTTGCAGCAATTGTTCCGGCGTCGCCACCGACAGGATGGCCAGCGCCACCTTGGCGCCCACGCCCTGCACGGTGGTCAGCAGGTTGAACCATTCCCGCTCGGCCGCCTCGACGAAGCCGTAGAGGTGGATGTGATCCTCGCGCACATGGGTTTCCACATGCAGCGCCGCCGCCTGCCCCGCCGCCAGCTTGCCGAGCGTCTTGGCCGAGCAGAACACCAGATAGCCGACCCCGCCCACGTCCACGACCGCGAAGTCGTCGCCCAGGCTGTCGATCAGTCCTTTCAGCTTGGCGATCATTGTTCATACTCCTCAGACGCCGGGCGCCGGCATCCGCCTGCCGGGCTTAGGCTCGCATAGGCTCGCGGGGCCGCAACGGCCCAGTCCCTCGCCACGCTTGCCCTGCTCATGAGGTCACCGCCCGCGCCAGACGGCGCGCGGTGTTCAGGTGGTGGGCGTGGCAGATGGCCACCGCCAGCGCATCGGCGGCATCGGGGCTGCGCACCAGACAGCCGGGCAACAGGGTGCGCACCATCATGCCCACCTGATCCTTGGCCGCGCGGCCGGTGCCGACCACCGCCTGCTTGACGGAAGCGGGGGAATATTCGCCCACCATCAGTCCCGCCAGGGCCGGGGCGAGCAGCACGGCGCCGCGCGCCTGGCCCAGCTTGAGCGTGCTTTCCGGGTTCTTGTTGACGAAGGTCTGCTCCACCGCTGCCTCCTCGGGCGTCCATTGGGCGATCACCGCCTGAACGCCGCGGTGCAACTGGGACAGGCGCTCGGCCAGGGACAGCTTGTCGTCCGAGGTGACGATCCCGTCGGCCACATGGCGCAGGCGGGTGCCCTCGACATCGACGATCCCCCAGCCGGTGACGCGCAACCCCGGATCAAGGCCCAGCACTCTCACGCGTGTTTCCCCCTGTCGAAGCGTCATGGCCGGGCGCGACCCGGGCATCCACGTGGATGCGCCGGGATCAGGCCCGCGCACGGCGGCGGAGCGGACGGTGCCTAGCCCAGACGCTCCATGATGTCGTCGGGGATTTCGAAATTGGCCTGGACGCGCTGAACGTCGTCGTTGTCTTCCAGAACGTCCAGCAGCTTCATCAGCGTCTTGGCCACGTCTTCGTCCGACACCGGCACGGTGGTCTGCGGGCGCCAGTCCAGGCGGGCGTATTCCGGGGTGCCGAAGGTGGCTTCCAGCGCGTCGCGCACCGTGGCCAGATCGTCGGGGGCGCAGGTGATCTCGTGCCCGTCGTCGTCGGATTCCACGTTGTCGGCGCCCGCTTCCAGCGCCGCCTCGAACATGGCTTCGGCCGAGGCCGCCGCCGCCGGGTAGCGGATGGCGCCCACGCGGTCGAACATGAACGACACCGAGTTGGATTCGCCCAGGGCGCCGCCATTCTTGGAAAAGGCGGAGCGCACTTCCGAGGCGGTGCGGTTGCGGTTGTCGGTCAGCGCCTCGACGATGATGGCGACCGAACCGGGACCGTAGCCCTCGTAGCGCACTTCCTCGTAATTGGCGCCGTCGTCGCCACCGGCCCCGCGCTTGATGGCGCGATCCATGGTGTCCTTGGGCATGTTGGCGGCGCGGGCGGCCTGGATGGCGGCGCGCAGGCGCGGGTTGGCCGCCGGGTCGGGCTGGCCCGATTTGGCGGAAACCGTCAACTCGCGGATGAGTTTGGTGAAGACCTTGGCGCGCTTGGCATCCTGCGCGCCCTTGCGGTGCATGATGTTCTTGAATTGGGAATGGCCGGCCATAACTCGGACTTATCCTGGTTCAGAGTGAAATGATTTGGCGCCGCCTATACCACATCTTGTGGACGCAGAGCTATGGCGGAAGCGGCGTTTCACTGAATCCGGGCACTATGGCAAGTTTCGCCGACCGGCGAAAGGGGACCGGCGAAAGGGGGCAAGCGCCCCCCCCCCCGCGCCGCTCACACCGGCCAGGCTTCGGCCAGGCGCGGCCCCAGCCGCAGCGCCCCCACCTTGACGGCAAGTCCGGTGCGGTCGTCGGTTTCCACCATCACCCCGCACACGGTGCCCGGGCCATCGGCCGGCGACAGCCGCTCGCCGGGGATCTTGCGGACGAATTTGTGGATGGCGGCGTCCTTTTTCATGCCGATGACCGAATCATAGTCGCCGCACATGCCGGCATCGGTCTGGTAGGCGGTGCCGTTCGGCAGGATTTGGGCATCCGCGGTGGGGATATGGGAATGGCTGCCGACCAGAAGGCTGGCGCGGCCGTCCACGAAATGGCCCATCCCCATCTTCTCGCTGGTCGCCTCGGCGTGAACGTCGATGATGATGGCGTCGGCGCCGCCCCCCGCCGCCCCCAGGCGCACCCGCGACAACTCGCGCTCCACCACCGCGAACGGGTCGTCCAGCGGGTCCATGAACAGCCGGCCCATGACCTGGATGACCATGACCTTGCGGCCGCGCGGCAGGGCATAGACGCCCACGCCCTTGCCCGGCGTGCCGGCCGGGTAATTGGCCGGGCGCAGCAGGCGCGGATCGGTGTCGATATAGGGCATGATCTCACGCTGGTCCCACGAATGATTGCCCAGCGTCAGCACGTCCACGCCGGCGGCGTAGAATTCCTCGCAGATCTTGGGGGTGATGCCGAAGCCGTGGGCGGCGTTCTCGCCGTTCACCACCACGAAATCCAGCTCCAGCCGGCGGCGGATTTCCGGCAGTCCCTCCACCACGGCGTCACGTCCCGCGCGTCCCACCACATCGCCAAGATAAAGTAGTCTCATGTGATGTCTGTCTCCGGCTGGGGCGTGATCAATCCGTTCTCGGTGGCGATGGCGTCCAGGCGCTGGTCGTGGCCGTCGCGGGGAACGGCCGTCACCTCCTGGGCGGCAAAGGCCAGCCCGACCGCCTTAACCTGGGCATTATTGCGCAGGACTTCCAGCGTCCGGTCATAATACCCGCCGCCATAGCCAAGGCGATAGCATTGGCGGTCGAAGGCCAGCAGCGGCACAAGAAGCAGGGCCGGCACCACCGCCGGCGCATGGGCGGCGGGATGGACGGTGCCGTGCAGTCCCGGCTCCAGCACATCGCCCTCGGCATAGGCGCGGAACTGCAAGGGCGTGCCGCGCGTGGCCACCACCGGCAGGGCAAGGCGGCAGCCCCGGGCGGCCAGCGCCGCCATCAGCGGGCGGGGGTCGATCTCGTCGCCCATGGGCCAATAGGCGGCGACGATCGCGCCTGCGGCCAGGGCCATGCGTTCGGCCAGCACGGGCGCCAGCGCGGCCACGGCGCCGGCGGCGGCGCTGGCGCCCTGTTCGAAGGCGCGGCGACGCACCGCCACCTGATGGGCGCGGACCAGTTTCTTGACGGAGGCGAGATCGGGAGATTGGCTCATGGGGGGAATTAGGCGGAGCGGCGCCACCTCGGCCGTTGGCGTTGTAAGTCCTCCGTGGCCTGACTAATCAGGTGGGCGCCATGTACCGGGACCTCGGCCCCGGCAGGGACAGCTCCCTAGAGGATCGGTATCGCCCCAGGGACATTAGCTGCCTGACGCACCGTGCAGCAGACCGCTCCGGTATTAAAGCTAGGCCCTTTCCAGGCGTTCCGCAATGCCCTCGATGCGCTCGGCCAGGGCCTCGATCCCTTCGGCCAGGGCGGCGTCGCCCTCGGCGGCGGCGGTGACGGCGCCGCTGGCGTTCCTGAGCTGGTCGCGGCTTTCGGCCAGCTCGTCGGCCAGCATCAGGCCGACCATGACCAGCAGGCGGGCGTCGGGCACGTTGCCCAATTGCTTGAGCAGGGTCTGGGCGCGGCTGTCCACCTCGTGGCCCAGTTCATTGACGCGGGCCACCTGGGAATCGTCGCAGGCGATTTCGTAGACGCGGCCGTTGATGGTGAGATTGACAACGGCCACGGCCTATTCCTCCAGCAAGGTGCGCAGTCGGTCGATGGCGCCGTCCAGCCGCTGGGCAACCACGCGGGTGGTTTCTTCCAGCATGGCCTGGCGGTCGCGGGCGTCGCGCAACTCGCCGGCCAGCAACAGGTCGCCCGCGCCGACGCGGGCGCTGGCCGCTTCCAGGCGGTCGATGGCGTTGCCCAGGCGCCGCACCGCTTCGGCGGTACGGCTGAACGCCGCCGTGGTTTGCTCGGACACGCAGGGTCCCCCGAACTTTTTCAATTGGGATGCGAAGTTAGGGCCGTTCCCTTCATGTGTCAACGCAAGCCCGCCTTGACAGGTTCCGGGGCGCGGCTACGCTGGCCCCGCCCCTGCCGGAGACCGCTTGCATGCCCCGCCTGTCCGCCGCAATCGCCAAGGAGGCCATGTGAAGGCCACCCTCATCCACGCCCTGGATGACGCCCGCGCCGTCCTGGCGGCGGCGCATGCGGGCGCCGAGACGGTGATGCTGATCAGCCCGCCGCTGACGCAGGCGGGCCTGGGCTGGTGGCGCGAGCTGTTGGGCATGGTCCGGGCGGAATTTCCCCATGCCCGCTTCGAGGCGGTGGCCGATTGCGGCCCCTCGGCCGGGCTGGCGCTGGCGGCGCTGCGCGACGGGCTGGGCCCGATCGTCGCCGATGTGCCGCCCGACGTCCTGCACAAGCTGGACGACATTGCCCGACAGCGGGGAACCCGGGCGATCGCCCGCGACGCATGGCGGACCGCGCCGGCGGCGGCCGCCCCCCATACACCAACAGCCGCGCCCCCGCGCCCCGAGGGGCGCGAAGAACACGGCTGACGGCGGAAGACGCGGCCCCGGAGCCTTGGGGGGCTTGCGGTGGGGAGGAGTTCGGCACACCGGCGCCGTCGTCTTCCGCCGCCTGCCCCGACGCCGGCGGGGATTAGACCGGCGACGGGGAATGGCGGGGTGTTACTGCTGGACCGCCGATTTCGGGGCGGCCTTTTCCTGGGCCTTGTCGGCGGCATGGTCGGCGCCGTTCTTGCCCTTCTTCTCGATGTCCTTGGCGTGGTCCTTGGCGGCGTGGTCCTTGGCGTGCTTGCCCGCCTTCTGCTCGGCCTTGTCCAGCTTCTTGCCGGCCTGCTCGGCCTTGGCCTCGACCGGCTTTTCCGTGGTCGCCTTGTCGGTCACCGCCGGAACCGCCGGCGTGGCCGGGACCGCCGGGGTCGCGCTTTCGGCCAGCGCCGCGACGGGCAGCAGCGAGGCGGAAACCAAAGCGGCGGCGAGCATGTGGGTGACGCGCATGGGAGGGGTTCCTTCCTGAGTTTCTTATCCTGCCGGCGGGCCAGCCCGTCCGGTGAGACAGATACTCCCTTCGATGCGTGGCGGGATTAGGGAGCGAATGTGATCATTTCTGGGCAGCAGGCCGCGCTTGCCAAATCGGCCGCCCCCGTGGCTATCTTGGCCCATCGCCAGCGACCCATAGCGCAAAGGGCCACGACCATTTCCACCGATTCCTGCCGCCTGTACCTGATCACCCCCCCGGTCATCGAAAATCCGTACCAGTGGGTGAAGACGTGGGAGGCCACCTTGGATGCCGGCGACATCGCCTGTGTCCAGATCCGCCTGAAGAACCTGTCCGACGACGACCTGTGTCGCGTGGTGGACGTGCTGCGCCCACCGGCGCAACGGCGCGGCGTCGCCGTTCTGCTGAACGACCGCCCCGACCTTGCGTTCGAGACCGGCTGCGACGGCGTCCATATCGGCCAGGAGGATGGCTCCTATGCCGATGCCCGCAAGGCGCTGGGCGACGGCATCATTGGCGTCACCTGTCACGATTCGCGCCATCTGGCCATGGAAGCGGGCGAAAAGGGGGCCGATTACGTCGCTTTCGGCGCCTTTTTCCCGACCACCACCAAGGACGCGAAATTCCACGCCGAACCCGCGCTGCTGACCTGGTGGGCCGAGCTGTTCACCGTGCCCAGCGTCGCCATCGGCGGCATCACCGTGGACAATTGCCGTCCGCTGGTGCAGGCGGGTGCCGATTTCCTGGCGGTGGCCGGCGGCGTGTGGAACCACCCGCAAGGCCCCGAGGCGGCGGTGCGCGAGTTCAACCGCATCCTGGCGGAAGGCTGATGCGCCGCATCTGCGTCTTTTGCGGATCCAGCCTGGGCCTGCGCCCGGCCTATGCCGAGGCGGCTCGCGCCACCGGCCGCCTGATCGCCGAGCGCGGCCTGGGGCTGGTCTATGGCGGCGGCGAGGTGGGGCTGATGGGCGTGCTCGCCAATGCCGCCATGGCCGCCGGCGGCGAGGTGATCGGCGTCATCCCCGAGGCGCTGATGCGCATGGAAGTGGGCCACCCCGAGCTGACCGCCCTGCACGTGGTGGACACCATGCACGAGCGCAAGGCGATGATGGCCGACCTGTCCGACGCCTTCATCGCCCTGCCCGGCGGCATCGGCACGCTCGAGGAATTGTTCGAGGTGTGGACATGGGGCCAGTTGGGCATCCACCCCAAGCCGCTGGGGTTCCTGGACGTGGACGGCTATTACGACCACCTGCACGCCTTCCTTGACCACAGTGTGTCCGAAGGCTTCCTCAAGGACCGCCACCGGGCCATGGCGGCGGTGGAATCCGACCCCGCCGCCCTGCTTGACCGGCTGGCCGCCTATGTGCCGCCCAACGTGGTCAAGGTGGCCGGGCGCGACACCATCTGAGGCCGTCGAAGAAGTGCATTTTCCTCGTTGACAGGAAAAAGCGGTCCCACTATAAAGCGGCCTCCCACGAGGGAATGGGCGCGTAGCTCAGCGGCAGGGCACACCCTGCACACGGGAATGCGCCCTCCAGGGCTAGCAAGGGTTTCGGCCATATACTTGGGCGAAACTTGGGTACAAGAAGAGATGGGCGATTAGCTCAGCGGTAGAGCACACCCTTCACACGGGTGGGGTCGCAGGTTCAATCCCTGCATCGCCCACCATCTCT
>JAFAAW010000002.1 GCA_023426365.1 Pseudomonadota bacterium
AATGGCGCAACCGGTAGGATTCGAACCTACGACCTCTGCCTTCGGAGGGCAGCGCTCTATCCAGCTGAGCTACGGCTGCGCGGGTCTCGGCCAAAGAAAGCCAATGGCGAGAGCCGAGGTTTATAGCGCGGATCGGGGCGGATGGCAAAGGGGGAAACGACCTTCGCCCTCGGAAGGCGGAGGTCGTGCCGGGCGTGTGCCTCTGTTGCCCGGTGCCGGCCGAGCGCCTGGTCGGGTACGGCGGATGTCGCGCCTATGCCGGCGGCTGGATCGCCGTGACCGTGCAGGTGAAGACCAGGGCCAGGCCGGCCAGGGGGTGGTTGGCGTCAACGGTGACGCGGTCGCCGTCGATTTCCCTGACCACGAACAGCACGGGTTCGCCCTTGTCGTCGGCTCCTTCCAACTGGGTGCCGATCTCGACGTCGAAGCCGAAGCTGGCGCGGTGTTCCATGCGCACCAGGCTGCGGTCGTAGGGGCCGAAGGCATCGGCGGCTTCCAGCGTGGCGGTGATGGTGTCGTTCAGGGCGGCGCCGTCCAGTGCCGCTTGCAGCTTGGGGAACAGGTCGTCGGGGTCGCCATGCTGGTACACAATGGGGGCCTCGCCGGGATCGATGAGTTCGCCGGTGTCGGCTTTGACGTTGTAGTGCAGCGTGACCGTGCAGCCGTTGTGGATGCGCATGCTTGCCCCTTTGTCTGGTCGTGGGTTGCCGCGCCGTGATCGACGAGCAGCGGCCGCCACGCTAGCCCGAGCCAATCCCCCGGCCAAGCGATTAGTGACGCATGGCGCCGCATGCGTCCATTCCCTGAGGTGCAGGCGTATCCACGCTGTGCCGCCGGGGCTGTCTTTCGTTTGCCCCCAATGGTCTGCTAAGCTGCGGCCCATGTTGGCGCCCGGCCGCCGAAGGGGGAAAGCCATGAGGATGATTGCCGTTGCCGCAGCCCTGGGGGTGGCCGTCGCGCTGGGCGGCTGCGCCGCCACCGACGAGGACGTGGCCGCGCAGAAGCTTGCGCAACTGCCGCCGTGGGAAAAGGCGCAGAAGGCGCTGGAGGCCGCCAGCGCCGACATCGCCGGCAAGGGCGCGGCCGGGGTGCAGCCCCATGTGGCGGCCCTGGAGCAGGCGCTGGCGGCGGCGCCGTCGGTGCTGCTCGCGCCCCAGTACAAGGGGGCGGAGCAGGTGGTGCTGGCCGATGGCCCGGCCGAGGCCGCCGCCCTGGCGGCCGGGGCCGGGCGGATGCCGGCCCAAGGCAACGTGATGGTGACGAACAACCCCTATCCGACCATCGCCCTGGTGCTGGGCGGCCATTATGTCCATGTGGGCCAGCCGGCCGAGGCCCTGCGCGTGCTCGATGCCGGCCTGGCGTTGCCCGGCGCGGTCAAGGGCGCCGAACTGGGCGCCAGCCGGCGGCTGCTGTATGCCGAACGCGGCGTCGCGCTGGGGCTGATGCAGCGCTGGCCCCATGCGCTGGCATCGTACGACCGCGGCCTCAGGCTGCCCGGTCTGTCGGCGCCGGAGCGCGCCCGCCTACTGCGCGGGCGGGCGGTGGCGTTGATCGAACTCAAGCGTCTGGACGAAGCCGAGGTGGCGTTGGCCAACGCCCTGCGCCTGGACCCCGACAACGCGCTGGCGCGCCAGGAGCAGCTTTACATCGCCGCCTTGCGCAGCGGCATGGCGCCGGTGGCGGCGCGGGCGTCGGTGACGGGCCGGCCGGCGCCGTGACCCAGCCTCAGACCGGCCAGAACAGCAGGATCAGTGGCACCCCCACCGCCACCACGATCAGCGTCAGCGGCAGGCCCAGGCGCCAGTAATCGCCGAAGCGATAGCCGCCCGGCCCCATCACCAGCGTGTTGCATTGATGGCCGATGGGGGTCAGGAAGTCGCAGGCGGCGCCGATGGCGACCGCCATCAGGAACGGGTCGATGCTGAGGCCGAGCTGACGCGCCAGGCTGGCGGCGATGGGCGCCATCACCAGCACGGTCGCGGCGTTGTTGAGGAACGGCGTAAGGACCATGGCCGTCACCATCATCAGCGCCACCGCGCCCGACGGCGGCATCACCTCGGCCGCCGTGCGCAGCCAGCCGGCGATCACCTCGGACGCGCCGGTCTGCTGGATGGCGTCGCTGACCGGGATCAGGGCGGCCAGCATGACGATGATCGGCCATTCGATGGCGTCATAGGCGTCGCGCGGGCTGATGACGCCCACCAGCAGCATGGCGGCGGCGGCGGCGAAAAAGCCCACCGACACCGGCACCACCTCGAAGCCGATGGCCGCCATGGCCACCGCCAGGATCAGGGCGGGGGCCAGCATCTTCTCGCGGCCCAGGCGCAGGTTGCGCTGCGCCAGCGGCAGACAGCCGAGATCGGCGATGATGCGCGGCAGCGCCGATTCCTCGCCCTCGATCACCAGGACGTCGCCGATCTTGGGCACCATGGTGCGCAGGCGTGACACGAAATGGCGGCCGCCCCGGCTGACCGCCAGCACGGCGATGCCGTGGCGGGCGCGCAGATCGCTCCGTTCCAGGCTGGTGCCCACCAGCGGCGAGGTGGGGCCGACCACCACCTCGGCAATCCCCAGATCCTCCTGGCTGCCGCTGGCCTCCACCTTTTCGGCCAGTTCCAGCTTGGCGCTCTGCATCAGGGGCTTGAGGCTGTCGGGGTCGCCCTCGAGGATCAGGATGTCGCCTTCCACGAACACCCAGCCCTCGCCCGGGATATAGCGGTGGCCGTGGTCGCGGATCACCGCCGCCACCGTCACCGCGCTGCCGGAATACAATTGCTCGAGGTCGTTGACCGTGCTGTCGATCAGCGGCGACCCCTGGGTGACGCGCACCTCGGTCAGGTAGTCGGCGATGCGGAACTGGTCCTCGGGTCGGGCGCGGGTCTGGCGCTCCTTGGGCAGCAATCGCCAGCCGAAGGTCAGGAAGATCACGCCGCAGACCGCGATGCCGGCGCCCACGGGGGCGAAATCGAACATGTGGTAGGGCGTGCCCATCACCTCCTCGCGGATGCGCGACACGATGATGTTGGGCGAGGTGCCGATCAGCGTCGCCAGGCCGCCGATGAGCGAGCCGAAGGCCAGCGGCATCAGCACCAGCGAGCCGGCGGTGCCGTGCCGCCGCGCCAGGTTCAGGGCCAGCGGAATGAAGATGGACAGGGCGCCGATGTTCTTCATGAAGGCGGACAGCACGGTGACCAGGCTGACCAGGATGCCGACCTGGGCGTCGGGTTTGGCCATCATGGGCGCCAGCGGGCGGATCAGTTGCTCGATCAAGCCCGAGCGGCTGAGCGCCGCGCTGACCACCAGCGCGCTGGCGACCACGATCACCACCTGGTCGCTGAAGCCGGAAAACGCCTCCTTCATCGGCACCACGCCGGTGGCCAGCGCCGCCAGCAGCGAAAGAACGGCGACGATGTCGTAACGCAGCCGGTTCCAGATGAACAGGACCAGGGTGCCCGCCAGCACAGCCATGCTCAGCGTCTGTTCAAGGGTCATCGACGGCGGGTTCCGGGCTGCCTTTGGGATAGTGGAGGCGCAGTATAGGGCATGGCGGCGGGCATGGCGCAACAGGCGACGCAGCCGCGCACATTTTGCGCCCCGGCCCCGGCAGAAAGGGGGGCGACAGGCTTGCGCGTTCGGACGATACTGATCCTAAGATTACCTTCCCCCTTGGAGGCGTGCCATGGCGTTTCCCATTGCCGCTTCAAGCTCCCGCCGGCTCGTCTTGCGCATCCTGACCGTGATGACGGCTCTGTGGACGGGGGCGGCCGTCGCCGCGGAAGCGTACAGCTTCGCCGTGGTTCCCCAGTTCGAGCGGCGCCGGCTGGTGGAAATCTGGAAGCCGGTGGTGGATGAGGTCGCCGCGCGCACCGGGCTGGACCTGCGGCTGACCACCACGCTTTCGGTGGTCGAGTTCGAACGCCAGCTTGCCGCCGGAGCCTTCGATTTCGTCTATACCAACCCCTACCACATCCTGATGGAACGCAACCGCCAGGGCTACGTCCCATTGGTGCGCGACCGCGCGCCTCTGCGCGGCATCCTGCTGGTGTCCACGGATGCGCCCTATCGCTCCCCGCGCGAGCTGGACGGCAAAACGCTGGCAGTGCCGTCGGCCAACGCGCTGGGCGCCAGCATCCTCCTGCGTGCCGATCTGGAACGGCTGTTCGGGGTGCGGGTGGCGCTGCGCGACGTGAAGACGCACACCTCGGTCTATCTGCATGTGGCCAACGGGCTGGTGGATGCCGGCGGCGGCGTGCAGAAGGTGCTGGAGGAGCAGGAGGCGGCGGTGCGCGAGCGGGTGCGCGTGCTCTACACCACCCGCGAGATACCGTCCCATCCCATCGCCGCCCATCCGCGCGTGCCGGAACCAGCGCGCGAAGCGGTGCGCCGCGCCCTGCTGGACATGCAGCAGACCCCCGGCGGCGCCGACATCCTGGCCCGCATTCCCATGCGTCCGGCGGTCGCCACCTCCATGGCCGATTACCTGCCCATGGCCGGCTGGGGCCTGGAAAGCTATTGGGCCGAGGAGGGGGAGCGGCCATGAAGCTGCATCAGAAACTGCTGCTGCCGCTGGTGGCCGTGTTCGTGGCCGTGCTGGGCTATTTCTATCTTGCCTGGATCCCCCGCCTGCGCGCCGATGCCGAGGCCGATTTCCAGGCCAGCATTTCCCATCACCTGGACAGCGTCAGCGAAATCCTGGTGCCGTTGCTGCTGACCAGCCAGTTAGACGTGGTGCACGAGAACATGGCCGCCCTGCTGAGCGGCAACCCGGATTGGCAGGCCCTGGTGGTCACCGACCGCCAGGGACGCACGGTGTTTCCCTTCCGCGACGCGCCGCTGCCGCAGGCGGGGGCCGGGCAGGTGTTTTTCACCATCGAACGGCCGGTGCAAATGGGCGTCATGCATCTGGGCCGGCTGTCGGTGATCATCGACCGCACCGCCGCCCTGGAGCGGCAGAACCGGCGTTTCTTCGAGCTGGGCGCGGCCTTTGCCGGTTTCGCCTTCGTCATGCTGGCGCTGGCGCTTCTGGTGATGGAAGGGGCGGTGCTGCGGCCGCTGCGCCAACTGGCCCGGGCGTCGCGCGCGCTGGCCGCGCGCAATTTCGACGCCCCCCTGCCGGCCGCCGGCGGCGACGAGGTGGGCGAGCTGGTGGAAGCCTTCGCCTCCATGCGCACGGCGCGCAAGCAGGCCGAGGCGACGCTGGCCCAACGCCAGCACGAGGCGGAAATGGCCCGCCAGGAGCGCGAACTGATCCTGAGCGCCCCGCAGGAGGGCATTTGCGGGCTGGACGTGGACGGGCGGCTCACCTTCATGAACCCGGCGGCCCGCCACCTGCTGGGCTGGGAGGGAGAGGAAGGGGTCGGCAAGTACCTGCACGAAAACTGCCACCACCACCACGCCGACGGCACCGATTACCCGCCGACCGACTGCCCCATGTACAAGACGCTGGCCGACGGGCAGCCGCGCGAGGTGGCGGGCGAGGTCTATTGGCGCAAGGACGGCAGCAGCTTTCCGGTGGAATATTCGGTGGCGGCCATGCGGCGGGGGGACGCCATCACCGGTGCGGTGGTGGTGTTCCGCGACATCACCCAGCGCCAGGCCATCGAGCAGGCGCTGCGCCAGAAGACCGAGGCGCTGGAGCGGTCCAACACCGAACTGGAACAATTCGCCTATGTGGCGAGCCACGACCTGCGCGAGCCGCTGCGCATGGTCACGTCCTACGTCTCGTTGCTGGAACGGCGCTACGGCGACAAGCTGGACCAGGACGGCCACGAATTCATCGCCTTCGCCCGCGACGGCGCCGAGCGCATGAACCGGCTGATCTTGGACCTGTTGGAATATTCCCGCATCGGCCGCATCGCCCCGCCCAAGGAAATGGTCTCTTTGCGCACCATCGTCGATGACGCGCTCAGGCCCTTGCAGATCGAGATCGACACCCTGGGCGCGGCGGTCCGCGTCGATCCCGGCCTGGACGACCTGCCCCGCATCTTCGGCTGCCGCGACGAATTGTCGCGCATGGCGCAGAACCTGATCCAGAACGCGCTGAAATACCATCACCCCGAGCGGACGCCCCAGGTGGACGTGCGCGGCCGCCTTGACGGCGACGGCGTGGTGCTGTCGGTGGCCGATAATGGCATCGGCATCGACCCGCAATATTTCGAGCGGATTTTCATGATCTTCCAGCGGCTGCACACGCGCGGGCAATATCCCGGCACCGGCATCGGCCTGGCCATCTGCAAGCGCATCGCCGAACAGCATGGCGGCCGTATCGCCGTCGATTCGGCGCCCGGCCTGGGCAGCACCTTCCATGTCCGCCTGCCGCTGCCGGGGCCGGCGGCCGACTGAACCTCTCCCTTGCGGATGGTCCCGTCCTTCCAGCGCCCCGCGCGGGGTTTGAACAGCGGGCGGCTGCCAGGCCAATGACGGCCGGGCACATCAGCCGCCCCTCATTTCAAACCGCACCGACCTGGGTGCCGCCCGGCCAGGGCGAGAAGCCGGGGCGGCCCAGCGCGTCAGGGCTGGTCCAGGCGGAATTCGATGCGCCGGTTGCGGGCGTGCGCGGCCTCGGTGTCGTCGGTGGCGATGGGCTGGAACTCGCCGAAGCCGGCGGCGGCCACATGCTCGGGCGGCACGCCGGCGGCGATCAGCGCCTTGGCCACCGTCACCGCGCGCAGGACCGACAATTCCCAGTTGGAGGCGAAGCGGGCATTGCTGATGGGCCGCTTGTCGGTATGGCCGCTGACCCGCAGCACCCAGTTCAGCCCGGCGGGAAACTCGGCCCGCACCGCGTTCAGGGTGGCGGCCAACCGGCGCACTTCCTCGACGCCCTGGGGCAGCAGCACGTCGGACCCGGGGGCGAACAGCACCTCGGACGGCAGGGTGAAGCGGTCGCCCTCGACCTTGAAGCCGGGGCGGTCGGCCAGCACGTCCCGCAGGCGGGCAAAGAATTCGGAACGGCCGCGCTGCAATTCCTCGACCTTGGCCAGCAGGGCGCGGTTCAGGCGCACCCCCAGGCCGGCCACCTGCGTCTGGCTGGCACTGATGCGCTGTTCCGCCACCTCCAGCGCCTGGGAAACGGCGGCCAGTTGGCGCTCGGTTTCCTCGATGGCGGCCAACAGGCTGGCGCGGGCGTCGGTGGGGGCGTCGCCGGTCCTTTCCGCCTGCAGACCCAGTTCGGCGCGGGCCGCCAGCAATTCCTCCAGCCGGTGGGCCAGGCGGTTGCGTTCGGCCGCCTCGGCCGACAATTCGGCGCCCATCTTGGCCAGCCGCTCGTAGAGCGCGGCGCGTTCGGCCGCCGACAGCGCCCCTTCGGCCACCGCCGGCGCGGCGGCCGGGGTTTCGGGGCGGGCACGCAGGACCACGCCTTGCAGCGCGACGACGGCGAACACCACCAGCAGCAGCGCCGCCACCGCCAGATACAGTCCCCCCATGGACTGCACCCAACCGGCCGCCGCGGATGACGGCGCCAACGAATGTTTGTCGGCCTGCATGGTCCGTTTCCCCCAGAACCCCCAGAATGCGCCTTACAGTAGCGCGATCCGCCACAGGTCGGAAGGGGGGCTTAGGTTCTGGACTCATAAGTCCGCATCCACAGGCGGGTTGAGGCGAGCATGACGGCGGCGAGGAAGTTCCTGGCCGATTTATCGAAGCGCGTCGCGATCCGCCTGAAGTGCTTGAGCTTATTGAAGAAACGTTCGACGAGGTTACGCTGTCGGTAGAGAGCGTGATCGACGGAGCGCTGGACCTTGCGGTCGCGCTGCGTTGGGATGTGGGCGCAGCCACCCTTGGATTTGACCAGATCGACCAGCGCCTGCCAGTCGTAGCCTCGGTCGCCGACAAAAGCCTGAGCCGTCGGCAGCCCCTCCAACATGGTCGGCGCGGCGGCCTTGTCCGAGGCCTGGCCCGGCGTCAGCAGCAGTTTCACCGGC